>JBDNGO010000108.1:0-9223 GCA_041689245.1 Flavobacteriaceae bacterium | reverse complement strand
TTGATCGAGCTGCAAACGATTTATATTCAAGAGCTGTATCCAAAATTAGACAACCAATTGAAGCGCTATTTAGTTGGCTTATTGAAAAATCAGATATACAAAAAGCGAGTAAAGTAAGGTCTACTAAAGGGTTAAACCTACCTGTTTATGGTCGACTAGCTGCAGCATTTATAACACTATTATTTAACTCTTGATTCGCATTATTAATATTTATTCCTGAAATACGACTACAGGTTAAAATTATATTTTATGACGTTATCTCAGTCTACTTTCAGGATAAAACAAGTTATGCATTGTATTTATATTTTTTTATAAATATACTAAAATTTTAAAAAAATCATGAGAAATTTATTTTTTAGTTATTGCTTTTAGAGCCACCAATAAATTGTCTATTTCTTTAGATATAACTATAACTTTTTGAGTAACTTAGGAGTTTTTATTTAAAACATCAATTTTCTTTCTCATCTTTAAAAATTGAATTTGTATTATACAGTTTCTTCAATAACCTTATTCGGAAATAGTTTTGAAACAATATATCCAACAATCATTGCCAAAGCAAAAGAAGGCGCAAGCACATCTAATTCTACAAAATAAGGTCCAATTCCTTCCATATTTGATACCACAAATTTAAATAGTATTACAGAAGCAAAACCAGTAATCATAGAAGCAATCGCTCCTTTTTCTGTATATCTTTTCCAAAAAAGAGAGAGGATTATAACAGGACAAAACGTGGCTGCAATGCCAGACCAACCAAAAATAATAATCCAGAAAATCTTTCTATCAGGATATAGGTAGTATAGTAAAACAGCAATTCCGAGTGCAACCATTGCCATGATAACCGTTACGATTCTTGAAAGTTTTGTTAGGTCTTCATCTTTTAAATCAGGTCTAAATATTTTCTGATAAAAATCGCGAGTAATTGCACTAGAAGCAAGAATAAGTAGCGAATCTATGGTAGACATAATTGCCGAAAGTACAATGGCAATAAAGATGGCTACTAGAATGGTAGGTAAGAATTCGTTGGTAATCAAGCTTAATACATCTTCACCACCAGTTCCTAATACAGCTTCAGGATCTTGTCCTTCAGAAGTAAAATAGATTCGAGCAAGAATACCAATGGTTACTGCAGCAGCATCTGTTAACAGCGTAAAAAGTAATGCAACCCATTTTCCTTTGTCAATTTCGTTTGTGCTTTTAATAGACATAAAACGAACATATACTTGTGGTGATCCTAAGAAGCCCAAGCCAATCATAGAGAAACCAATAATTGTAAATAAGTTCATCCAACCATCCTCACTTCTTCCCATTATTTGTGTTAGTGTTGGGTCAATAGCGTTTAATCCTTCGGTTATTCCAACTCCATGATCCATAGAGAACCACACAACAATTGGTAGTAAAACCAATCCGAAAAACATTAGAACTCCTTGGAACATATCTGACCAAACAGCAGCTACAAAACCTCCAATAAAAATATAGATTAATACAATACTAAACCCTACAAGCACTCCAATTCGATAGTCAATACCAAGCATCGACTCAAAAGCAATACCTGTTAAATCCATTTGTGACGCTACATAAATAACAACCATAACCACTAAGGCAGAAGCAGAGATGATTCTAAGGTTGTTTGTAGATGATTTAAAATGACTTTGAAGGTAATCGGGAATGGTGATTGCGTTGAACTCGTCTGAGCGTCTTTTAAATCGCTTGGCCATAAATTGCCACGAAATAAAAACCCCGAGCAATTCACCAACAACAACCCAGTAACCAGAATAACCAGCAATAGCTCCCATTCCTGTTAAACCGATTAAAAGCCAGCCAGATTCTCCGGTTGCTCGAGCAGAAAATGCAACAGCCCAAAAACCCATTTTTTTTCCTCCTAGATAATAGTCACTCATACTTTTTACTCTGCGTGAAGCTAATATTCCGATAAAAAATAAAATTGCGACATAAATGGCTAGGACTATAATTTTTGTAATCATAAGTTTTGTTTAGTGAACTCTAAAGGTAGGGTAATAAATTAACTAACGATTTTTGTTAGTAGGTTAGTAGGTTAGTAGTCGTTTTTAGTTAGAATGTCAATTTGATGATAGCCATTAATTTAAAAAAAAGAAGTTTGAAATATTATTATATTTCTTTCAGCAGGTTTTGTTTTTTGCTCTTTATGGAGATGAGTTTTTATTATGTTGAGTTCTTAATACTATTTTTCTCCTTTGGTCGAAAATCACTCGAACTGACAGTTGTGTGTTGTCACATCGAGTGATTCTGCGGTAACAGAATTGTATCGAGATGTTTTAATTATAAAACCAAATCACTAAAAATTCTCCACAAAAAAAAGCCGTTGAGATATCAACGGCTTTTGTTTATGAAATTTTAGAAACTACTTGTTAGCTTCAGATTTTTTAATATCAGCAACAAATTTTTCTAACTTCTTACCGTAAATAGAATTTTTAACATCTGTTGATAACGATTTGTTAATTGTATCTAGCCATTTTATATTAGCGTTAACCAATTCTGTTAATGCTAAATAAGGTGCTACATGATTGTCTTTATTATTTAAAGCAAAGTTAACTGTAACCATATAACGTCTTCTTAACAAGGTTTCATATTCTTTCGTAATAATATCTACAGAATCTTTATTGTTCGATTTTTGTGCGTAAAATTTACGTTGAATTAAATCTAAATTTTGATCGTTAAAACGTCTAGATATTTTTGTGTAATCATTTAAAATATCTTGATTTTTAGAACCTGTAATTGTTGGGCTGATTCCAAAATCAGCAACATCATCAGTAATGTTTATGATGCCTTTATCAGCAAAAAATGTAATGTATTTGTTGGTTGTATTTCCATCAAAAGTTAAATAATACATTTCTGGTTCATCAACATTTGCAGTCAATGTAAATTGATCACTTCCTAAAACAGCAACCGAATCTATTGTTTTTAAAACAGTATCATTTTCTATCTTTTGTAAATATAACGTTCCTTTTTTCAATCCTTTAATTTGTCCATTAACAATCATGTTTCCTTCTTTCTTAGAAGAACATGCTGCAAGTAGAATTGCGAAACCTAAAACAAGTATTTTTTTCATCTCTAATCTATAATTTTTGCGTTTGCAAATATGCGTATTTCTGTTAAACTTTTGATGCTAATTCTAGTAAAATTGTACAAAGAATTGCACCTACAGTTCCAATTGCATATCCAAATACTGCTAATAGAACTCCAACAGTTGCTAATGATGGATGAAATGCTTGTGCAACGATAGGGGCAGAGGCTGCACCACCAACGTTTGCTTGACTTCCTACAGCTAAAAAGAAGTATGGAGCTTTGATTAGTTTTGCAACAAAAATCAACAAAAAGGCATGAATTGTCATCCAAACTAAACCAATAACCATTAAACCAGGATTTTCAAAAGCTTGTTTCAAATCCATTTTCATTCCAATCGTTGCAACTAATACATAAATAAAAACACTTCCTAATTTACTTGCTCCTGCGCCTTCGTAATTTTTTGCTTTTGTAAATGATAAAATTATTGCAACAATTGTTGAAATACTAATTAACCAGAAAAAATCTGAATCTAAGAAAGAAAAAATATTTCGCCAAGTTTGAGAAGTCAAAGATGCAACAACTTGAGAGAAAAATGCACTCAAATATTTTGCAACAAAATGACCAAAACCAACAATTCCGAAAGCAATTGCAAGCATAATCATATAATCTGTAAGAGTAGGATTTCTTTTTACTTTTTTAGTAAATTTAATCACTTTTTCTTTCAATTCGTCAATGGCAGAATTGTCTGCTTTTAACCATTTATTTATTTTTTCTTTTTTTCCAATTCCAAATAATAAAATAGCCATCCAAATGTTGGCAACAACAATATCAACAATAACCATTCCGCCATATTTTGCAGGATTGTATTTGTAAATTTCTAGCATTGCTGTTTGATTTGCACCACCACCAATCCAACTTCCTGCAAGGGTAGAAAGTCCTCTCCAAACTGCATCAAAATCAGCTCCTCCAACTGTTTCTGGAGAAAAAATAGAAATCAATAAGATAGCAATAGGTCCACCAATAATAATTCCGACGGTTCCTGTAAAAAACATAATTAATGCTTTAGAACCTAAATTAAAAATAGCTTTTAAATCGATGCTTAATGTCATTAATACCAAAGCGGCAGGCAATAAAAACCGACTCGAAACATAATACAAACTAGAACTATGTTTAACAGCTTCTCCTGCATTATTTGTAGTTTCCCATTCTGGAGCAATAACACCAATTGTTGTAAATATAGCAGGTACAAAATATGCCATAAATAAACCTGGAACTATTTTATAAAATTTAAACCAAAAACCAGTTGTTTTTGATTCTGTGTAAAACACAAATCCTAAAGAAATCATTAAAAGTCCGAAAACAAGTGCGTCGTTTGTGAAAATTGGTTCTGTCATTATTAAGTTATTTTTTGCTAAAGTATTAAAATTAAAGTCACAAAAAAAACGAAGCTGTTAAGCTTCGTTTTTAGATTAGTTTGCAGAAAAACTTTTTGTTTCTTTAAAAGGAGAAATCTGAATAGATTCTACTTCGCTTCTATATTTTTTCCAATCGGTATTAAAGAACGTATTTGTTTTATTTAATGCATCGTTTAATGCCTCTTTAAAATTATGTATCAATTCGGTTTCTGTTTTGGTAATTTCCCCAAAACGAGCTCCTAAATAACTTATTGCAGCTCCATATCTTTGGGTTACAGTAACTTCTGGGTTTCTAGTAATTCCTTGTCTTTTATCAATTGTGCCAAGATATATGCTAATCAAATCATCAATTTTCTTAGTAATATCTTTAGATGACTTTATCTGAGAAGCGTACTTTTTCTTATCTTCTTTAGTTAGATTATCAGAAATTTCTTTTACTGAAGCATTACTTTCTACCAATTGTTTTACAACATCAGCAATAGTTTGGCTGTTTGCTTCTAATTGTTTACTCATTACATAACGCGCAGAAAGATCTGTTTTAGAATAGGTTAATCTAGGATCAAATTCAACTTTAATATCTTGTTCAGAAACTTGGTTTCCAAAGCTCATTTTTAGTTTGTATGTTCCAGGTTGTACTGTAATTCCTCCTGGTTCTCTTGTAGATTCTCTTAAAGATCTAGATGCTCTATCAACCCCTTTTTCATCTAAGTTCCAATACATTTTATGTACTCCATTTTCTTTAGGAGTTTTTTGTTTTAGAGTTCTGATTAAGCGAGTTCCGTCTAAAATCTCTAATTTAATAGAATCCCATTTTATTGCGTTTTCATCTTTTTTAATATCTTTTTTATTTTCTTTTGGTTTGGTCATGTAAAATGAAATTGGAGCGCCACTTTTTCTGTTTTCTCCTTGATACAATGCATCTGCACCAAATCTGCTTCCTGTTGGTTGTAAAAAACTTGCTTGATATGCAGTCGGTGGTTCAAATAATTGCAATGTTGTAGTAAAACTTTTACTGCTTTTTGCGAACTCTCTTAATGGTCTAATATCATCTAAAACCCAAGCAGCTCTACCAAAAGTTCCGATTACTAAATCGTGTTCTCTTGGATGAATAACTAAATCTTTTACAGATACCGTTGGAAAACCATTGGTCCATTTTGTCCATTTTTCTCCAGCATTTAAAGAAATATATAAACCATCATCTGTTCCTAAAAACATCAAATTTGGGTTTTCAATATCTTCTATAATACTTAAGGTGTAACTTTTTACATCATTGGCATCTACAATACGTGTCCAAGTTTTTCCATAGTTTTTAGTTCTATATGCATACGGAGTATAATTAAAACGACGATAATCATTTGCAATTAATAAAGCTTCTCCTTTATTTTTGTTAGATGCTTTTATTTGCGCAATCCAACTTCCTTGTGGTAAATCTTTAATATTGTTAGAAACATTGCTCCAAGTTGCGCCGCCATTTATTGTAACTTGAACATTTCCATCATCGGTACCAACCCAAAGCATATCTTTTTCTAAAGGCGATGGTTCAATTACTAAAATTGTAGTGTGATTTTCTGCTCCGGTTGCATCCATACTTAAACCACCACTTTCTGATTGTTTTTGTTTGTTTGGATCGTTGGTTGTTAAATCTGGAGAAATAACACTCCAAGTTGTTCCTTTGTCGGTGCTTTTATGTACAAATTGACTTCCAAAATAGATGGTAGAATTATCAAAAGGATCTTGACCAATTCCACTATTCCAATTAAAACGTAGTTTTACTTTTGGATCTGGATGCGTTGGTTTTACGGAATAACTATACCCAGTTTTTTGATCATATCTAACAACAGAACCTTGTTGGCTCATTGCATATCCGTAACGAGAATCTTCTTTGTCTGGTACCACATCAAATCCATCACCAAAAGCCAATTCTTGCCAATACGAATTTCTAATTCCTTGTGCTTTCCAAACATAGGCTGGGCCGCCCCAAGAACCGTTATCTTGCATTCCTCCATACACATTATACGGAAAATCATTATCAACATTGATATGGTAAAATTGTGCAACAGGAAGATTTCCTATAAAATGCCACGATTTTCCTTTGTCTCTTGTAATGTTTAATCCACCATCATTACCATCAATCATAAAAGAACCGTTTTCTGGGTGAATCCACCAAGCATGATGATCTGGATGTACACCATTATCTACACCATATGCAGGCATTAGTTCGTTAAAATTTTTACCTCCATCATCAGAAACATTAATGTATGTAAATACAGAATACAATCTGTTTTCGTTTTGTGGATCTACATAAATTTCTGAATAATAAAACGGACGATTTCCAATTCCTGGTTTGTCGTTAATTTTACTCCATTTAAATCCACCATCAATACTTTTGTATAAAGCGTTCTTTTTTGCTTCTACCAACGCGTAAACTGTATTAGGATTACTTCTAGAAATAGCCACTCCAATTCTTCCTAATTCTCCTTTAGGAAAACCTTCTTTTTCTGTAATTTTTTTCCAGTTTTCTCCACCATCATGTGTAATATATAAACCACTTCCTTCTCCACCAGATTTAAAAAACCAAGGATCACGTTTGTGTTCCCACATAGCAGCAATTAATTTATTAGGATTTGCAGGATCCATTACTAAATCTGCTGCTCCAGTTCTGTTATTATTGAATAAAATTTGTTTCCAAGTTTTACCACCATCTATAGTTTTATAAACGCCACGTTCTGGATGTTCTCCCCAAGGAGAGCCAATTGCCGCAACATACACTATATTTGGATTTGTAGGGTCAATTACAACACGATGAATATGACGTGTTTTTTCTAATCCCATTAATTTCCAAGTTTTACCAGCATCTAAAGATTTGTAAATTCCGTATCCGCCATTTAAACTATTTCTAGGATTTCCTTCTCCGGTTCCAACCCAAAGTACACTTGGGTTTGATTGTTGAATAGCAACAGCACCAATAGAAGCAGTTGCTTCATTGTCAAATATTGGATCCCATTTAATTCCTGCAGAAGTAGATTTCCATAAGCCTCCAGAAGCAGTTCCGGCATACATAATATTTGTGTCAGATTGTACAACATCAATCGATGTTACACGTCCACTCATCCCGCCAGGACCAATATTTCTTGGTTTCATGTCTTTCACTAAATCCATAGAGAATTCTTGAGAAAACATGACTGTTGTTGCAAGTAGAAAAAAGATTGAGAGTAATTTTTTCATGGTATTTTGATTAGTTAATTGAGTGTATGAAGTTACAAAAACTATAAAAGACAACACTCTTAAAATAATGTTAAAAAAACGGATAATGTTATTCCTCGCTTTTTTTTGTTGGTTCTCTTTTGGCATCTTTAAGACTTTGCATAAGCATCCATTCAATCTGCCCATTGGTCGATCGAAACTCATCTGAAGCCCATTTTTCAATGGCTTTGATCATATCTTCGTTAACACGTAGTGCAAATGCTTTCTTTTTTGCCATGAATTACTTTTTAATAAATGCTACAATTGTAGTTACTACTTTTTTTAAAATTTCAAAATCTGGTGAATAATAAGAACTCATATTATCAGCATCTTTTTCGATGTTTTTTAATACGTGATTCATGTTTTCTATAATTACTAATTCTGATGTTGGATTTGCTTTGTGTAATGCATTTGCATCTTCAATTTTTACTTGTAAATCTTTTGTTCCGTTGATAATTAAAACAGGAATTTTTAGTTTTTTGATTTCTTCTGACGGATTGTATTTTGCCCAACTGATTAAGAAGGCAAAATTTTGTTTTGCAAAAACAGAAACTAATAATGGATTTACTTGTTTGATATCTCCAGTTTCAACTAATTCTTTAAAATGTGCTTCTGCAATTTTACCAAATTCTGGACTTTGGGCTGTAATTTGCTGAATGATTGTTTTATCAATACTAGTTGATGGACCTGCAATAGAAATATATTTTGCTGCGTTTTTAGAAGCCAACATGGCAATTAATGAGCCTTGACTATGACCTACTAAAATGATTTTAGAAAAGCGGTTATCATTTTTAAAATGATTGATAACTATATTTAAGTCTTCGATAAATGCATCAAATGTTATGTCTTTAGAAAAAGCAATATTTCTTTTGGTTGCAGTTCTTTTGTCAAAACTAAAAAAAGCTATATTTTCTTTATTGACTTCGTCTCTAAACTGTTTGATGTAATTGGCTTTAATATTTACGCCAGCTTGATTTCCGTTTCTATCAACATTTCCAGAACCGTGCACCCAAATTACCAACGGAGTTTTGGTATCTGTAAAAGTTAAGGTTCCAGGTAATTCAATAGAGTCATTTTTGATTAGTATTTCTTCAGAAATAACTTTTGATTGTCCGTTTGTAAAGGACCAAACAAATAAGAATAGGTATAAAAATTTAGTTTTCATTTGTGTTTATTTTTTCTTCGTAGGTTTTTAAAACCGAATTAACATCGTTTAATAATTGTGTTCCGATTAAGATTTTCTTTCCGGTTTTATATTCTAACTGAATGCCAATATCACCAGAAACATTGTAAGCAACACCTTTGCTTTTTCTCCAGAAAAACCCGCCTTTTAAGCCCCAACCGCCATATTCTGAAATGGCATTGTATTTTCTTGTTTCAGCAGATTTTAATTCTGACCAAGCAATTGTTTTTGCAGAAAAATGAAAAGGAAAAAACTGAAAATGAATTCCGATTTCATCAATTCTAGTTTTTAATTTAAAGAAGAAAATTGGAGCAATACATAAAGGCAATAGTACAAT
>JBDNGO010000107.1:0-12732 GCA_041689245.1 Flavobacteriaceae bacterium | reverse complement strand
GTTTCTGCCCAATACATATCAGAAGTTGCATGTGTTGGTTGAATAGAAGGAACAATATTATCGAATAGTTCAAAATCTTCTGGAGAAATAATTTGAGCGTGCTCAATTTTCCAACGTCTATCTTTTTGTCCTTTTAACGCTTCTTTATAGGTTTTTAAAATATGTGTATTTGCAGAATCTCCAATTGCATGTGTATTCATTTGGTACTCTGATTTTGCAATTTGAGCAGCGATTTCTGTATATCTTTTTGGTTCAAAAATCATGGCCCCAAAATGATGATCTCTATCGCTATACGATTTGCGCATTGCAGCACCACGAGAACCTAAAGCTCCGTCACCATACACTTTAAAAGAACGAACATTTAAACGATCTGTTTTAATAATTCCTTTCGGAATAAAGTAATCTAAATTTTTCTGACTTACAGAAACCATTGCGTAAATACGCATTTTTAAATCTCCTGTTTTTTGTAAACTATCCATTAAATTAATGGTAGATATACCAACTCCTGCATCATCTACAGTTGTTAATCCATAACTAAAAGCTACTTTTTGTGCGTCTAATAATCCTTGAATAGATTCCTTTTTTGTGGTGTTTGGAGTTTTAATATAACCCATTGCAGCATCAATTAAAACCCCAGTAAGTTTTCCTCTTTCTTGAATAAATTCTCCTCCTGATATTTTCTTAGGAAATTTTGTGCTAGACAATCCTGAGTATTTTAAAGCTGCTTCATTCACTAATAAAGCATGACCATCAACTCTTCTGATTGCAACGGGTGTATTTGGGAATAATTTATCTAATTTTTCTTTTGTTGGAAATTCTTTTACGTCCCAATCATTTTGATCCCAACCACGACCTGTAATGTAATCAGCATTTTTCTCTTTTTTAAAAGCAGCTAATTTTTCTAAAATTTCATCATAACTTTTGGTGTCTCTTAAGTCTATTTTTTGAAGACTTAAACCTAATCCGAAGAAATGACAATGTGCATCAATTAATCCTGGAACTATAGTTTGGTTTTCTGCATCAATAGTTTTTAATGGTGCATAGTTTTTTTGAATTTCAGCATTGGTTCCTACTGCAATAAACTTTCCGTCTTTTACGGCAAAACTTTCTGCTTTATCAAAATTATTATTTACGGTATAAGCATTTGCATTGATGACAATAAAATCTGCTTTTTCTTGCTGTTTACAAGAACTAAACAAACCAATAATACTAAGTGTTAAAACAAGTTTTCTCATGATGTTGTATAAATTAAATATGCGCAATACATTAATAAGAATTGTAAAGGGATTCTAATAATTGCTGTTTTTTTTGAGCCAATTGCAGGTCGTTCTTTTGTTGCATCCCAAATATGAATGGGTAAAAAGAGTATCATTAGGATGAAAATTCCGAGAGCTGAACTCTGTATTGTTTCATTAAAAAACAATCCTAAACCCAAGCTAAATTCAATCAATCCAACAATATAATTCACTGTCTTTTTTGGTAATGAATTCGGAATAAAATGCCTAAAAATAGTCGGCTTTATAACATGCATTATTCCTGCAAACATAAAAAACAAGCCAAAAAACAGTGTAATAATTTGTATTGCAACTGACATTGTAATTATTTTTTTACGGGTGTGTTGTTGTATAAATATTTATCCATTAAATAAATCATACTTGCCATAGAAGCACTTCCTAATTCAAGCTCACGTTTGTTCACTTTATCAAAAGTATCAGTAGCTGCATGATGATAATCAAAGTAACGTTGAGAATCTGGACGAAACCCAACTAAAGTTACATTTTCTGCTTTTAATTTTCCAACATCAGCTCCACTACCACCTTTTTCAATGTCGTGTAATCCATACGGGGATAATAGTTTTTTCCAGCTTTTTAATAAATCTGTATTTGCTGCATTTGCGTCGATTGAAAACCCTCTTGGTGTAAATCCACCTGAATCAGATTCTAACCCACCAATATGTATTTCTTTATTTAATTTCGCAGCTGCTGCATACGCATTTGCTCCGCCACCGCCTTGTTCTTCATCCATAAAGAAAACAACACGAATGGTGTTTTTTGGTTTGATATTGTTTGTTTTTAAAATATGTAATACTTCTAAAGACTGTACAATTCCTGTTCCGTCATCATGGGCTCCGTCACCTAAATCCCAAGAATCTAAATGTCCACCAACAACAATTATTTTTTCTGGATTTTCTGAACCTCTAATTTCGCCAATCACATTAAATGAATTTTCTTTAGGTAAGTTTTTACTGCTCTGTTTTAAATATACTTTTAAGTTAGGATCAGCTTTTAAACTCTTACTTAAGTTTTCTGCAGCCAATGTGCTTATTGCAGCACCAGGAATATATTCGCTTTCTGGAATATCTCCATAACGCATCCCGCCAGTATGTGGATAATCATTAATATTATTTGTCATTGTACGAACAATAACAGCTAATGCACCAAATTTACCAACCGTTTGTGCGCCACTTCCTCTCTGGTCTACTGCGCCACCATATGCAGAGAATGTTCTAATTAATGTATTATCAAAAGGTCTGTTAAAAAAGATGATTTTTCCTTTTGCTTTAGCTCCTAAGGCTTCGGCTTCTTTAATGCTTTTTACTTCAATTACTTCTGCTGTAATTCCGTTTTTTGGAGTTGCAATAGAACTACCTAAAGCACAAACTGCCATATCAAATTTCTTTCCGTTAGTAATGTAATAAGCAACTTCTTTTTCTCCTCTAACCCAATGAGGAACGATTGCAGGTTGTAACCAAACTGAATCTAAGTCAGTTTCTCTCATTACGCGTTCTCCCCATTCTACTGCCAATGCAGCTTCTGGAGATCCTGACATTCTTCCGCCAATATTTGATGTTAAATCACGAAGCCATTCGTACGATTTACCTTGCGATAAAGCGGTGTCAAATATTTTTTTGATGTTTTCAGCATCGACTTTTTCTTCTGCTGTTAATTCAGTTGAAGTTGTTTTTGTTTCGTTTTTTTCATTACATGCAATTACTAAAATTGCAAATAGAAAAAGGATAGATAGTTTTTTCATTTGGTTGTAGTTTTATAAAAGTGTATAAATCTACATAAAATCCATGAGATAAAGAAAACCTGTATTTTGAATAGGCTTTCTTTTATTTAATTTTTAATAACAGGATGCTCATCAAAGACTTCATCAGAATCTTTAAGATAAAAACGAATATTAATAGAGTCTCCTCTTTTTATTTCAAAATCTTTTAGCCTTATCGACTCTTTCCCAATCATTCCACATTCTATTTCAAAATTTCCGGGTAAGACATGGAATGTTAAGCTGTTTAAATTGTGTTCTGAAAAGATTAGATTATTTATACGATATACGGAATAATACTTTTCCTTTTTATTTTCATAATCATAAGCTTCTAAATTTAAATAACAGGAGCTTTTATTTTTAGATTTAAATTTAGTAATGATATAATTCTTACCGATTTTATTTTTCTTCTGTGAATAACAATTACTTAGAGTAATTATTAAAATAAATAGTAAAAGGTTTTTAGCAATTTTCATTTTGTGCTTTTTTCAAGTATTAAAGTAATACTTAAAAATCAAACTTATAGCTAATTCCTCCTAAAACTTGAAAACCTTGTACGTTAAAATTGCTGAATCGTTGATATTCTGAATTTAACACATTATTCATTTTTATAAATGCAGTAAATTTATCGTTAAAATGATACCCTCCATTTATATTCAAATCAACAAAAGATTTTAAGGTTTGAATTCCGTTTAGAGCTGATGGATATGTTCCGCTATAGGCAACATCTTTTCGTTCAGAAAAAACAAAAACATTTACACCTGCGTACCATTTTTCGATTTTGTAATTTCCAAATATTTCGGCATTTATCGTTGGTAAATTCCAAGCTTCTGCTTGATTTGTTAATGTGTACGAATTAAATTCTCCGTTTACACCAATAGCTAAATTTCTATTTACATCAACCGTAAATTCTCCTGAGAAAGAAAGTGTTTGAATATCATCATATATAACAGAAAAAGAATTTCCGTATTCGTAGCCTAATAATCCATTTGTATTTACTCCGTTAGACTTAGAATTGTTTCGAATAAACAAGGCCTTGTCATCTTCATTGCTATAACTTGCTTTAAAATCGTAACTAATATTTGGAGAGAATTTTCCGTTTAATCCACCAAAAAAGTCATACTTTTTATTGGTTTGAGTGATAAATTGCGTTGGAGAAATGTACGGATTTTTATCACTAAAACTTTTATATGTATTTGTGTTTAAATCTCCGCCAGCACCAACATAAATATTCATATAATTAGCGACTAAAGGATAGTTGATGTTGATATCTGGATATACAAAAACTTGACTTATTTTATTCTCTAAATCTGATGTAAAATACAGTTTTGCACCAATTCTAAAGGTAAAATCGTTGTATGCAAAATTGTATTTAGGTGCAACACCAATTGTAAAAAAGCTATGCTCTAATTTTGTAGTAGCACTATAAGATTGTGCAAATTCTCCGTTTACATAATCAAAAGTAGTATCTAGAATTAAATCGTTTAATTTCCTGTTGATGTTTTTTAGCGAAATTTTAATTTTTGGTTCAAATGCAAAACGCAATTCTTTACTTGATAATCCGTCAGAGAAAAACGAAAGATTTACTTTACTAGAATTGATGAAAAAATCTTCAAAAACAATTTCTGCATCGGTTTCAAAATTAGTGTAGGTTTGTTCTTCATTTATAGCTGAAATTGTAGCTGGTGAATACGTTATTGTGCTAGGTAAACCATACCAATTATATCTGTTCTGTTGGTAATTTACTCCAGTTTTCCAAGAAAAAGAACGTTCTTCTTGTTTGTAAAAAGCGCCAAATGTCATGTTAGAGAAATTGCTATTTAACGGAGTTGTATCTATACTGTTTTCTGATGAAATGTATTTTGCATACAAACCGAAATTGTTTTTAAACGGTGTTGCATGATGTAAAAAAGCTTCAACAAAAGGCGTTGTATTATTCCCAAAACCAGCCGCTAAATAATTTTTATACAAACGTTCTTTAACGCCCATATTAATTCCTTTTGCAACACCGCTTTTAGGAATAAATGTGGATGCAACTGGAGCAGAAAAAATCTGATATTTTAATTGCTTCTTTTGGTTTTTTGCACCTAACTGAATTTTAGGATTCTTTTTTATTTTAAAAGCATCAGAAATTGTTGGAGTATAGGACGTAACAACATTGATAACTTCAGTTTTTATAGTGTCTTTTGCTTTTTTAGTTTGAGCAATTACAAGTGTACTTAAAGTACATAAGCAAAGTGTTAATACAATTTTTCGCATTGTTTTAATCTCTTTTATTGTTGTTAGGAGTTACAGATTCGTTCGTTTTTGCTTCGTTATTTTTTATGTTAGATAATTCTTTTTGAGCCTCTAAAATAACATCGTTGAATTGCGTAAAATTTTTGATAATATTTTCTAAAATGTATGTTGCTTGGTAGGCATCTTTTAAGCCATAATAGTTTTTAGCCATTATAATATAACTTTTTACGCCCCAATATTTATAGGTTGAATAATCTGCAATTAAGGTCTGAACGACTTTATTAGATTCTGCATATTTTTTATTCTGATTTTTAAAGAATGCATTATAATACAAAGCTTCTGCTTTTAATTTTCCATTTGCATTCCGTTCTACTTCATTGTAAAATTCTTCAGCTCTTTGTAAATCGTCTGTTTTAAATGCAGAGCGAGCAATAATTGTCTTTGCATCAAACTCAACATTTTCTTCTAATTTGTCTTTTTGCAATACTTTTTCTGCATACTCAACAGCTTCTTTAAAAAGGTTTTTTTGATAGTAACTTTTCATTAAATTACTTTGTGCAAATAAAATGTTTTGCGGATAATTTGCCTCTAATTCTAAACGAACTAAAAGTGGAGTCGCGTTTTCCCAATCTTCTTTTTCTAAATAAACCTGAGATAGTTTGTTTAAAGATTCTTCACTGAATTGACTTTGATTTTGATTTACAACATATTTATAATATTGTGCAGCTTTTATTTCTTGACTTGTTTTAGATAAAGATTGCGCTAAATAAAAATTAGCTTTTAAGGCGTGAAACCCATTCGGAAAAGCAGCAATATATTTTGTAAAACCCTCAATTGCTTTTTCAGAATTATTTTCTAAGAATTTATTTTCTGCCGCTTCATAGGTTGTGTTGTCTAAATCTGCATCGGTAACATTAACAAAAGAAATGTTTTTTACCCAAGCGGCATACAACTCAACTTGACCTAAATCTACATATACATTTTTAGCGTTGGTAACAGCTTGTCTTGCTTCGTTAGAATTAGGATATGCACTTACAATTGTTTTAAATTTTTCTAATGCTTCTGTGTTGTTACTTTCGTTGTAATACAATAAGCCTTGACGCAATAATACTTTAGGTATATAAGAGCTTTTTGTATGTTTAGATAAAAGAAAATTATACGTTTCGTGCGCTTTCGCATTGTCTTTTATGGCAACATAGGTGTTTGCTAATTGAAACAACCCATCATCTTGTAAATTGGTGAATTCGTAGTTGGTCACTAAATCATTAAGAGTGCTAATTTTTTTAGAATTATCACCTAAAAAACCAAAACTAATTGCTTTTTGATATACCGCATAATCAGATCCAATGCCTAAATTATTTATTACTTTATCATATGCTAAAATTGCATTTGAGTACTTTTTAGTCACAAAATAGCAATCGGCTAAACGAATATTTGCATCATCTAATAACAGAGCATCTTCATTGGTGTTTTTAATAAAACTACTGAATGAATTTGCTGCTTTTGTATATTCTTTCAGCTTAAAATGGCTGTAAGCAATGTTATAATCTATTGTTTTATAGGTGTCAATTTGTGAGGCACCAGAAAATTTTTTGAAGCTTGTAAATCCGTTTAATGATTTTTGGAAATTAGACAATTGAAAATCTGTTTCTGCTTTCCAATACAAAGCCGAAACTTTTATTTTATTGTCAGAAGAAGCTGTAGCTTCTGAAAAATATGGGTACGCTTCTTGTAATTTTTTAAGATTAAACAATTGAACTCCTCTGTAATAAGATACATCTTTGGTTAATTCTCTATTTTCCTTGCTTTTCTTTTTTGCTAAATAATCTAAAGCTCCTTGATAATCTTGTTGATATAAATATGAAGTTACCACCAATTGATTTATTTCTTGATAAAAAGGCGATTTCGGATACGCAGTTAAAAAATCTTGCAAAACATCTGCAACACTTTTGTACGGGTTTCCTTGTTCGTAACTTAATTTGGCATAATTTAAAAAAGCATCTTCTTTGATTTTTGCATCAAAATTCATTTCACTAGCGCTTTTAAAAGCGTTTAATGCTTCAGGTTTTCTTTCTAAATATAAATAACATTCTGCTAAATGATAATACGCATTTTGAGAAACATTATTTTTGTCGCCAATAATTTTATTGAAGTTTTTTATGGCGTTTTCAAAATCGTTTTGTTTGTAATACGCATATCCTAATTGATAATAATCGGTGTTATTCCATTTGCCACGTTTCCCTTTATAAGCTATTAAATAAGGCAAGGCTTCTTTATATTTTTTTAAGTTGAAATAACTTTCTCCTACAATTTTAGAAATGTCAGAAATTTCTTTTTGTTTCGGGTCTTTTAATAATTTCTCTCCTACTTCTATACATTTCTTAAATCGACCATCTTTAAAACTAATGTCTAATAAATAATAGGTCACTTCGCTTGTATAAGAAGCTTGTTTTGCAATTTCTGTTAAATGGATTTCTGCAGTTTGGTAATCTTCTTGTTTGTAGGCAATAAATCCGTAGTAATATCTAGAATCATTTCCATAACGGGCATTATTGATTAATGGAAGAAATTTATTTCGCGCCAATTTTAAATTTCCTGTAGTAAGCAATGCATAACCCATTTTAAAATCTAATTCTTGCTGATTGTCTGTCGATAAAATTTTTGGATTTACTTTAGAATACCATTTTAAGGCATACGCCGCTTTTTTATTTGTAAAATAGTAATTACCAACATTTAAAAAGGCGATCTCTTTTTTGTTGCTATTCGGATTGTTTTCTACAAAACTTAATACCATTTTATCGGCATCAACCTGATTCAGTTTTATAGCACACATTACAGTGTAATATTCAGAATCTGATTTCAAAGTAGAAGTGCTTTCATTTGTTAAAGCAACTTCTTTAAACATTTTTTGAGACGCAGCATAGGCTTTGTTATTATACAATGTAACAGCATTGTTATAAGCAGCTAAACTGTTTGTATCCATTTCTGTTTGCTGAGCAGAAATTACACCAGAACTTAAGACGATTAAAACTAAAAAAGCGAATTTTTTAAAAAAGAGAATATTCATTTTTTTTAAAGGGTTTTTTGGCTAATTGAAAACTATAACGCAGTTTTTATTATTTTGTTTGATGAAAGAATAAAAAAAACAAACAGTAGTTTAAAAATCAAAGGTATAAATTGTTAAAGATTAATTCTCTTAATATTTCTTTAAACTGATAAGAAAATTATAAATTTGTAGAAACTACTTTTTATGGCTGATACAATTTTACATTTAGAAGACGCAGATATTTATCAAAGAGATAATTTGGTACTTTCTAAAGTCAATTTAAAAATTGAAAAAGGTGAATTTTTTTACTTAATTGGTAAAACCGGAAGCGGTAAAAGTAGTTTGATGAAAACTTTATATGGCGATCTGCATCTAAAAAACGGAAAAGGATCTATTGTAGATTTTGATTTAAACAAACTAAAAGAAAAAGACATTCCGTTTTTACGTAGAAAAATCGGAATTGTTTTCCAAGATTTTAAATTGTTAAATGATAGAACAGTTTTTGACAATTTATTATTTGTCTTAAAAGCAACAGGCTGGAAAGACAAAGAAAAAATGACTGCAAAGATTCATGAAGTCTTAGAAAAGGTTGACATGAAAACCAAAGATTACAAAAAACCTTTCGAACTTTCTGGGGGTGAACAACAACGTGTTGCTATTGCAAGAGCTTTGCTAAACGACCCAGAGTTGATTTTAGCGGATGAGCCAACCGGAAATTTAGACCCAAAAACTTCGTTAGAAGTAATGGAATTATTAAACGGAATTCATAAAAACGGAAAATCTATTTTAATGGCAACACATGATTATGCTTTGATTGTAAAGTTTAAACGAAAAACAATTAAGTGCGAAGGCGGAGAATTGTTTGAAGTTGTACAACAAGCAATCATATAATTCATTTCTGCTAAATGTTGAACTCAAAAAAGAAAATTTTTGTAGCCGTAACAAATGATATTTCTACGGATCAGCGAGTTCATAAAATTTCTAATTATTTAGTTAGTAAAAATTTTGATGTTTTAGTCTATGGAAGAGTTTTGCCAACTACTTTTTTGGTGAAAAGAGCTTACAAAATCAAACGGGAAAAGCATTTTTTTAATCATAACTTTTTGTTTTATGCAGAATATAATTTTCGATTATTTTTTCTGTTGTTATTTTACAAATGTGATTACATTTTAGCTAACGATTTAGATACATTGCCGGCTTGTTTTGTAGCAAGTAAGTTTAAAAAAGCTGAATTGGTGTATGATAGCCACGAGTTGTTTTCTGAAGGGCCAGAATTACAAGGAAGAAGTTTTGTAAAAAGTTTTTGGAAACTATTAGAGCGTTTTTTTTTACCAAGAATCAAAAAATCATATACCGTAAGTCAGTCAATTGCCGATTATTATAATACAAAACACAACACTCATTTTGGTGTTATCAAAAACGTTCCGCTTTTAGAAAAACAAATTATAAAGATGAATGCAAAATTCCCAACGAATCATAAAACTGTTTTGTATCAAGGAGTTTTAAATCCTGGAAGAGGAATAAAACCAATGATAAAAGCATTGCATTTTTTAGAAGAAATTGATTTGGTGGTTATTGGTTACGGAAAAGTTGAAGCAGAACTACGTCAATTTGTAAAAGAGGAATTGTTAGAAAATAGAGTTCATTTTTTAGGGAGAATTCCACATGAAGAATTACCTAATTACACAAAGCTGGCAACAATAGGAATGGTTTTAGAAGAACCATTAGGATTAAGTTTCGAGTATTCGTTGCCAAATAAGTTGTTTGATTATATCCATGCCGAATTACCCATAATTTGCGGTAATTTACCCGAAATAAAAAAGGTAGTAGAAACACATCATGTTGGAGTAGTAGCTGAAGATTATTCGCCAGAAAAGATTGCGAAAACAATTCATAATCTTATTGACGATAAAGAACTATACCATCAAATAAAGTTGAATCAACAAAAAGTAAAAAAAGAATTTTGTTGGGAAAACGAACAGCAATTATTAGATAATTATTTTAACTAAACGCTATCAAAAAACCTATTTCCATAATAATTCCAACTCATAACAATCTTCATCATTTAAAAGATTGTGTTGCTAGTATTCAACAACAAAAATATACAGGTTTTGATGTTTGGATTGTTGATGGAGATTCTACTGATGGAACAAAAGAATACTTACAAACATTAAAAGAACCATTTTATTTTATTTCAGAAAAAGACAACGGAATTTACGATGCAATGAACAAAGGCATTTTATTGTCTAGCGGAAAATGGGTGTACTTTTTAGGAGCAGACGATACATTAAAAGAGGAGAATGTCTTAGAGAAAATAGCAAAAGAATTGCAACCTGATTTTGATGTTGTAAGCGGAAAAATTCAATATCAATTTACCGATTCAGATTCAAGACAGGTTAAAAAAAATAAGGGTATTTTTTCTTCTAAATGGTCTAAACAATTATGGCTTAAAAACACAATACATCATCAAGCTACTTTTTATCAAAGAACATTATTTTTAAAAAATAAGTTTAATACAAGGTATAAAGTATTGGCAGATTACGAATTTAATTTGCAGTTGTATAAAAATAAAACGAGTGTAAAAATTATCCCAGATGTCATTGCTCTTTGTAGTAGTAAAGGAATTTCTAAAAACTACAATTGGTCTTTATATAAAGAAGAAATTCGTTTAAAAACAAATCTGTCATCAAAATTAGTATGGCCTTTGTTTTTTATAATTGCCTTGTTAAAATATCTTTCTAAGAAAGCATAAAAAACCCACTTCATTTAAAAAACGAAGTGGGAAAATTGCTATGAAAAAGAATGATAAGAAATTCTTATCATTAAAATAGACGGATAATTTCAGATAATCTTACAGTAAATATTCTAATTTAACATTTATTTAAGCTTATTGGCGTGTAATTTTCTCAAGGTATTTAATTTTGGAGTAATCACATAACTACAATAACTTTGTTCTGTATTTTCTCTGTAATAATTTTGATGCTCAGTTTCTGCTTCGTAAAAAATAGTTAACGGACTGATTTCTGTTACAATTTGATCATCATAAATTTCAGATACTTGTTTAATTACTTTTTCTGAAATTTCTTTTTGGTCTTCATTCTGATAAAAAATTACAGATCTATATTGAGTTCCTCTGTCAGCTCCTTGTTGGTTTAAGGTAGTAGGATCATGAGTTGTCATAAAAATCACTAAAATTTCTTCAAAAGAAATAATACTTGTATCAAAAGTAATTTCAATCACTTCTGCATGACCCGTTAAACCAGAACAAATTTCTCTGTATGTTGGTTTACCAGGAACAGTTCCGCCAGAATACCCAGACACAACCTTTTCTACACCTTTTACTTCTTGAAATACAGCTTCTGTACACCAAAAACATCCACCGCCGACAATGGCAATTTGTAAATTACTTTTCATTTTTTAATTGTATTGAGATTGAATTTACACAAAAACGCAATCCACTTGGTTCTGGTCCGTCAGGAAAAACATGACCTAAATGTGCATCGCAGGTATTGCATAAAATTTCTATACGAGCCATTCCATGCGTTGTGTCTTTAAAATATTTCACAGCATTTTTTTTGATGGGCTCAGTAAAACTAGGCCAACCGCTACTTGAATTAAATTGAATATTAGAATCAAACAATTCGGTATCGCAACAGGTACAGGTATATTTTCCAGTCTCGTAGGTAGAACAATGTTCTCCAGAGAAAGCACGTTCAGTTCCTTTTAAACGTGTAATTTGATATTGTTCTGGCGTTAATTGTTGTTCCCATTCAATATTAGATTTTGTAATAATGTTGTCTGGTGTTGGATTGCCGTTTGTAGCAAAATGTAGCACATCTTTCCAAGTCATTTAGTATTTTTTTAAGTTCGATAGTTTGTCGAAAAATAAGCGTTAAAATTACAATATTTATAGAAATAAATAACTAAATGAATATTGAATAATGATGCTGTAAACGCTGTATTTGAAAACTTTTAATTATATGTATATACGTATAATTTAGTATCGTAATAACTAATAGTTATGTTTTTTTAGAGAATACAATCACTTAAAATACTATTTCATAGTAAGGATTAAGCAATATTTCCATTATATTCTATTACTAACATGTGATAAGCCTTGTTAGATTATTTATAAAATCAGAGTTAAGAACCTGAGGACGTGTCCACCGAAGCCTTTAATACGATTAATATAAAAATGTTTTTAAAAAATAATAAGCCCTACTTTGTTCCTCGTAAACTCGGAACTTCGTAGGGCTTAGGTGGAGACGCCGAGGATGACTTTCGTCTTTCTCTTGTATCCCATTTGGTAAATGCAGTAAACTGTTCTTTCAGAACAGACGACTTAAAACAAAAAATCTGCTCAAGTAAACTTGGCAGATTTTTATTGTTTAATTCGCAGT
>JBDNGO010000106.1:0-12412 GCA_041689245.1 Flavobacteriaceae bacterium | reverse complement strand
CGAACTCCAAACCAAATGCATCAACAGAATAAAGTAATAATGCGAACCTATAAAAGAAAAAACACTTGCAAGAATGTTCTTACAAGTGTTTAATTAAGTATTATTGTCTAATAATCTGTATCGTTTATTCAGGACGGGACACAAAAATAAACGCAATCTTTGGAAATATAAAACGACCAAGCCGTTTTTATAAATTATGAGTATTCTATTACATTTTATTTTTGGATTTGTTTTTTCATTTATTGGCTCTATTACGCCAAGCATGTTAAACATGACTGCTTTAAAAATTAGTTTAGAAAAGAACGAAAAGGAAGCGAATTATTATTCACTAGGGGTTTCTTTGGTGGTTTTTATTCAAGCTTATATAGCAATTCTTTTAACTAAATATGTTTATAAAAACCCAAATATTATAGAGAGCTTAGAAAAAGCAGGAATCGTAATTTTCTTTTTGTTATCTATTTATTTTTTTAAACAATCAAAAAGCAACAAACAAAAAGTAAAAGCAAGCAAAGAAAGAAAAGGAAATTCTTTTTTATCAGGAGTTTTGTTGTCTTTATTAAATATGTTTTCAATTCCTTTTTTTTGTGGAACAGCGGCAACGTTAGAAATGTTTAATCTAATGAGTTTTGACACGTTTCCTATTGTGTTTTTTATTATAGGTTCTACAATTGGCACTTTTTGTATTCTTTTTTTATACGGAAAATATGCAAATACAATTCAGAAGAAAACAGGAAAACTAACAAAAGATATTAGTCTGGCATTAAGTATTATAACAGGACTTGTAGCTATGTTTATGTTGATAAAAATGTTTTTTTAAATTGATAAAAGATGAAGATAATTAAAAACACTATTATTGAAGGAAAACACAATAAACCAATTTTGATTGATGTTTTTTTTAATGAAACCAATCAACCTAAACCTGTCGTTATTTTTTGTCATGGCTACAAAGGATTTAAAGATTGGGGGGCTTGGAATTTGATGGCAAACGCATTTGCTGACGCAGGATTTTTCTTCGTAAAATTCAATTTTTCTCATAATGGAGGAACCATTAATCAACCCATAGATTTTCCAGATTTAGAAGCATTCGGAAATAATAATTACACCAAAGAATTAGATGATTTAGAAACTGTAATTGATTGGATTTCTTCAAACTTTGATTATAAAAGTGAAATACAGTTAGATAAAACAGCTTTAATTGGCCACAGTAGAGCTGGCGGAATTGTAACCATAAAAGCAGCAGAAGACAATCGTATAAAAAAAGTAATTAGTTTAGCTGGAGTTTGTGATTTTACAAAAAGAAGCGCAACTTCTGGAGATTTAGAGCAATGGAAAAAAGACGGCGTAAAATATGTGTTAAACGGAAGAACAAAACAACAAATGCCACATTTTTATCAGTTTTTTGAAGACTTTAAACAAAACGAAAACCGATTAAATATTCAGCGAGCAGTTTCTAAATTATCAATTCCGTATTTAATTATTCATGGAGATAATGACACGATTGTTTTTATTTATGAAGCAAATCAATTGCATTCTTGGAGTTCAAAAAGTCAATTAGAAATCATTGAAAACGCCAACCACGTTTTTAATACTTCTCATCCTTGGGAAAAAGAGATTTTATCCGAAGAGTTAGAAAAAGTAACACAGCTTTGTATTGAATTTTTACATAAAAGAGGAGTATAAACACAAATTCTTAAACACGCTGTCATTCCTGCGAAAGCAGGAATCCAAACTAGCTTATTTTAATCGCTTTTCATTTAGATAGTAGTTTTATTAAATCGTAATGATGTCATTTCGAGTTTATCAAGAAGTCTAAAACACGTAAATTATATTTTTACTAGCTAATTAATAGATTTCTCAATCGCTTAAAAAAGCTCATTTCAAAATGACAAACAACAACTTTTACGTATTTTCGAAAGATGGAACTACAGCCACCTTTTCGGAAAATTATTCATATAGATATGGATGCATTTTATGCTTCTGTAGAACAATTGGATAATCCAGATTTAAGAGGAAAACCAGTAGCTGTTGGCGGAAATGAAATTCGTGGTGTGGTTTCTGCAGCAAGTTACGAAGCTCGTAAATTTGGTGTTCGTTCTGCAATGAGTGGAGTTTTAGCGAAACAAAAATGTCCGCATTTAGTATTTGTTCCACCAAGATTTTCTAGATATAAAGAAATATCAGCAAAAATTAGAGCTATATTTTATGAATATACAGATTTGGTAGAACCTCTTTCTTTAGATGAAGCTTATTTAGATGTTACCGAAAACAAAAAAGGAAATCCGTCTGCAAGTTTAATAGCTCAAGAAATTAGACAACGCATTTGGGACGAATTAGAATTACGTGCTTCGGCAGGAATTTCTATCAATAAATTCATCGCAAAAGTTGCTTCTGATATCAACAAACCAAACGGACAGAAAACGGTAAACCCAGAAGATGTTATTACGTTTTTAGAAGAATTATCTATCAATAAATTTTATGGTGTAGGAAAAGTTACTGCTGCAAAAATGCACAATCACGGAATTTTTAAAGGAATTGACTTAAAGCAAAAATCACAAGAAGAATTAATAAGGTTGTTTGGTAAATCTGGCGGACACTATTACCATATTATAAGAGGAATTCACAATAGCGAAGTGAAGGCAAATCGCATTCGAAAATCAATTGCTGCTGAGCGCACGTTTAATAAAAATATATCATCAGAAGTCTTTATGCTAGAGCGCTTAGACAATATTGCCATTGAGCTTGAAAAAAGAATGATGAAGTCGAACACGAAAGGAAAAACAATTACGCTTAAAATAAAATATAGCGATTTTACACAGCAAACAAGAAGTAAAACAGTTGCTTTTTTTATGCAAACAAAAGGTGAGTTTTTTCCAACAGTAAAAGAATTACTATACCAAGAAAAGTTAAAAAATTCGGTTCGATTATTAGGATTATCTTTCGGAAACTTAAACACTGAAAAAAAAGAACCTGTATTGGTACAACTAACGTTTGACTTTTAACGCGAAGCGTTTTTTAGTATTGAAAACTAAATATTTGGTTGAGCGCAGTCAAAACCTATTAAAAATGGAGATAAAAAGAACAAATTCAGAAAACGGGGACTTTATCAAATTGGTAAAAGACTTAGATGCCTATTTAAAAATTACTGATGGAGAGGATCATGATTTTTATAATCAATTTAATGGTATTGACGCAATAAAACATGTTGTTATTGCTTATCTTGATGAAAAACCTGTTGGTTGTGGAGCCATCAAACATTTTGATTATAATCAAGTTGAAGTAAAAAGAATGTTTGTAGATAATGAGCAAAGAAGTTTTGGAATTGCGTCTAAAATTTTGATAGAACTAGAAACTTGGGCAAAAGAATTAAACTATAAAAAGTGTATTTTAGAAACAGGAGAACGGCAAGTAGAAGCAGTTAAATTATATCAAAAAAACAAGTACAAACGAATGCATATAAATTATGGACAATATGAAGGCGTTGTGAATAGTTTGTGTTTTGAGAAAAATATTTAGTAAATGAACTATAGTTACTGGGAGATAAAAGAATGGTTTAGCAATGTAGATTTTACAATTGTTGGTAGCGGAATTGTGGGTTTAAACTGTGCGCTTGAGCTCAAAAAAAAGCACCCAAAAGCAAAGGTTTTAGTGCTAGAAAAAGGAATGTTACCTCAAGGAGCAAGTACTAAAAATGCAGGTTTTGCTTGTTTTGGGAGTTTATCAGAATTGATAGATGATTTAAAAACACACACTGAAGAAGAAGTTTTTGATTTGGTGAAAAAACGTTGGGACGGATTACAGTTGTTAAGGCAAAATCTAGGAGATAAAAAGATTGGTTTTCAACAAAACAAAGGTTTTGAATTATTTCAAAATAAAGAGTTATTTGATGAGTGTATTTCCAAGAAAAACGAGCTGAATAAACTTATTTTTCCCATATTTAATTCAGCTGTTTTTTCTGAATCGGAAAACAGATTTGGATTTAAAAAGATTGAACCAAATTATATTGTAAATCAGTTTGAAGGTCAGATTGATACAGGAAAAATGGTTTCAGAATTACTGCTTAAAACACAAACAGCCGGAATAAAAATCTTGAACAATATTGTTGTTGAAAAATTTATAGAAAACACGAATTCGGTTTTCGTAAAAACCAACCAAATTGAGTTTAACACCAACAAACTTTTTATAGCCACTAATGGATTTGCAAAACAATTATTGGAAGAAAATGTTCAGCCAGCAAGAGCGCAAGTGATCATTACTAAACCAATAGAAAACTTACAGATTAAAGGAACTTTTCATTTAGATAAAGGCTATTATTATTTTAGAAATATTGACAATAGAATTTTATTTGGCGGCGGAAGAAATCTAGATTTTAAAACAGAAGAAACAACCCAATTTGGTCAAACAGAGTTGATTATAAATTCACTAAAAACAATTTTACAGGAAACCATTTTACCAAATAAAAAGGTTGAAATTGAGTATTCTTGGAGCGGAATAATGGGCGTTGGAAATCAGAAAAAAGCAATTGTAAAACTAATTTCTAAGCATGTTTTTTGCGGAGTTCGTTTAGGCGGAATGGGTATTGCAATTGGAAGTTTAATAGGTAAAGAATTAGCAGAATTATTAGATTAGATGAACGCAAAAAGAAGCGGTTTTGACGTTGTAGTTATTGGTGGGGGTTTAGCAGGCTTATGCAGTGCAATTCATTTATCTAAATTTATTTTTTTAAATCAAAAAATCACATCTCTTTTTTCTGATAACACCTACATCTTAAAAGATAGTTTTGGTATCCCAAATTTGTGCCAGAAAGAAAAAAAACTTCCTATTTCAATTTCTAAATCGTATCATGGAAATTATTATGGGTTTGCAATTTTAAACAAATATGAATATCAAAAAAGAACTCTATAAAAAGTGCGAAACATTTGTAAACAACCGTTTGCAAACAATTCAAGATATTATTTCTTCCAATCAAAGTGCGTTGCAATCAGAAACAAAAAGTTCTGCTGGTGATAAGCATGAAACAGGACGCGCAATGTTACAATTAGAAATAGAAAAAGCAGGGCAACAATTACACTTTATTTCACAAATGAAAGAAACACTTTCAAAAATAAAGTTAGAAAAAACCTCAACAATTGCACATTTAGGAAGCTTGGTGAAAACCAAGAATGAAACTTATTTCTTAAGCATAAGCGCAGGGCAGCTTACAGTAAATAATACGCAGTATTTTTCGGTTTCGGTTTCTTCTCCTATTGGAAAACTCTTGTTAGGAAAGCAAGAAAAAGAAGCTGTAACTTTTAATGGAAAACAAGTTGAAATTATCAACATTTCTTAAAAATGAAAAGGTCCTTCCCGAGAAATAGGGAATCCATAAAAAGTGGGTTTAGATTCTTTCTTTCGCAGGAATGACAGTCCGTTTTATTATTTCAACAAAGAAAATACTCTAATTTTTATTAAAATAAAAGCTAATTTCTGATCCTTTTTTTATATCAGAAAAATGATTTACAAACACTTTTTGTTCATCAAACTCAGCTTCAATCAACCAAAAAGAACCTTTAAAATAAGAATTTACAACGATTGCTTTTAAAGCGGATTCCTGGACAATTTTGATTTGATGAGGATACAATAAATGTCTTTTATTATTGATTGTAATTTCGTTTACATCATCAAATAAAGAAGCAATGTATTTGTTTTTAGGCGGAACGTAAATTTCATTGGGAGTTCCTTTTTCAATTATTTGATTATTCTGAATTACAATCATTTTATCTGCAAAAGAAAGTGCGTCATTTCCATCGTGTGTAGCAATAATACACGCAATATTTTTCTCTTTTAAATAGGTAAAAAGATTTCTTCGAAGCGAGTTTTTCTTAAAATTATCAATTTGACTAAAAGGTTCGTCTAACAAAAGGAGTTCAGGTTCTTTTGCCAAAGCTCTAGCAATAGCAACACGCTGTTGTTGTCCGCCACTTAATGTTTTTACTTTTACATTTGCAAAAGCAGTCATTTCAATTACCTCTAATAACTCTTTCGTTCTCTTTTCTTTTTCTTCAGGATAAAAGCGAGATAAAAATTTTTCAATATTTTCTACGACAGAAGTATAAGGCATCAAATCGAAATCTTGAGCAACATGTTTTATGAAATCCATTCCGGGAACCAAATGGTGTTTTGGGCCTAAAATTTCAATATCGTTCCAAAAAATAGATCCGTTATTTACATCTAATAAACCATAAATGGTTTTTAGCAAGGTAGATTTTCCGCAACCACTTTCTCCCATTACACACAAATGTTCTCCTTTTTTTAAAGTGAAATAGATGTCTTGTAGCACTGGTTTATCAGCAGTATAAGAAAAAGATATATTGTTGACGTTTAACATTAATACAAAAGTATAATTTTAAATAGTTCTTAACGATTCTTGAACACACATTTTACACTAAAAAAAACCGACACTTTTGTGTCGGTTTTAGATTTTTATTTGAAGACTTCTTGTAAAGAGAGTCTTATAAAAAAGATCTGTGACCTTACCAAATACGAACTCGTTCTTCGGGTTTTAAATACATCTTATCTCCTTCTTTTACGTTAAACGCTTTATAGAAAGCATCTACATGTTTTAACGGAATATAAGCTCTGTACATTCCTGGAGCGTGTGGATCGGTCATGATTTGGTTTTTCAAAGCTTCATCACGTATTTTTGTTCTCCAGATTGTTCCCCAAGAAAGAAAGAAACGTTGTTCAGGCGTATATCCATCAATATCTGTTGGTCTTCCATTTTTGGTTAAGAAAATTTGTAAACCTTCATAAGCAGCTTGTACACCACCTAAATCTCCAATATTTTCACCTAAAGTAAATTCTCCGTTTAAATGCATACTATCAATAGCAATAATATTACTGTATTGATCTATTAGCTTTTTACCAACAACCGCAAACTTTTTAGAGTCTTCATCTGTCCACCAATTTTTTAAGTTTCCATCACCATCAAAACGAGCTCCAGAATCATCAAAACTATGAGAAATTTCATGACCAATTACCGCTCCAATTCCTCCATAATTTACAGCCTCGTCAGCTTTATAATTATAGAAAGGAGGTTGTAAAATTGCTGCAGGAAAAACGATTTCATTATTTACAGGATTAAAGTATGCGTTTACTGTTTGTGGAGACATTCCCCATTCGGTTCTATCAACATCTTTTCCTAATTTAGCCATGTTTTTATCATAGTTCCATTTGGCAACGTTAATTGAGTTTTCAAAGTAAGTTCCGCCATTTTTTAACCCTTTAATTTGTAATTCAGAATAGTCTTTCCACGTATCTGGATACGCAATTTTAATTGTTAATTTATGTAGTTTTTCTAATGCTTTTGATTTAGTTTCTTCAGTCATCCATGGTAATTGAGCAATTCTAGCTTCAAACCCAAGTAGTACATTATCTATCATTTCTTTGGCTTTCTTTTTAGCCTCTGGTGGAAATTTAGCGTCTACATATAATTTACCTAAAGCCTCTCCAACAGCACCGTTTAAGTCTCCTAAAGCACGCTCATCTCTTGGTCGTTGTTTTTTAGCTCCACGCATTTCTTTGCTGTAAAACTCCCAATTAGCTTTTTCTAAACCTGTAGTTAAAGAGCTTAAAGATGCGTTAATAGTATTCCAACGTAATAACAATTTAATATCAGCAACAGAGCGGGTTTTGAAAATTTCACTCATTGCTTTAAAATAAGGAGGATCTGTAACAATTACCTTGTCAATATCTTTAACACCAATACCTTTTAAATGTGCTTTCCAATCAATTGCAGGAGCTAATTTTTGTAATTCTGCGACCGACATTGGATTGTACATTTTACGCATGTCTCTACTTTCTTCTTTACTTATCATTGGTTTTGCTAAACTAGCTTCAAAAGCAACCACAGTAGCTGCGTTCTTTTTAGCAGTTGCTTCGTTATCTCCAAATTCTTGTAGCATTTTAGCGACAAATTCTTGGTACTTATTTAGCTTTTCTTTTACTTTTTCATCGACATAGTAATCTCTAGACAACCCTAAACGACCACTTCCTAAATAACCTGCATTTACACTACTATTTTTTAGGTCGTTAAAAACACCAAAACCATAAAAACCACCACCACCATAAGGAGCCATGTTAGTTATGTAGTTTTCAACATCTTTTTTAGTTTTTATTTCATCTACTTTAGTTAAGAAAGGCTTAATAGGATCAACGCCTTGCTTATTACGAGTAACAGTGTCCATAATACTTTCGTAATAATTTACTGCTTTTTCTTGATCTGAATCAATTTCACTTCCTTGAGCATCTTTTACTTTAGGAAAATCTCTTTCATCGATTGCTTTGTTTAAAATAGCTAAAACATCTGCATCTGTTTTTTTACGAAGTTGATTAAAGCCTCCCCAAGAAGTTTGATCGTCTGGGATTTCGGTTTTATCTAACCAAGCTCCGTTTACATGTTTAAAGAAATCATCTGTTGGTTTTACAGATGTATCCATATTTTCAATAGCAATTCCAGGTGTTTTTTCTTCTACTTTATCACTTTTACATGAAATACCGGCTGTAAGTATAGCCAAAGAAGAAAAAAACATAATCTTTTTGGTTGTTTTTCTCATAATTTTAGGTTGATATTATTAATAAGTAATCTTACACAAGTTAGTACAAAAAACCCCTCTTTTGTTACAAAAAAAAGAGGTTTTGATAAATTTTAACATTTTAGTTACTCAAAAAGAGATTTAAATCGATTCCAATTCGCGTAAATTAATAATACGTTTAATACCGCTACGATTGCCGCAAATAATATTCCCGCAGGCGCAAATGTTAAGTGAAAAGCGACAATGTTTATAGATGCCGGTACTAAAACTAGTAAGGCAAATGGCACTGCTTTATTTAAAACCAAACAAAGACCAGCAATAATGTATGCAATCCCTAATATTGGAAAAATATAGCCGCTTCCAATCAACGCACCCATAAATGTACTAGCGGCTTCTGGCAATTCTGGGTTGGGCAGAAAATGAAAAAACTTATTGGCTCCAAAAACCAATATTGCTAGTCCTAAAATGTACCTAGCTACTGTGTTTACTTTGCTCATAATAAAAAAATTAATTATTAATTTGAATGGTTAAGATACTAAAAAACAGCGAATTAATTTAAAAAGGGTTTATAAGTTGTAAATTTTGTTTATAAATATGGTCTAACTTTGCAGAAATAAAATTTAACAAATGACAGAAAACTTAACAAAAACAGCTTTTTTAGAAAAGGTTTTTAACTTCGAAGAAAACAAAGAATGGAAGTTTAAAGGAAACGTTCCGGCAATTATAGACTTTTATGCAGATTGGTGTGGACCTTGTAAAATGATTGCTCCAATATTAGAGCAATTAAGTGAAGAATATGGAGAAAAAATCAATATTTATAAAGTTGATACAGAAGCAGAAAAAGAACTGTCTGCGGCTTTTGCAATTCGAAGTATTCCTTCTATGCTATTTTGCCCAAAAGAAGGGGAACCACAAATGGCTAACGGAGCATTGCCAAAACCGCAATTAGAAAAAATTATTGAAGATGTTTTAAAGGTAACGAAATAACGAAGTGTTAAAGCCCGAAAATGTCACATCGAGCCTTTCGATAGCGCTCAAGATAAACTAAACACGAAAGGCAATTATAAGACAATCGTTTATGAGTTCTCGACTGCGCTTGAACAGACAAAGAGATTACTTCAATACACTAGCAATGAGGGGTTTATTGTTATTTTTCCTTTGAAAAATGGAATTTAGACTAAACAAGCATATTTTTAGAAAGTTAAAGAATTGTAATATGGTAAGCTTAGATTACCGCTTTCGTGAGAAAGACAAAAACAAGCAATGACGTTACGCTTTCACCAAATTATTAGCTACTAAATATTCTGCAATTTGAACTGTGTTTGTAGCGGCTCCTTTTCTTAAGTTGTCTGCAACAATCCATAAATTTAAGGTGTTTTCTTGAGATTCATCTCTACGGATTCTTCCTACAAAAACTTCATCTTTATTATGTGCAGTAATAGGCATTGGATAGATGTTGTTAGCCAAATCATCTTGTACAATGATTCCGGCTGTATTTCTTAAAATTTCACGAACATCATCAACAATAAAATCAGTTAAAAACTGCACATTTACAGCTTCAGAATGTCCGCCAGCAGTAGGAATTCTAACCGCAGTTGCCGTTACAGAAAAAGAATCATCACGTAAAATCTTCTTAGGTTCTTTTACCAACTTCATTTCTTCTTTGGTATAGCCATTTTCTAAAAAAACATCACAATGTGGTAATGCGTTTCTTCCAATTTTATACGGATACACCATTTCACCCTCTATACCAGCTTCTTCATTATCTAATTGTTGAACCGCTTTTATACCTGTTCCTGAAACAGATTGGTAGGTAGAAATTACCACACGTTTCATTTTATATTTTTCGTGTAAAGGAGCTAATGCCATTACTAGCTGAATTGTTGAACAATTTGGATTCGCAATAATTTTATCATCAACAGTTAATACATCACCATTAATTTCTGGAACAACCAGTTTTTTGGTCGGATCCATTCTCCAAGCAGAAGAGTTATCGATAACAGTTGTACCAATTGCTGCAAATTTTGGTGCCCATTCTAAAGAAGTATCTCCGCCAGCAGAAAATAAAGCAATATCTGGTTTCATATTTACAGCATCTTCCAGTGTAACGACTGTGTAATCATTTCCTTTATAGGATATTTTTTTTCCCGCAGACCTTGCAGATGCTACAGGGATTAACTCCGTTATTGGCAAATTACGTTCTTCTAAGACCTTTAACATTACTGTTCCGACCATTCCGGTTGCACCAACTAAAGCTATTTTCATTATAGATGTTTTTTGATGCTGCAAAGATGCTAAAAAAAGGAATGAATTAAATCAGTTAAAACGTTATAAATCAATTAAAGTTTAAAATTTCAGTATTTTTTTTCTGATGTTTAAAATTAAACAAATTGATATAATTATTGCGATGAAGGGGTTAGTTTAATTTTGAGGACTGTACATATTTTCTTTAAAACTTTTCCATTTTACAGGGTCACCTTGAATAGAATAATGCTGCGAATTTTTAAAGAGTGTCGTAATATAGCCAATTGCTGCAAATACAGGTGTTAATAGTAGTGCAGCTGGTGCTCCTTGAACTCCACCCCCAGCTAATTTCCCTACTCCAGCACCAGCTAAAACACCGATTAACACATTGTGACCATTGGTTTTTTTGGTTTTAATATACATAATATCTGTAGTAGGAACTGTTATATAACTACTTCCTTTTTTTAAAATAAGTGCATCATCAGTAATATTAAGAATTTTTCCTTTGGCAATTTTTTGACCTTCATTATTATAAACTCTAACAAATACCTTAGATTTTTTTGGTAGTTCTTGAGCTGTAATATTTGCGCATAAAAATAACGCGATTGTAATTAATAAGTACTTCATAGCAATAATTATTTAGTTAGTTAATCCGTTTTAGCCATTTTTATAAAGTGATATTTTTCAGTGGCTTTAGATATGCAATATAATAAAAAATTGTTTATGCTGTTATACTTAATTTTAAAACATTTTAAAAGGTGGGTTTTTAATTAAAAATCAATTGCACAAAAGGTTCCGTTTTTGAGTAATTCAATTTTAAAAATTAAGTACATTTGTAGAAATATTTAGTTTAACCTAATTAGTATAGCATGCAACTGTACAATAAGTTAAGCGCCATAGAACGCGCTGCATTAATTGATGAAGCTGGCAAAGACCGCCTCACAATATCATTCTATCAATATTACAAGATAGAAAACCCACAAATCTTTAGAGATAAATTATTCATAGAATGGAACGAATTGGACGTTCTTGGAAGAACTTATGTTTCTTATGAAGGAATCAATGCTCAAATTTCTGTTCCTTCGGATAGAATGATTGAGCTAAAAAAGCAATTAGATGCTATTTCGTTTTTAAAAGACATTCGATTAAATGTTGCTATTGAGCAAGACAATAAATCGTTTTTAAAACTGAAAGTAAAAGTTAGAAACAAAATTGTTGCCGATGGTTTAAATGACGAAACTTTTGATGTTACTGATAAAGGAATTCATTTAAATGCTAAAGAATTCAATAAAATGTTGGCAAATCCAAATACGGTTTGTGTAGATATGCGTAATCATTACGAAAGTGAAATCGGACATTTTGATGGCGCTGTAACTCCAGATGTAGATACGTTTAGAGATTCGTTAGATATTATTGAAGAAGATTTAAAAGACAATAAAGAAGATAAAAATTTATTGATGTATTGTACTGGCGGAATTCGCTGCGAAAAAGCGTCTGCATATTACAAACACAAAGGATTTAAAAATGTTTTTCAGCTTGAAGGCGGAATTATAGAATACACACGTCAAGTAAAATCAGAAGGAATTGAAAATAAGTTT
>JBDNGO010000105.1:0-1449 GCA_041689245.1 Flavobacteriaceae bacterium | reverse complement strand
TCTAAAATAACATCTAAATTATTTGCTTCTGGCCACACATTTGTTGGTTCTAAACTTCCGCTTGCAGTTATCTTTAATGGCACTTCTATTTGATAAAAGTTGTCATCTAAATCAGTTCCTAATCTAATTATGGCAACCAAATCATTATCAGCAACAGATCCGGTTAAAATAGGTTCTGCATGTATAAACATTTTTAAATTATTATACATTCTTAAATCTATACTAATATTTTTGTAGATCGCTCTGGTTTCATTTTCTAAAAGATCTTTTACTTTTAAAGAAACCGATTGCTCATTTTGTTGTTGTATGGTAGAACTTCCTTGTAATTGTTCTCTTACAATTCCTGGAGGCAACACATATCTTCCTTCATTTTGTTCAATATTAACAACACCAACTTCAAAATTAGTTAATTGCTGATTTGTTAAGTCTTGTGATGGATTTACTGTTGGACTCAATGTTTTTGTATAGCGTCTATAATCTCCTCTAACTAATTCTAATTGACCAAAACGCAATACAACTGGCATTTTAAATTTGCTCATAAACATTCTAATAAACCGAATGCTATTAAAATCTGTAATTCCGTTTACTGGCGTTCCGCTTCTAACAGGAATTCTAAATTGGTACCATTTTGTTTTTCTAGAAGTTCCGTCTGGTAAAGTTACAGAAGTTTCTTTTTCATCAACAACATTATTAGTTCCTTTTACCAAATCATTTTTGCTTAAAGAGACTTTATATTCAAAGTAGCTTTCAACCGTATTCATGGTTTGATCTTTATTAATATCTTCTACATCTGGATATGAACTTGATGAAGTTGGATAGGATTCTGTAGATTGATTTGCTGTTGGTGAGTTCCCTTCTGTATTGTTAAAGTTTTTATATCTGGTTAAAACCGAAGCGTTTGTATTATCAAAATTTGTACTTCTAAAATATTGAAAGTTATCTGAAGAAATATCGTTTGAATTTAACTTGTTGATGTTAAAAATTTTTGATTGATAAAAACTTAATTCATCTGAGTTTTTCAATCCATCTAAACCAATATCTTGATTTTTCCTGGCTGCATCATCAACATCAAAAGCATATAAAATTGATTGATTTGTAGGAACATTTCCCCAAGTTGATGCCGTAGTATTTGAATTAGAACCATCAGCTGGCATTCCATTTTCATACATCTTTCTATTGTCTTTTAAGATGTCCTCAGAAATATTTCCTAAATTAAAATACAATTCCCCAACTTGATTTATCGGGTTTTTTGGATCAACTCCTGTTGGTAAACCCTCTGCGTTTGTAATTGAATAATCTTGATACGGGTCTTTAATCCAAAACTGAATATATTCTACATTTGCTTGATCAAAATTATTTGTTGTTAATGGTCGCATAATTCCACCCCAACGATCTTGTGGATTCGAAAATGTTCCATTAGTATTTACGTCATTTCCTGTATCAAAATTA
>JBDNGO010000104.1:0-9211 GCA_041689245.1 Flavobacteriaceae bacterium | reverse complement strand
TTATGTAAAAATACTAAATTATAACAATCCTCTACCAATTTTATGAAGTCTTTTATTTTCAGAGTATTCTCTTGAGATTTTATCTAATACTCCGTTTATAAAATAACCGCTTTTATTGGTTGAGTAATCTTTTGATATTTCAATGTATTCGTTAATGGTAACTCGAACTGGAATTGATGGGAATTTTAAAAACTCACAAATTGCCATTTTTATTAAAATCATATCAATATCTGCAATTCGATCTGCTTCCCAATTAGGTGTTTTACTGCTAATATCTTCTTCAAATAAAGTATGATTTAACATTACTTTTCTAAACAAATCTAACACAAATTGCTCATCATCTTCATCTTTATACAAATTACCTAAAACCAATAATTTGTTTTCTTTTGTTTTAGATAATGTTCTAACAATCCAAGTGTTTACGAAAGGAATATCATCTAACCAACTAATTGTTTGATCTTCATAATATTCTGCTAATTTATCATCTGGCGCAATAATTTCTACAAAAAAATCTTGTATAAAGTTCTTATCAGCTTTAAAAGAATCTTCTTTAGAATTCATATAGGTACTATACAAATCACTTAGTTGTAGTTTCTTCCAAATAATATCAACATACTCTTCATCATTTTTCCAATTGTTTATTTTTTGATTAGAAATATGATTAGAAATAGAAATGCTATTTGCAATTATAGCTATTACTTTATTGTTAATAAATTTTGTGTTGGGATTTAAATCTTCTTTAGTTGCAAGATGTTTCTTTTTAAAAAGTTTGATTTGTTTCGTGGCCAATTTCTGAACCTCAACCAACAATTGCAATTGCAAAACATACAAGTCTAACAATCTTTGAATGCTATGTTTTAAGAATTTTTCTTCTTTTACTAAATCATCAGCTTTTGACTTTGTCATGGCATAAACTGATTGCATTACTTTGACTCTGATATGTCTTCTATTAATCATTCTAAAGAACTTATTTAAAAAAAAGAGCGTTAGAAATTTCTACCGCTCTGCAAAAATATACTTTTTATTGAAATGTACTACTTGTTTTTCTCATTTTTACGAGCATCAATTCTGCTTTGTGCAATATTTAAGGCAGCTCTATGAGTTGTACTATTTTCTTTTTCTGAAAGTTTAAAAATATCTAACGTTGTATTATAAATATTTTCAGTTTTTCTGATGATTTCATCTTTACCATAACCTTCTAACTCCGCATACACATTGATAATACCACCTGCATTAATTAAAAAATCAGGTGCGTATGCAATTCCTTTTTCTTTTAATAATTTTCCGTGTTTTACTTCGTCTGCTAATTGATTATTGGCTGCACCAGCAATAATTTTTGCTTTTAATTGACCAATTGTATCGTCATTTATAGTTGCTCCTAAAGCACAAGGCGCATAAATATCTACATCTAAACCGTAAATATCAGTTCCTAAAACAACATTTGCTCCGTATTTTTTACTTAATTCTTCTAAACGAGCTTCATTAATATCATTTATAGTAACTTTTGCTCCTTCATCAGTAATATATTTTACCAATGTTTCTCCAACATGACCAACACCTTGAACTAGTATTTTCTTTCCGTCTAAATTGTCTGTTCCAAATTTATATTTAGCTGCAGCTTTCATTCCCATATAAACTCCATAAGCTGTGATTGGTGATGGATTTCCTGCTCCACCTTTGCTCTCTGAAATTCCTGTAACATACGGAGTAACTTCTCTAACAACATCCATATCTCTAGTTTCCATACCAACATCTTCTGCTGTAATGTATTTTCCACTTAATGAATGGACAAATTCACCAAACCTACGCATCAAAGCATCATTCTTCTGAGTTTTCGCATCACCAATAATAACGGCTTTACCTCCTCCAATATTTAATCCTGTAATTGCTGCTTTAAAAGTCATTCCACGAGACAAACGCAAAACATCATTTAATGCGTGCCATTCACTTTGATATGTCCACATTCTTGTTCCTCCTAAAGCTGGGCCTAAAACCGTGTTATGAATACCAATAATTGCTTTTAATCCTGTATCTTCGTCATTGCAAAAAACGATTTGCTCATGACCATCAAAAGAAATTTGACCAAAAACTGGATCATTTTTTAATTCTTTTACATCTAATATATTTGTTGTCATCTTTTAGTGTTTACAATTAAAATTTAATATTCCTTAAAAATTTATGGCGCAAAAATATGTTTTTAGTAAATCAAATCAAAAAAAACAGTGTTTAATTATGATATTATTATTAAGAAAAATATCATTACATAAAATATAAAAATTAAAAATTTAGCAATAGCGCTTGTAAATGAAAGCATTACAATACTTAAATAAATACTTTTTAAAATATAAATACCGATTATTAATTGGAATTATAATTACCATTTTATCAAAAATTTTATCATTAAGAATTCCAAGAATAATTGGTGATTCTTTTAATATTGTTGACGAATATAGAAGTGGTGTCATTTCTAATACGGAAGATGTTAAACAGCAACTTTTAATTAATATTTTATTAATTATTGGTGTTACGTTGGTTGCCGGATTTTTTACCTTTTTAATGCGTCAAACTATTATTGTTACTTCAAGATTGTTTGAGTTTGATTTAAAAAATGAAATTTATCAACAATACCAACGATTATCAATAAACTTCTATAAAAAGAATAGAACTGGTGATTTAATGAATAGAATTAGCGAAGATGTTTCTAAAGTTAGAATGTACTTCGGGCCAGCTGTTATGTACAGTATGAATATGATTGTATTGTTTGCTGTTGGTTTTTATCAAATGTTTAGTATTGATGCTGAACTTACCATGTACACGTTGATTCCCTTCCCTGTTTTATCCATTTCAATTTTTATATTGAGTAAAGTTATCAACGAAAAAAGCACCATTGTACAACAATATCTATCAAAATTAACAACGTTTAATCAAGAATTTTTCTCAGGAATTAGTGTGGTAAAATCTTATGGAATTGAGAAATCTATCATCAAAAATTTTGATACGTTAGCTGATGAAAGTAAAGAAAAAAATATTGACTTATACAAAGTACAAGCCATCTTTTTTCCATTAATGGTGTTATTAATTGGAGTAAGTAATTTATTGGTAATTTATATTGGTGGGAAACAATATATTGCTGGAGAAATTCCGATTGGAGTAATCGCTGAGTTTATTTTATACGTAAATATTTTAACTTGGCCAGTTGCAGTTGTTGGCTGGGTAACTTCTATGGTGCAAGAAGCAGAAGCATCGCAACAAAGAATTAATGAGTTTTTAAAACAAGTCCCAGAAATAAAAAATACTGCTATAAACCATACAGAAGTAATTGGTTCTGTAGAATTTAAAAATGTTAGTTTAATTTACGATGACACCAATATTACTGCGCTAAAAAACATCAGTTTTTCTGTAAATAAAGGTGAAACTATTGCTATTTTAGGAAAAACTGGATCAGGAAAGTCATCAATTATTAATTTAATTTCTAGATTGTATGACACTACTGAAGGAACAGTTTTTATTGATGATACGCCCATTAAAGAATTGAACTTAACAGATTTAAGAAATCAGATTGGTTTTGTACCGCAAGATCCGTTTTTGTTTTCTGACACCATTGAAAACAATATTAAGTTTGGGAAAGAAGATGCTACAAAGGATGAAATTATTTTAGCAGCAAAAAATGCTGTTATTCACAATAATATTATGGGTTTTAAACAAAAATATAACACCGTTCTAGGAGAACGAGGCGTAACGCTTTCTGGTGGACAAAAACAACGTTTAAGTATTGCAAGAGCTGTAATTAAAAGTCCTAAAATATTAATTTTTGACGATTGTTTATCTGCTGTTGATACAGAAACTGAAGAAAAAATACTTTCTAATTTAGAAAAAGTTTCAAAAGAAAAAACAACTTTTATTATTAGTCATAGAGTTTCATCAGCTAAAAATGCAGATAAAATTATTGTGCTAGATACTGGTAAAATTACACAGCAAGGTACTCATAATCAACTAATAATAGAAGGTGGCTATTACAAAGAAATGTACGAACAACAACTTTTAGCAAAAGAAAACTAACGTTTACTAAGAAAAAGTAAAATATTTTTTTAGATTTGTTCAATAAACAAAAAACAAAATTTAATTTTATTACTACATTATTATGGCTGAGAGAGTAGAACAAGAAGAGATTTTTTCTCAAGTTTTAAGAGCAGGAAGAAGAACCTATTTTTTTGATGTAAGATCAACAAAAGCAGATGATTATTACTTAACAATTACAGAGAGTAAAAAATTTACTCATGATGATGGCTCTTTTCATTATCAAAAGCATAAAATCTACCTTTATAAAGAGGATTTTGTTGAATTTAACGACATGTTAAAAGCTGCAACGGACTATATTGTAAATGAAAAAGGACAAGAAGTAATTAGTGAAAGACATCAAGCCGATTATAAAAAAGAAGATGTTGACGCTGAAACTAAAACAACAGAAAGTTTTACAGATGTTTCTTTTGATGACATCTAAAATTCAATAATTCTCACATAAAAACGCCATCTAAATTAGATGGCGTTTTTATTTAAACCATTTCTGTTTTGAAATTACTATAAAATAGAAAAAGGAAAAGAGCTTTTTATTAAGGTTCTTTCAATGCAAAAATAGTATTACAAAGCTTTTAGCATAATGTTGCTTTTGGCAACAGTTTCTTCCCATTCTTTTTTGGGGCTACTTTCTTTTGTGATTCCACCACCAACATAAATTTCTGCCTTGCTATTTTTAATTTCCATACACCTAAGATTTACAAATAAATGCGAATCCTTATTCGAGTTTATATTTAACTCACCTAAAAAACCCGTATAATACCTACGGTTATAGTTTTCGTTTTCTAAAATAAATTGTTTCGCTTTTTCTTTTGGAAAGCCACAAACTGCCGGTGTAGGATGCAATAAATTCACCAAAGAAAACAATCCTTCTTGTAGTAATTCTCCTTTTATTTCTGTTCTTAAATGCACCAAAGAACCTGCTTTTATAGTTTCCGTTTCTAGTTGTTTTATATGGGTCGAAAAACTTGAAAGTTTGTTTATAATATATTCTGTAACAATCTGTTGTTCTTCAATTTCTTTAAAACTCCAAATTACTTTTTTGTCATTTTTAAACACTTGTGTTCCTGCTAAAGACATTGTTGTGAAATTGTTTTCTTCTACCTTTAGCAAGGTTTCTGGTGTTGCTCCAAACCACAAACCAATTTGTGGATGAAACCAAACATAGACAAATGCATTTGGATATAATTGCAATAACTTCCTGTAAATTTCTTCTACTTCTACTCCATTTAAAGAAATAATTTCTTTTCTAGAAATAACTACTTTTTTAAATGCATCCTTATGAATCGCATCGATTGCTTTCTGAACAATTTTAACATGTGTTGCTTTTGATGCATTGTTGTGATGTGGTTTGTCTTCAAAATTAATTTGTTGAATAGTAAATGAATCTCTAATAAATTCTGATTTATCTAACGGGAAAAAGACAGTTGCATCTGATGTATTAAAGGGTGCAAAAACAAAACCAGATTCATTAAAATCTGTAGTAATGGTATTTAAAAAAGCATCTTTTTGAAAAATTCCAAAAACGTTGGTATCATTTGGTTTGTTATACACAACAAATGGTAATTTGTTTTTATAGGCTTCTTTTATTTTATCTAACAATAAATTCAATCTAATTGTTTTAATAGTTCTGATTTTATCAACTCAAACTGCGTCCAAACTAACGCATGTCCAGTATCAGGAATCGTTATTAATTTAAATTGCTCAGCAGGAAATTGCTTTTGTAAAAATAATGAATTCTCATAAGGTACAATATCATCATCATTTCCATGAATACTTATTATTTGTGATGGGTTCTTTTTCCAATTATTTTCAAATTTTTGCAATTCAGATTTGTGACTCATTTTTTCTTCTGATGCAGATTTCCATATTGCTGGAGCTAACCAACGAGTCGCTTTCCATTTATAAAAATTCAACATCCAAGGCATTGGTTCAATTTTACTATATACAGCTGGAGCAAGTAAAACAATACTTTTATAGTTTTCTTTTACAGCTAACGCAATTGGTCCTCCATAAGAATATCCAACAAGTATTGTTTTGGTTTTGTTTAAATTTTTAAGAACATCATTTAATATTTCAACTTCAAAAGCTACTGCTTTTTGAGCCGTATTTTTATCATTAAAATTATACCCAATTCTATCGTAAGAAATCATATTGGCTTTAACATTTAAAATAGAATCTGCTAAATAATTTTTAAAATCTAATAAAGAACCTGGCGCTCCATGCACAAATACAAGGGTGGTTTTAGTTGTATCAATTTCTTTTTGCATTGATAAAACACGATAATCAAAACCTTTATACCTATTTGTTTTTAATAATGGTTGATAGTAATTACCCGCAAATTCTTGTATCACTTCTGAATTAGATTTTGGTAAAGAAAAATTTACAAATAACAAGTATAAAACAAGTAGTAAAATAACTACAACTGCACCCGTAATTTTTAAAATCTTTTTAAATAGCTTCATACATCTATTTCTTCTCCAAGATAATATTTGTGAGTTTACAAATAGAAATGAGTTCGTTGTTTTCATTTACAACTCTAATTTCCCATAAATGCGTAGTTCTTCCTTTATGTATAATTTTTGCTGTGGCTGTTACCATTCCTTCTTTTATACTTTTTAAATGATTGGCGCTTATTTCTATTCCTTTTACAATATATCTATTATGATCAACAAAATAAGCAGAAGCTGAACTACCAACGCTTTCTGCTAAAGCTACTGTTGCTCCTCCGTGTAACAATCCGTAAGGTTGGTGCACTTTAGAATTTACAGGCATTGTTGCAACTAAATAATCATCACCAACATCAGTAAATTTAATAGCTAAGGTTTCCATTAATGTGTTTTTACACATTTTATTAAATCTAGTAAGGATAACTTCTTTATCTAACATTCTATTGAATTTAATGGTAAAAATACATATAATTTATTGTATTTTTGTAGCTCTTTTTCAAGATAGTTTGAATGTATAAAGTACGCATTATATTAGATACCAAAGAAGACGTAATTAGAACAATTACTGTCAATGATACTATAAACTTAGAAGAATTGCATTCTTTAATAGCAAAGTCTTTTGGGTTTAATGGTCAAGAAATGGCTTCTTTTTATAGAACTGATCAAGAATGGAATCAAGGTGAAGAAATTCCATTGTTTAACATGTCAGAATTTGGTGACGAAATTTCTATGGGCACATGTGTTTTAAATGAATCTTTATCTAATGTAAATGATAAATTGATTTACGTGTACGATTTTTTTAGCATGTGGACTTTTTATGTAGAAATTATAGACATTTCTGAAGAAGAAATTGACGAACCAAAAATAATTATGTCAGTTGGAGAAATTCCTGATGAAGCTCCAGAAAAAGAGTTTGTAGCAGAAAAAAACGAAGATGAATTTACTGATGATGAATTTGATTCGTTTGAAGATTATGATTTTGATAATTACTAATCACCTACTTTTTTCCTTTTTAAAATTCTATAAAAACCAGTAACATTTCAGTAACTTGCTCGTCTTATAAAATAATCGACTAAAACAATTTCTTTGGAAACAATCTTATCTCTTGAAAATTTAGACAAAAAATTTGGTCCTATACATGCTGTAAACAATCTCTCTTTTGATATTCAAAAAGGAAATGTTTATGGAATTCTAGGCCCTAACGGAAGTGGAAAATCTACCACTCTAGGTATCATTTTAAATGTTGTAAACAGAACTTCAGGTGAATTTAGCTGGTTTGATGGCGGTTTATCTACACACCAAGCGTTGAAAAAAGTTGGAGCCATCATTGAGCGTCCAAACTTTTATCCTTACATGACAGCAACTCAAAATTTAAAATTGATTTGTAAAATTAAAGGTATTTCATATGATAAAATTGATGAAAAACTAAAAACTGTAAATCTTTACGACCGTAAAGATAGTAAATTTAGAACGTTCTCTTTAGGAATGAAACAGCGTTTAGCAATTGCTTCTGCGTTGTTAAACGATCCAGAAATTTTAATTTTAGATGAACCAACTAATGGTTTAGATCCGCAAGGAATTCATGAAATTAGGAAAATTATAAAAGATATTGCTAAAAACGGAACAACCATTTTATTGGCTTCTCATTTATTAGATGAAGTGGAAAAAGTGTGTAGTCATGTGGTTGTTATTAGAAAAGGAATTAAATTATATTCTGGAAGAGTTGATGAATTAACTGCTTCAAACGGTTTGTTTGAACTTAAAGTTGAAAGTAATGAAGAACAACTTACAGAATTGTTAGAAAATCATGCTTCAATTAGCTCAGTAAAAAAAGAAGAGGAAATAATCATTGCCACTTTAAAAGATGAGATGACGGCTTCAGAAATGAACGCCTATCTATTTAGCAAAGGAATTACTTTATCACATTTGGTAAAACGTAAACCTAGTTTAGAACAACAATTCTTATCGTTAACAAACAACAATTAATCAACTGAATTTACTTCAAAACTGCATCTCGATCAGAGTCGAGAGGCGAGAACAAATTCATAAAAATATACAACACCATGTTTAGATTACTAAATATAGAATTTCATAAATTAAAACATAATAGAGCAAGTAAAGTTTTATCAATCATCTATTTTGGATTGTTAACTTCTATTGCTTTGATAGCGGCTATAAAATTTGATATTGGTCCTATAAAATTTCATTTAGCAGATCAAGGAATTTTTAATTTCCCATATATATGGCACTTCAATACCTATATGGCATCAATATTTAAGTTCTTTTTATTGCTTGTAATTGTTTCTATGATGGCAAACGAATACAGTAATAAAACGCTAAAGCAAAATCTAATTGACGGGTTAAGTAAAAGAGAGTTTATCCTTTCTAAATTCTACACAGTACTTGTTTTTGCCGCAATATCTACACTTTTTGTTTTTGCAACTTCTTTAATTTTAGGCTTCGTTTATTCAGATTATAATGAGTTTTCTATCATTTTTTCTGATTTAGAATATCTACTCGCCTTTTTCATCAAACTTGTTGGTTTCTTTTCTTTCGGATTATTCTTAGGAATCTTAGTAAAACGTTCAGCTTTTGCAGTTGGCGCAATGGTAGTTTGGTTGATTATTGAAAGTATGTTTAAAGGCTATTTATTCTATTCTTTTAGAAACGAAGACAGCACGTCAGAG
>JBDNGO010000103.1:0-9569 GCA_041689245.1 Flavobacteriaceae bacterium | reverse complement strand
ACATATTTGCAATTCCTGCAACCGTAGAAGCTTTTTGACCGATAGCCACATAGATACAATATACTGGTTCTCCAGCATCGTAAAATTCTTTTTGATTTAAAATAGTGTCAATTGCGACAGTAGATTTTCCTGTTTGACGGTTTCCAATGATTAACTCACGTTGTCCGCGTCCAACTGGAATCATTGCGTCAATCGCTTTAATTCCTGTTTGTAATGGTTCCGTTACGGGTTCTCTAAAAATAACTCCTGGCGCTCTACGCTCCAAAGGCATTTCATATGTTTTTCCTTCAATTGGTCCTTTACCATCAATAGGATTCCCTAAAGTGTCAACTACACGTCCAACAACGCCTTCTCCAGCTTTTAAAGAAGCAATTCTTTCTGTTCTTTTAACGACAGAACCTTCTACAACTGATGTTGATGTTCCTAGTAGTACAACTCCAACATTGTCTTCTTCTAGGTTTAATACGATTCCCTCTAATCCATTTTCGAATTCTACTAATTCTCCGTATTGAACGTTAGATAATCCATAAACACGAGCAATACCGTCACCTACTTGTAATACGCTACCTACTTCGTTTAACGAAGCTTTTGCTTCGAAATTTGTTAATTGTTGCTTTAATATTGCTGATACTTCAGCGGGTTTAATTGTTGCCATCTTTTCTAATTTGATGTATAATTAAATTTTTGGTATATACTGACTATTGTCAAATTCTTTTCTTAATTCCCTAAAACTGTTTGAAATACTTGCATCATATTGCATATCTCCAACACGTAGTATAAACCCTCCAATAATTGATGGATCTATAATATTTTCTATACTCGTTTTGTTCCCTGTAAGCTCAATCACTTTCTTTAATATTTGCTCTTCTAAAGAAGTTGTTAAAGGAATAGCTGTTGTAACTATAGCTGTATCTAGTCTCTTTAAGAAGTCGTATACAATGGTATATTGTTGAGCGATTGGTTGTAACATATCCGTCCGCTTATTTTCTTCTAAAAGATTAAATAACCCAAGCGTAATTGCATTTACTTTCCCTGCAAAAAGAGCGTTTAAAGCTTTACTTTTTTCTGCGGCTTTAATTACTGGACTTTTCAACATTCTTTGTAAGTCTTCACTACCAGAAATTGTCCCACTAATAAAACCCATGTCTGTATTAACTTCTTTTTCTAATCCTGAGTCTTTAGCTAAGTTTAATATCGCTTTTGCGTAACGTAATGCTGCTTTTGTCCCTTTCATAAAATATTAGTTTAAGGTAACGTCTTTAAGCATTCCTTCTACCAATTTAATTTGATCTTCTTGAGAAGATAATTCTTTCTTAAGTATTGCTTGTGCAATAATCATTGATAGATCGCCTACTTCTTTTTTCAAATGCGCTAAAGCTGCTTGTTTTTCTTGCTCTATTGCAACTATTGCGTTTTCTATCGTTTTAGCTGTTTGTTCTTTTGCGTCTTCTTTTGCTTCTGAAATCATTTTTTCTCTAATTTCACGAGCTTCTTTTAACATTGCATCTCTTTCTGCTCTTGCTTGTTTAACTAGCAACTTATTATCTGCCGTTAAGTTTTGCATCTCTTTTTTAGCTTCTTCGGCAGATGCTAAGGCTTTTTTAATTCCTTCTTCTCTTTCATTTACAGCATTTAAAATAGGTTTCCATGCAAACTTTTTTAATAAAAGAACTAATCCGACAAATAAAATTAATTGCCAAAAGAACAATCCTACAGAAAATTCACTTAATAACTTATCCATAATATATCTTATTATTTTTTGTTTAATTATTTAAAAACAGCTATAACCAACCGTTATAGCTGTTTTTTTAGTTTTAGCTTACTGCGAATAACGCAGCAAATCCAATACCTTCAATTAAGGCTGCAGCGATAAGCATTGCAGTCTGAATCTTGCCTGTCGCTTCTGGTTGACGAGCAATAGCCTCCATTGCTTTACCACCAATTTGACCGATACCAATACCAGCTCCAATAACTACTAATCCTGCACCTACGATGTTTGGAATTACCATAATATATTTATTTTAAAATTAAACATTCAACTTAAAAAATTAACTTCTAGTGATGATCGTCGTGCTCTTCCACTGCAGATCCAAAATAGAGTGCAGAAAGCATTGTGAAAATATAGGCTTGTAAAGCTGCAACTAACAACTCTAAAATACCTAATACAAATGCTAATAAAAACGAAAGTGAACTTCCCAACCAGTTGTTAAAAATAAACATCATGCCAATTATACTCATTAATACAATATGCCCTGCAGTAATATTTGCATATAGCCGAATCATTAATGAGAATGGTTTGATAATTGTTCCTAATAACTCAATAGGAGCTAATATTATTTTCATTGGAACAGGTACTCCTGGCATCCAGAAGATATGTTTCCAATAGTCTTTTTTTGCTGTAAGTGTTGTAATAACAAAGGTGATTATTGCCAAACAAAAAGTTACAGCAATGTTATTTGTAATATTAACACCTATTGGCGTTAATCCAAATAGATTTACGATCCACACAAAGAAAAAGATCGTTAACAAATAACTCATGTATCTTTTATAGTTCTTCTCTCCAATATTTGGTTTAGCAATATCATCACGAATGTATATAACAATAGGTTCTAATAACCTACCCATTCCTTTTGGCATTCCGTTGTTTTTTTGATATCCTTTTGCCATTCTTTTAAACATGAAAAACATGATTAAAAACACAACAAAAATCATCACCACATTTTTAGTGATAGAGAAATCTAACGGCATTACATTTGCTGGATGATGTTCTGCATCGTAACTGATGGTTCCTTCAGCATCCGTTTTGTATATTTTATTGTGATATAATTTGTAGTAACTTCCATCAACTTCAGCTAGCGTTTCTCCGTAATGAAATTTAGAAGACATAAACACTTTTAAACCATTATCCCATAAAATAACTGGTAGAGGAGATCCTATATGGACTTTTTCATGATGATTATTAGTGTAAGAAAACAACCCAAAATCATAAGAATCTAATATGTGATGATTGATGTATTCTTTAATAGAGGTTTTTAAGTCCTTTTCTACTTTAGGCGCGTTTTCTGCATCTGCATTCTCACCATGTTGAGCCACAGAAACAAACGAAACTAAAAACAGTAAAAACGTAATCTTTTTTATTGAAAATTTTCTTCTCATATCACTCGGATAATAGTGCCTTTAAAATCGGTGCAAAGGTAGGTTTTTCTGTTAATAATAAAAATTATTTACAGTTTTATTTTTGTGAGAAAAATGATGCTTTTTTTAATCTTTTTTTTCAGGAGAATTTAAAAGGTTAATTAGCCATTTAATTTCTATAATTAAACACACCAAATATGGTATAAAAAAACTTAAAAACTCTTGCTTTAGGTTCCCAGAAATTTTATTGTAATTCGGATAGAAAAAGATAAAAAAGATAGTGAATTTAAACAAGCTTCCATACATAAAAACATAGCCTAAATAATCATTCGCTTTTTTTCTGAAAAACAATAACGCGATAAAGATGAGCAAAGCCAACAATAAATTAACAACGTATGCTAAAAGTATTTGATTCTCAAAAAGAGGTTTTTTTAAAACAAGTAAAATAGTTAAATGAATTGCAAAAACAAGTGCCAAATAAATGGATATTTTAGACACAAAGCCCAAAATTAGACTTTTAAAATTAAGAATCTTTTTCATTAATTTTTTTCAATTGCATCAAAAGGCTTACTAAAGAGCCTACAAATCCAATAATAATAAATAAAAAGGTGAAGTATTTTTTTTCGAATTGATAATGTGCATCTATTTTTTTACCGAAATAAGCGGCAACATAAATAGTGATTCCCATTTGCAATCCAACTCCTGTAAGTCTAATAAACTTATTAAGCGGTTTTTTCTGCGGAAGTTGATTTTTGTTCATTTGCGTGTAGTTCTTTTAATGCTCCTTTCATGGTGCAAGATCCGTTAAAAGTTGCTCCTGGTTCTACAGATAATTTACCTAAAATCACTTCTCCAGTAATAGACGCTGATGCTTTTATGGTTAGCATTTTATTTACTTTTAATTCGCCAGAAAATTTACCTTCTATGTCTGCATTATCACACAATATTTTTCCTTGAACCGATCCTTCTAGTCCAATAATTACTCTTCCTTTTGTTTCTAGAGTTCCTTCTAAAATTCCATCAATTCTAAAATCTCCTTCAGAACTTAAATCTCCAACAATTTTAGTATTTTTGGCTAAGACATTTCTTTCCATTGCGTTTGGTTTCTTCTTATTATTTTCTTTTATAAACATTTTGAGAATGTTTTAATTTAACTGTTTTATGATCTCTTTTGCTCTTTGCCCTTCTATGGTATTTCCGTGATTAAACAATACATATTCAAGCGCTTTTTTATATGCCTCTTTTGTTTGATATTTACCAATAGCAATAGCCTTAAGAAGTTCAAATTTAGCAATTAAATTTGAATCTTTAATTTCTGGCGCTAATTCTATGATTTGTGACACCACATCAGAGAATTGATTGTCTTTGTATATGTAATACAATTCTTTATAAATTGCTTCTGTTTGGCTTATCTTTTTTTCGCCTTGTTTTTTTGGGTTATTTAACAATATTTCAGCATATCTAGATGTTGGATATTCCTCAATAATCTGCGCTTTATATTCATCTGCTTTGCTGCTTTTTAGTTCTGAATACAATTGATACAAATGATATTTTGTAGGTAATAATAGCGTTTTGTCTGGTTTTTCTTTCAGTACTCTTTCTAATCTAAAAATTGCTAAATCTGTATTTTTAAATTGCACTTTATAAATAATTCCGGTTTGATATAACGCTTCGTTTCTATGATAGCTTAAAGAATCTATCTCTGATTTTGTTTTAGGTAAAGCATCTAAATACGTGTTTAAACTATATTTTGATAACGAAATTTTTGTTTTTGTTGAGGTAGAATCTATTCCTGTTTTTACTTGTTGTTGTTGTTGTTGTTTGTCAGAAACTCTCCAATTATCTTCTAAAGGTCTATTTCCCCAAACTTTTTCAAATTCGCTTTTACCAAAATTCAACGATTTTGAATTGTAAAAATACCATTTGCCTTTATTGGTTGATTTTATTGAAGAACCACCATTAAATGAACTCCCAAAAGAAATGTTTTTTAATTGTTCTTTTGCCGCTTTCTCATCCGCTTTTTTAAGAGATTCTATCTGATCTTTAAAAAAAGTAATTTGCTCTAACTTAGATAAGTTTGTCAACTTTAAAACACTATCGCTTGTTTTTAATGTTGTTTCAAACGTTGTTAAAGCAGCCAAATTTTTGTGCTTTCTTCTAATTTGTCGAATCCGTTTATCTGTACTGTTTCTTGAAATCTGAAGTACACTATCATAATAAGAGCTAGCTTGTACAAACAAAGAATAGTCGAAAGCAATATTTCCTAATTTTTCATAAGTATATGTTTTTTGAACCTTATCTCCGTCAGGAATTCTTAAAGAGGATTTAAAATCTCGCAATGCAATATGTAAACTATCTCTTTTTTCTTCTAACAACCCTTTTTGATAATACAGCGCGTCTAAATATTTTCTATTCTCTCTTTCTTCTATTAATCCCTTAAATCTTGTGATTAAGCTAGAAACTAAAGAATCTTTTGTGGTCGCTTTTGCCAAATCGATATTGGCAAATATTTTAAATTTATATGGTGCTTTTTTAAAGTTGATTAGCTTCTGAAAAACAACTACAGCAGAATCTTTTTTATTTTCTGAACTATAAATTTGCCCCAAAACAAACATATTTCTAGCAGTTTGCTCCACATTTTCTTGTGTGTTTGTTGCCAGCGTTAATTGCATAATTGCACTTTGAATGCTATCATTTTTAATATAAGCCATCGCCATTGCTGTATGCGCTTCTTCTTTAATTCTTGGGGCTAAGTTTTCGCTTTTTAAAACAATTTTTAAAGATTCAATTGCCAATTTATCATTGTCTAACCTGATGTTTGTTTTTGCTCTCCAAATTCTGGTTTCATCAATTAAATCTGCATACGGATAATTAGTAATCACATAATTAAAAGCCTCTATTGCCGGAATAAATCGTTGTGTATAATATCTAGATTTTCCCAGTAATAAATATGCATCATCAATTTGACTATTGCGTTCTCTTCCGCCAATATTCATTGAATGCATTTGAATTGCTTTTACTGCTTTTTCTTCAGCTTTATCAAATGTTGTAAGTGGTTTATCTTCTTTTTTGTTGAAATCTGAAAATCCTGGATTTCCACCAAAAGAAGCAACTGAAGCTGGTATTTCTTCAAATGTAATTGGTTCTATAAAAAGTTGTTCCCAGAAATTATCTTTATGTTGTTCGTTAATTTGGTCTAATCCTTCTTGAAAAGCTAAATTTCCGTTATACAAAATATTGTATTTGGTCGTAATTGAATTGTATGTTCTATTTACAAAAGCATCTTTTTTTGTGCTACAAGAAAAAAAAGCCGTTATGGCTATCAAAAAAAGTACTATTGTGTTTTTGTTATTCATAAAATAGATTAAACATATTCAATTAAAAAACTTCTATTCACTAACCTATTTTCTGTAAAAATATTGTGAATAGAAGCTGTAAAAATAAGAATAAAATAAGAAAGAATTTATACTGCGAAATAGCTTTCTAATTCCTTTAATGTTTCTGTTGATGTTTTAATGTCTTTTACTACGTTTCCTTTTTCTAAAACAACGATTCGTTCGCAAACTTCTGTAACATGACTCAAATCGTGGCTTGACACTAAAATAGTAACTTCTTTGTTTTCTGTTAACTCTTTTAACTTCTTTTTTAGTCTGATTTGTGTTGTTGGATCTAAATTTGCAAAAGGCTCATCTAAGATTATTACTTGCGGATTTCCTAAAAGTGCTGCCACAATTCCTGCTTTTTTCTGATTCCCTTTACTTAAATCTCTTAAGTATTTCTTTTTTCCTAGAATTTCCCCATTAAAAATTTCTTCAAACTGACTTAAAAAACTTTGAATATCTGCTTTGTTCATTCCGCGTAAATCTCCAATAAAATCAAAATATTCTTCTGGTGTTAAATACCCAATTAAAAAAGTTTCATCTATAAAAGAACCTGTAAAGGTTTTCCATGCTTCGCTTTTATTTACAATTACATCATGATTTGTAATTTCTCCGGTTGTGGGTCTAATTAAATCTAACAGAATATTAAAAAACGTTGTTTTTCCCGCTCCGTTATTTCCAACCAACCCAAAACTTTGTCCTTTCGGAATTTCTAATTCTTCTATATTTAATACTTGATCTGTACCGTATTTTTTTGTGATGTTTTTTGAATGTATCATAACTATTGTGTGTCTTTATTTGTGTTGATTATGCTTTTTGATCGAATGCGTGAATTGCAGCATATTTTTCTTTAATATACTTTTTGGCAATCAAATTCATAAAATAATTTTTTGTTACTAATCCTAAAATTCCGAATCCTGCAATCGCAACAATTCCTGCATTAAATCCGAATGGTAAACTAAATGCATAAAATAATCCAACAGGAACTAACATTACAGGAATAATCACAATAAATTGTTTTGCACTTGTTCCTTGGGTGTTTCCAAATCCGCTGGCATTTAAGTCTATTTGTTTTCTGTTAAATGAGCCTGCATATAATAATACTAAAGTGTTAAATCCGATATTAAAAATTGCTCCGGCTGCAATCATTAAATATTTATCTACACCGAAATAAATATAGGGTGTTGCTAAAATGAATAATACCGTCGTCATAATGCTCATTAAAAACCATTTAGATTCTAAATATTTGCGGTAGCTTAAATTCTGAGTCATTAGCATTTTGTAATAAGCACTTTCCCAAGCTGGAATAAATTGACCGTAGTTTAAAACAAATCCACCAGTAACAAATAACGATGCAAAAATTAAAAATCCTGGCATTTTTTCATAGGTTGAACTTGTAAAAAAGATTAATCCGTATAAAACAAAAGCAAAAGACATTAAGAAAACCGTTTTTGTTCTTTTGTTTCTCCAAATTAATCTGATTTCATTTTTAATAAACGGCGCCATTTCTCCAAATCTATTTGCCCAAGACAAATCTGCTGTATTTGCTTCTTTAACGTTAACTTTTATAGCACCATCTAAATACAATTGTTGTCTTAATATTTTTTGATTGATCCTGTATAAAACAACTAATAAAGCAAAAGGAATAAGCACGTATATTGGGCTTGCATAAATTCCGTTAAAAATTGACTGACTATGAATTGTTATATCGTAAATATTAAAATATTGTAGCGCTATTGTACAAATTAAAACAACTGCTAACGTCCAAAAAGCAACATTATTTTTATTGATAATAAAGTTTAAAAAGTTTGCAGATTGTGTTACTAAAATCATCGTAAATAACCATCCTAAAACTCCAGATGCGTTATAATCTTGCGTTATTAATACAATTGAAAACGGAATATAAAAGAATAGCGAGAAAATATTGAATGCGGAAACCATCGATTTTCCTAATACATAATGCACCAGCTTCTTCTTTTTTATAGGAAGAACTAATAATGGTTTAACGTTCATTACTGGTAATTTTTGCATTAAATACCGAATAATTAAATCGCCAATAATTGCAAAAAGCAAAAATGAATTTACTACTTGTAACGGATCTGAATCTGGTTGTATTTCTTTAATAAGAAAGAAACTACCGATTCCTAATGCAAGAAAAGAAACCATCATGTATAAGGCAAAAAAGCCCATAATAATTTTTAAGGCAATTCCTTTTTGCCAATAGGATGAACGGAAATATTGTTTCCATTCTAATTTTAAAAATCGTGTAAACATAGTACTTGGTTAATTGTTTGATAATTATAAGTGTCTAAAATATGGTTTTTGTTACAAAAAAACTAAACCATTGTATATTCTGGATATGTTTCTGCTAATAATTCTTCGGCTTTTTTTGGTATTACAAACAAAGAAATATATCCAAAAATAAAAATTGAAGTGTAAAAAAGTGCAAGGAATAAAGCCCAAATTACAGTTACGTTCGTTAAATTACTTGTTTGAATAAAAATTTGAAACGTGTATAATGGAAATATTGCTGCAATTCCAGCCCCTTGTCCAAAAATTATAGATTCTAACATCCAGGTTTTTCCTAGTCTTTTTTTTCGTTTATTAAAGGTTGATTTTAACTGAATTATTTTTACAATTCCGAAAAGAAAATAACATAAAGTAATACCAACAAACACAAATTCAGAAACGTTTGATCTGAACAACTGAAAAAGAGAAACATAAATACCTATTGTTACTATAATTTTTGGCAATTGAAACCAGTCTTTTGCAAACCTAAAAATGGTTTTCCAATATCTTTTCCCTAGAGCATTTTGTTTCTGTTCTAAAACTTCCATAAAGCCAAAAACACCAAACTTTTTAAATGAACTATCTCTTGCTTGTTCAAATGATAGTTTTGGATTTCCCTCCCAAGTTTGTTCAATATCATTTGCTAAATGATCTACTAATTCGGTTTGTACATCATAATGATACACAAAATGTTGACGTGTAAATTTGTAGAGTTCTTGTATGTGGTTTTCTGTTAATTTCATGACAGCAATTGTTTACGCATTT
>JBDNGO010000102.1:0-9314 GCA_041689245.1 Flavobacteriaceae bacterium | reverse complement strand
GAACTCCAAACCAAATGCATCAACAGAATAAAGTAATAATGCGAACCTATAAAAGAAAAAACACTTGCAAGAATGTTCTTACAAGTGTTTAATTAAGTATTATTGTCTAATAATCTGTATCGTTTATTCAGGACGGGACAAGAATAATTTTTTACCCTTTTAAACTTGCGCTTAAATATTCTCTATTCATACGGGCAATGTTTTCTAAAGAAATCCCTTTAGGACATTCAACCTCACAGGCTCCTGTGTTTGTGCAGTTTCCAAAACCTTCAGCATCCATTTGAGCAACCATACTTAAAACACGATCTGCGGCTTCCACTTGTCCTTGCGGTAATAAAGCATATTGAGATACTTTTGCACCTACAAATAACATTGCAGAACTATTTTTACAACTCGCTACACAAGCTCCACAACCAATACAAGTTGCTGCATCCATGGCTTCATCTGCTGCGTGTTTAGAAATTGGAATTGAGTTTGCATCTTGTGTGTTTCCTGAAGTGTTTACAGAAATATATCCTCCAGCTTGTTGAATTCTATCGAAAGCAGATCGATCTACTACTAAATCTTTAATTACTGGAAATGCTTTTGCTCTAAAAGGCTCAATTATAATTGTATCACCATCTTTAAATGTACGCATATGTAACTGACAAGTAGTAACTCCTCTATCAGGCCCATGAGCTTGACCGTTGATATACATAGAACACATTCCGCAGATTCCTTCTCTACAATCGTGATCAAATGCTACTGGGTCATCTTCGCTATTAATTAATTGTTCGTTCAATACGTCCATCATTTCTAAGAACGACATGTGTTCTGAAATTTCACTCACTTTGTACTTAACCATTTGCCCTTTATCTTTGGCGCTTTTCTGTCTCCAGATTTTTAATGTTAAATTCATAACTATTAAGGTTTTAGTAATTAGCGAAAAGCGAAAAGAAATTAGTTCTTTTCATCTAACTTTTTAATAATGGAATTAAGCATCTTGCTAATTTTCGTTATTAAATTTTCAATTATTTCACTATCACTTATGTAATTTAATTCTTTTGTTATTAATATTTGTGTTTCTAGTTCAAATAAAGAGCCTCTAGATATTCTTAAAAACTGAATATAGCTCTTTCGGGATAATCTCCCCCAACCTTCTGCTATATTTGAAGGTATAGATACTGATGCTCTTCTCATTTGACTTGTTAAGCCAAATTTTTCGTTATCTGGAAAAGATGAAGAAATTTTATAAATTTCTTTTACTAAAATCATTGATTTTTGCCAAACAATTAGCTCTTTATATGATTTTAGTACACTCATTTTTTCTTTCTTCACTTTTCCCTATTCGCTCTTCGCTAGTTTTCTCTTCACTTATTTATAACTTCTCTGTTTTAATTCAATATCATTAAATTCTAATTCTTCTTTGTGTAAAACTGCATTTGCAGGGTCACCTTTATATTCCCACGCAGAAACGAAAGAATAGTTTTTATCATCACGTTTTGCTTCTCCCATTTGTGGTCCTGATTCTTCAGCAGATTCTTCTCTAAAATGACCGCCACAAGATTCATTTCTATGTAAAGCATCTTTAGCAAATAATTCCCCTAATTCTAAAAAATCTGCAACTCTACCTGCTTTTGCTAATTCTTCATTAAACTCTTTATCGCCACCAGGAACAGAAACATCTTTCCAGAACTCTGCTCTTAATTCAGAAATCTCTTCAATTGCTTCTTTTAAACCAGCTTCGTTTCTAGACATACCACATTTATTCCACATGATATTTCCTAATTTTTTATGAAAATAATCAACAGATTTAGTCCCCTTATTATTTATAAAGAAATTAATACGATCTGAAACTTCTTTCTCAGCAGCTTCAAATTCTGGTAAATCTGTTGATATTTTTCCAGTTCGAATATCATCCGCTAAATAATCTCCAATAGTATAAGGTAATACAAAATAACCATCTGCTAAACCTTGCATTAACGCAGAAGCTCCTAATCTATTTGCGCCATGGTCTGAGAAATTTGCCTCACCAATACAATAACATCCAGGGATTGTTGTCATCAAATTATAATCTACCCAAACACCCCCCATTGTATAATGAACGGCAGGATAAATCATCATTGGAGTTTTGTATGGGTCTTGATCAACAATCTTCTCATACATTTGGAATAAGTTTCCGTATTTTTCTTCTACAATTTTCTGGCCTAATTCATAAATTTTAGCATCAGAAGCATTTGTAATATTATGAATTTTAGCTTGCTCTTTTCCATATCTAGTAATTGCCGAAGCAAAATCTAAATACACGGCTTCACCTGTTGCATTTACTCCGTAACCAGCATCACAACGTTCTTTTGCTGCTCTAGAAGCTACATCTCTAGGAACTAAATTACCAAATGCAGGATAACGTCTTTCTAAGTAATAATCTCTTTGCTCTTCAGACAAATCGGTAGGTTTTTTACGACCTTCTCTAATTGCCATCACATCTTCCATGTTTTTTGGAACCCAAATCCTACCATCATTTCTTAAAGATTCTGACATCAATGTTAATTTAGATTGATAATCTCCAGAACGTGGAATACAAGTAGGATGAATTTGTGTATAACAAGGGTTTGCAAAATAGGCTCCTTTTTTGTGTATTTTCCATGCTGCAGTGACATTAGAACCCATAGCGTTGGTTGATAAAAAATATACATTTCCATACCCCCCTGAAGCAATTACCACAGCATGTGCAGAATGACGTTCTATTTCTCCAGTAACTAAATTACGTGCAATAATTCCACGAGCTTTGCCATCAACAATTACAATATCTAACATTTCATGACGGTTAAACATTTCAATCTTTCCACGAGCAATTTGTCTATTCATTGCAGAATACGCACCTAATAATAATTGTTGCCCAGTTTGTCCTTTTGCATAAAAAGTTCTAGAAACTAAAACCCCACCAAAAGAACGATTGTCTAATAAACCCCCATAATCACGTGCAAAAGGAACACCTTGTGCTACGCACTGATCTATAATATTTGCAGAAACTTCTGCTAAACGATAAACATTAGCTTCTCTTGAGCGGTAATCTCCTCCTTTTACAGTGTCATAAAACAATCTGTAGTTAGAGTCTCCATCTCCTTGATAATTTTTTGCAGCATTTATTCCTCCCTGAGCCGCAATTGAATGTGCTCTACGTGGAGAATCTTGATACGCAAATGCTTTTACATTATAGCCTAATTCTGCTAAAGTTGCAGAGGCAGAACCACCAGCTAAACCTGTACCAACAACAATAATATCTATATTACGTTTGTTAGCAGGATTTACAAGGTTGATATGATTTTTATAATCTGTCCATTTATCTTTAATTGGACCTTTTGGTACTTTTGAATCTAAAGCCATAGTTTATTAAGATTAATGGTTCTGATTTAAATGATGATAAATTGCGATAAAAATAAAACCTAAAGGAATTATTATTGAATACACTTTACCAATAGTTTGTAGTGTCTTTTTTCTACTAGCATTAGAACCCATAGATTGAAAAGCTGATGTAAAACCGTGTGCTAAATGCAATCCTAAAAATACAAAAGCAAGCACATAAGCGCCAACTCTAACCGGACTTATGAATTTTTCTTGTAATTCACGAAAATACCTCAATTCTCCATTATGAATACCAGACCAATCTCCTTGTATAAATTTTGTGTTAATTTCTGGAAACCAAAAATCTATAAAGTGTAAGATGATAAATGCTAAAATTGCAATACCACTCCAAATCATGTTTCTACTCATCCAAGATGAATTTGCACCACCGTTATTTTTTGCATAAGATACTTTTCTCGCTCTTGAGTTTTTTAACTCTAAAATGAAACCCATCACAAAGTGAAAAACAACTGCAAAAATTAATACAGGCTGCAAGGCAAATTGAACTAAAGGGTTTGTCCCCATAAAGTGAGAAACATCATTGAAATAATTTGGGCTAAAAACTGATAAAATATTTATTGCTAAATGTTGAAGTAAGAAGAACATTAAGAAAAACGCTGAAAGCGCCATTGCTACTTTTCTTCCAATTGAAGATTTAAAAAATCCGCTCATTTTTTGTTAGTTAAGAATTGACACAAATTTACGTCTATTGATAAGTATAAGCAAACAACTTTTTTGTTTTCTATCGTATTTAGAATTTGTTTAAATAGTTGTTAATTAGAATAGATCAAACACTTGTTGTTTTTCCATTTTCCTTTGAGTGAGTTTTGAGAAATAATTTTGTTATCACAAGTCAAATAATTTCTTTTTTCATCCTTTTTAATAACCTTATTGTTTCCTGCTAAAATGCCATTTACGATTCTAAAAATTAACCCTTTTTTTGGATACGGAACACCTTTTTCGGTATATAATAATCCAATAGAATTATTAAACAAATCCATTTCTGAAGAAACTTTATCAGGATTTTCTCCGTCTTCTAATTGGCTTTTTTTGTACTGCTGGTAATTGGTTTTCTCGTGTGCTTTTCCCAATTTTCTCGCTGCGTTTTCTCCAATTTCTTGACGCAACCGTGCCATCCAATAGGCGTGACGAAAAGCATCTACTTGTCCGCCATTTTTATCACCATCTAATAATGGTGTTTTTGCTACTGAATCCGCAACTCTTTGTGCTTCTTTAGAAAGTTCAAACGCTTTTTTTGCTTTAAATACATGAAAAATAACCCACGTTTTTTTAGGGCAAGAAAGTTTCTTAAATTGTTGCCAATTAGATTGAGAAAAACCTTGAATGCAAAAAAGAAAGCAATAAAAAAGCAGTACTTTTTTCATAAGATAAAAGTACTGCTTTTTACAACATTCTTCAAAAAATATACTAGGTCATTTCGAAATGAGTTTGAGAAATCCAATGCTCACACTTCTCGTTTAGCTTCGAAGTAATATCAATTTATTTTACTTCTAAAATTTTGTTTTCGTCATCAACTTTAACAGTATATTTCCCTTTTGGCAAATAGAAAACACCGTTTTGAGCTGCTTGTAATTTAGAATTTTTGTTTGCTTTCTCATACGCTCTTTTTCCGTTTTTAGAAAAAGAAACATCGTAAGAAATAGTGTTAAAACCATTATCTGCATTTACAGAAAAAGAGTTTACTAATATGGCATCTGCATAAATTGATACTGTTTTTTTCTTAGCTGAATTAGAAAATAACGTGATGTTTACTTCTGGAGTAAATGGTTCTGACCATTGACTTCTTGAACTTCCCCAGCGAGATGATGAGTTAATACCATCTATGTTGAACACATGAGTTTCTTTTGCTTGGTAAGAATCAAAACTTTGTAATTTAGAGATGTTCGCTTTAAAGATACTTCTACCATGAGTACCAACAACCAAATCATTTTCTCTTTCTTGAATTACTAAATCGTGAACCGCAACATTTGGAAATCCATTACTAAATGGATGCCAAGAATCACCATTATTAAAAGTAACATACAATCCGTTATCTGTACCAAGGTATAAAATTTTTTCGTTTGTAGGATCTTCTTTAATCACATTTACTGCTGAAGTTGGAATGTTACTTCCAATATTTTTCCAAGTTTCTCCAAAATTATCAGACATATAAACATAGGTTGCAAAATTGTCTGAACGCATTCCGTTTAAAGTTACGTACACTCTTTCTTTTTTAAATTTTGAAGCGATAACTCTACTTACCCATAATCCTTTCGGTAAATTTCCAGTACTATTTTTCCAAGAAACTCCACCATCTTTTGTAATATGAATTAATCCGTCATCAGAACCTGTATAAATCAACCCAAAATGAAATGGACTTTCAGAAATGGTTGCTAACGTTCCGAAAGGAACATTTCCTTTTTCCCCGCCAGCTGTTAAATCATCAGAAATCACTTCGAAAGTCTCACCTTGATCCATAGAACGCAATAATTTATTTGCGCCCATATATAAAATATCTTGGTTGTGTGACGATAATAATATTGGAGTCTGCCAATTATAACGATATGGAGAATCTCCTAATTCATGTTTTGGATGTATAGAAATTCTTTTTCCAGTTTTTAAATTTACACGGAAATAATACCCGAATTGAGAACCAGAATATACGGTTTCATTATCTCTAGAATCTACTTCAACTTGCATGCCATCACCACCGCCAATTCCTTTGTAAGGATAACTTCCTCTTCCTTCCCAGTCTCTTGAAAAACTATAATTGCTTGGTCCGTACCAAACACCGTTATCTTGTAAACCACCATACACATTGTATGGTTTTTTATTATCTACTGCAATTGCATAAAATTGACCAACCGCATGCGGATTGTTTTTTGACCAGTTTTTACCATCGTCAAAAGTAATATTGATTCCACCATCATTTCCATTTATAACATGTCCTAATTTAGTTGGATTTACCCATATTGCTTGATGATCTGAGTGCATATTTGCAGCACCAATATTTTGGAAACTTTTTCCTCCGTCATCAGATTTTAATAAAGGAACTCCACCAATATAAACCTTGTTTTGATCTATAGCACTTACGCCCATAATTCCGAAGTAATATCCATAAGAACTATACACGCCGTCTAAATACCCTTTATGAGTTTTTGCCCAAGATTTTCCTCCATTTGTAGATTTGTAAAGCTCTGCTCCAATTACAGGAGAATCAAATAATATTGAATTTGCATCTTCTAAATACGAAGCCAAATGACTTGGTTTGATCGTTCCGTTTTTTACAGCAGCTTTTACAGATGTAGCTGTTTCTTTTTTGTCAAAGAGATTACTTTGTAAATAGCTATCTAATTGTTTGTTGTCTAATTTCATAAAATCTGCAACAGACATTGTCTTAAAATCATCTTTTTGAATTCCGGTTTTTGGTTTTTTTGGTGTTTCTGGTCTTGTAAATTGATTGTCTAAAAAAGCATACACAATAGTATCATTAAATGCTGCTAAACCAATTCTTCCAACACCAGCTCCAACCGGAAAACCGTCTCCTTTTCCAGTCATTTTTGTCCAAGAATCACCAGCGTCTGTACTTTTGTAAATTGCAGAACCATTTCCGTCACCATCAAAATCCCATGCTTTACGGACTCGCTCCCAAGAAGCAGCAAATAAAACGTTAGGGTTTGTTGGAGAAACGCTGATGTCAATAACACCTGTCATATCATCAATAAACAGCGTGTTTTTCCACGTTTTACCGCCATCAGTAGTTTTATAGATTCCACGTTGTTTGTTGGTAGAATATAAGTGACCAATAACACCAACAACTACTTTATTCGGGTTGTTCTTATTGATAAGGATTCTTCCAATATGATGAGAATCAGTCAACCCTACATTTTCCCAAGTTTTACCTTTGTCAGTAGATTTTAAAATCCCGATTCCTGGATATGAAGAACGAGAAGAATTGCTTTCTCCAGTTCCAATCCAAATGGTTCCGTTTTTCCAATCTACAGCAATATCACCAACATTTTGTGTTGGAGAAGTATCCATAACTGGATCAAAAGAAGTTCCGTTATTGTTTGTGTACCACACTCCACCCGAGGCATAACCAACATAAAATTCGTTGGTATTGTTTGGGTTTACATCAATATCTACAGCACGACCACTCATGATTGTTGGGCCAATGTTTGTAAATTCGATATTTTTTACAATAGAGTTTTTAGTTAAAGCCTCTTTTTGATTTAAAGATTCTTCGATTTGAATAGCAGATGTGGTTTGCTGAGCATTAATTGATAATGCAATAAGCAACGCTGCAAAAAAAGTAGTTATTTTTTTCATGACTAGTTGTTTGGTGGCTAAAGTTAGTATATGTAAAATAGATTACAAAAATTCTGAGGATGAAGTTTTTAGTTTTAACAAAATGTTATCATATCCATTAGAATTCAATGTATCTTTGCAGAAATTCTTAAAGGACATTTCCCTCCATAAGTCATTTTATAAACCATATTTATGTCATTTCAATCATTAGGATTAAACAACGCTTTGTTAAAAGCCGTTGAAAAACAAGGTTATACAACTCCATCTCCAATTCAAAAAAAAGCAATTCCTTTAATTTTAGAAGGAAAAGATGTATTGGCATCAGCACAAACTGGAACGGGTAAAACAGCAGGATTTACTTTACCAATGTTGCAAATTTTAGATGCTACAAGAAGTGAGAAATTCAGACCAATTAGAGCGTTAATACTAACACCAACAAGAGAATTGGCTGCTCAGGTTTATGAAAATGTTAAAGATTATGGGGCCTATTTAAACATGAAATCTACTGTTGTTTTTGGGGGTGTAAAAGCAAAAGCTCAAATAGCAACAATTAAACAAGGAGTAGATATTTTGGTTGCAACACCTGGAAGATTACTAGATTTAGAAAACCAAAAAGCACTTTCTTTAAAAAGAATTGAAATTTTAGTTTTAGACGAAGCAGACAGAATGTTGGACATGGGTTTTTTGCGTGACATTAAAAAAATAATGAGCTTAATGCCTGCCAAAAGACAGAACTTATTGTTTTCTGCTACATTTTCTAAAGAGATAAAAGAATTAGCGGCAGGGATTCTTCATAATCCTGTTTTGGTAGAAGCTACACCACAAAATTCTACTGCAGAAAAAGTAGAGCAAAAAGTGTATCGAGTAGATAAAGGACAAAAAACAGAATTAATCACTAAATTAATTTCTGATGGAAATTGGAAACAAGTATTAGTTTTTACAAGAACAAAACACGGAGCAAACAAGCTTACAAAACAACTAGTTGCCAGTAAAATTTCTGCTGCTGCAATTCATGGAAATAAAAGTCAAGGAGCAAGAACAAAAGCCCTAGCCGAATTTAAAACAAACGATATACGAGTTTTAGTTGCAACAGATATTGCTGCTCGTGGTTTAGACATCCCATTATTACCTCATGTTATCAATTTTGAATTACCAAATATTCCTGAAGATTACATTCATAGAATTGGTAGAACAGGAAGAGCTGGTGCAAAAGGAGAAGCGCTGTCTTTAGTTTGTATTGAAGAAATGGAGTATGTAAGAGAAATAGAAAAATTATTAGGGCAAAAATTAGAAACTGAGGTTATTGAGGGTTTTGAACCCAATAATACTACTGAACCTGGAAAGCCAAATTCTAACAAGCCTAATAAAAAAAATCACACTCCAAGAAATCATTCCAAAAAGTCTAATAATAGCAATTCAAAAAGAAATGATAATCGTTCTTCTAGAAGAGAAAACAGCAAAAGAAGATAATTTTACATACATTTATATAACCAAAAACGCCTATCAAATTAATTGATAGGCGTTTTTTAATAAAAAAAAGTTTATATCTTAGATAACTTTTACGTTAACTGCGTTCATTCCTTTTCTACCTTCTTGTAAGTCAAATTCTACATCATCACCTT
>JBDNGO010000101.1:0-12971 GCA_041689245.1 Flavobacteriaceae bacterium | reverse complement strand
AGAAATGGTAGACTCGAACTACCCTTTTAAATTTCTCTAAAATTCCAAAATCTCTTTCTAAACTTCAATCATATCTCAAAGCGGGTGCAAATGTATAAACTCTTTTCTAACTAAAAAAATTATTTTAAAAGTTTTTTTGAATAAAAATATTTACAACTTATTTGAAAGAACGTTACTACATAAAAACTAAATATGTTTTCCGTTAGCGGGTGCAAATATACGCTCACTTTTCATTCCTGCAAGAACTTTTTTAATCTTTTTTTAATCTTTTTTTCAATACCCTTATCATCAGTAAATTAAAAAGAAATTTTCGTCAAAAAAACAACTGAACAAATGCTTTGAAAACTTTAATCATATATATTGTGTGAAATATAGTTTTCTAATATCTTTGCCTTTAATAAACATTATATTTAATGATACATATTACTTTACCTGACGGAAGCGTAAAAGAATACAAGAAAAACAGCACTCCAATGGATGTTGCTAAAAGTATAAGTGAAGGTTTTGCTAGAAACGTTATATCTGCAAAATTTAATGGAACAACTGTTGAAACCACCACACCTTTAACTTCTGACGGCTCTTTAATACTGTATACATTTAATGATGATGGAGGAAAAAAAGCTTTTTGGCATTCTTCTGCTCACGTATTAGCACAAGCAATTTTAGAATTTCATCCAAAAGCTAAATTAACTATTGGTCCTGCTATTGATAATGGATTTTATTATGATTTGGATCTAGAAGATGAAGTAATTTCTGAGAACGACTTTACTAAAATTGAACAAAAATTCTTAGAATTAGCAAGAGGGAAACACGAATTTAAATTACGTTCAATTTCTAAAGCAGATGCTTTAGCATATTATCAAAAAGAAAACAATCAATATAAAGTTGAGTTAATCGAAAATTTAACCGACGGAGATATTACTTTTTGTGATCATTCTGATTTTACAGACTTATGTCGTGGTGGACATATTCCAAATACTGGAGTCATTAAAGCTATAAAAGTAATGAATGTTGCCGGTGCTTATTGGCGTGGTGATGAAAAAAATAATCAACTTACACGTATTTACGGAATTTCATTTCCGAAGCAAAAAATGCTTACCGAGTATTTAGAGTTATTAGAAGAAGCAAAAAAGAGAGATCATAGAAAATTAGGAAGAGAATTAGAATTGTTTACTTTCTCTCAAAAAGTTGGAGCAGGCTTGCCTTTATGGTTACCAAAAGGAGCTGCTTTAAGAGGAAGATTAGAGGATTTTTTAAAAGCTGCTCAAAAGAAAGCTGGATATGAAATGGTAATAACACCACATATTGGACAAAAAGAACTCTATGTTACTTCTGGCCATTATGATAAATATGGAGCAGATAGCTTTCAGTCAATAAAAACTCCGAAAATGGATGAAGAGTTTTTATTAAAACCTATGAACTGCCCACACCACTGTGAAGTCTATAATTTTAAACCACATTCGTATAAAGATTTACCAAAACGTTTTGCAGAATTTGGCACCGTTTATAGATATGAACAAAGTGGAGAATTGCATGGACTAACTCGTGTTAGAGGATTTACACAAGATGATGCACATATATTCTGTACACCAGAACAATTAGATCAAGAGTTTAAAGATGTAATTGATTTGGTACTATATGTATTTAAATCTTTAGGTTTTGAAGATTTTACAGCTCAGGTTTCTATTAGAGATATGCAAAACCTTGATAAGTATATTGGTGATGTTAAAACATGGGAACTTGCTGAACAAGCTATTATTAATGCAGCAACTGATAAAGGACTTAATTTTGTAATCGAAGAGGGCGAAGCTGCCTTTTATGGACCTAAGTTAGACTTTATGGTTAAGGATGCTTTAGGCAGAAGTTGGCAGTTAGGAACGATACAAGTTGACTATAATTTACCAAAACGATTTGAATTAACCTATAAAGGAGCAGATAATCAATTGCATCAACCAGTAATGATTCATAGAGCACCTTTTGGGTCTATGGAGCGATTTATTGCAGTGTTACTAGAGCATACAGGAGGAAATTTCCCGCTTTGGCTAACTCCAGAACAAGTTATCTTATTGCCAATCAGTGAGAAATATCAAAAATATTCAGAAAAAGTTTTAGAATCGCTAGAAAATTCCGAAATTCGCGCCCTCGTAGATGATAGAAATGAGAAAACTGGTCGAAAGATTAGAGATGCAGAAATGAACAAAATTCCATTTATGGTAATTGTTGGAGAGAAAGAAGAAAACGAAGGAACTGTATCTGTAAGAAAACATGGAGAAGGAGACATCGGAACTTTTACTATTGAAGCCTTTATTTCGTTAATAGAAAATGAAATAAAAAGCACAAAAGTAGAATTTTAAAAGAGAAAAAATAAAAACAGTTGTAGAAACTGTATTGTATAATTAAAATTTATTAGTCATAGCAATTAGAAGAAATAAGCCAAGAAGACCTTTAAGAGTAATTAAAGAAGATCAACATAGAATTAATCACAAGATTAAATTTGTTGACGAAGTACGTTTAGTTGGTGAGAACATTGAAGTTGGTGTTTATCCGATTGAAAAAGCAAGAGCGTTAGCTGAAGAGCAAGAGTTAGATTTGGTAGAAATTTCTCCAAAAGCTGTTCCACCTGTTTGTAAAATTATCGATTATAAGAAATTTTTATATGAACAAAAAAAACGTGAAAAAACTTTAAAATCTAAAGCAACTAAAGTTATTGTTAAAGAAATTCGTTTTGGACCCCAAACTGATGAGCATGATTATGAATTTAAAAAGAAACATGCCGTAAAGTTTTTAAAAGACGGAGCAAAATTAAAAGCATTTGTTTTCTTTAAAGGAAGATCTATCATCTTTAAAGAGCAAGGACAAATCTTATTATTAAAATTAGCTAAAGAATTAGAAGAATTTGGTAAGGTAGAACAATTACCAAAACTGGAAGGTAAACGTATGATTATGTTTATTGCTCCGAAAAAAGTAGGAAAGTAATTTTATTATTATAAACAATCTTATAAGCAAGATAAAAACGAAGGAGAAATGCCTAAAATGAAAACCAAATCTAGTGCCAAGAAACGTTTTAAGTTGACAGGTTCTGGAAAAATCAAAAGAAAGCACGCGTTTAAGAGTCATATCTTAACAAAGAAGTCTAAGAAACGTAAGCTTAAATTGACACACGCAACATTAGTACATAAGTCTGATGAAGCGAACATCAAACAACAATTAACTTTAAAATAGTTAATTAAAGGGAATTTAATTATTAACCATGGAGTGGGCAAAAAAAGAATTATCAATTATCAATTAACAATTACCAATACGGGTTTTCTCGTAATTCGTAATGAACCAATTCATAATTAGTTAGTCGCCTTACTACAAAAAACAATTTGAATTATGCCAAGATCAGTAAATTCAGTAGCCTCAAGAAAAAGAAGAAAAAAAATCTTGAAGGCAGCAAAAGGGTACTTTGGACGTAGAAAAAACGTTTATACAGTAGCAAAAAATGCGGTAGAAAAAGCGATGACATATGCGTATCGTGACCGTAAAAACAACAAGAGAAACTTCCGTTCATTATGGATTCTACGTATTAACGCTGGAGCTAGAGCACACGGGATGTCTTACTCTCAGTTCATGGGAAAAGTTAAAGCTAACAATATCGAATTAAACCGTAAGGTTTTAGCTGATTTAGCGATGAATAACCCAGAAGCTTTTAAGGCAATTGTAGAGAAAGTAAAATAATATAATAATCCTTGCTTATATATAAAAAACCCAAACTTTTGTTTGGGTTTTTTTTATTTATTTTAGCCTTGTAAAATCTGTGCCCTAAATACACTAAATTATGAAACTTAGCTTTACACTATTACTAGCCATTCTTTTTTCTTTGAATTCTTTTTCACAAGAAAACTCAAATACTATTGACAATCAATTTAAAACAGTATATAAAAAATCGAACAGCTACTTAGAATACAAATTAATTCTAAAAAAGGATTATGGAGATATACATGATAATGTGTTAGATAGTATTAACGTTTTTAACCAACAATTAAATAGTAAAAACACGTTAATTAATTCTCAAAAAACGACTATTTATTTGTTAGAAAAAGAAAAAAAAGAAACGACCCTTAAACTTACTGAAGCATTAAACAAAGAAAACTCGGTTTCTCTTTTTGGAATGCAATTAAGTAAAGGACTCTATTCTTTTATTTTATTTACCATTATTATGGCATTACTTATTTTTCTAGGCTATTTTATTTACAAGTTTAACAATAGTAATCTATTTACTGTTGCTGCAAAAAATGAATTAGAAGATGTAGAAAGTGAGTTTAACGCTTTCAGAAAAAAATCGTTAGAAAGAGAGCAAAAGCTGCGCAGAAAGGTACAAGATGAGGTTATTAAAAACAGAAATAACTAACTTTTATTTTTATTTCCTTTCACCATTTATGGGGAGAAACCTCCTATTTTTAATCGCTTTTATTATTAGAAAATTAACAAAAAAACAAAAAGCACCCAATTAGGGTGCTTTTTTTTATATAGAAACCTGTTTTAAATAGCTTCTCCTAATTCTTTTAACTTTTCTGTATTCTCAGCTAATTTTAATTCTTCAATAATTTTCTGAATATCTCCATTCATAATATTAGGTAAATCATATAATGACAGACCAATTCTATGATCTGTAACACGTCCTTGTGCATAATTATACGTTCTAATCTTCGCAGATCTATCTCCACTTGAAACCATCGAACCACGTTTTAAAGCATCTTCTGCTTGCTTTTTTGCCAATTCCATATCGTATAAACGAGAACGCAATACTTTAAAGGCTTTTTCTTTATTTTTATGCTGCGATTTTTGATCTTGACATTGCGCAACCAAACCAGTTGGAAGGTGTGTTAAACGAACTGCAGAATACGTTGTGTTTACAGATTGTCCTCCAGGACCAGACGAACAGAAAAAATCGATACGAACATCTTTTGGGTTAATTTCTACATCAAATTCTTCTGCTTCTGGAAAAACCATACAAGTTGCTGCAGAGGTATGAACTCTACCTTGTGTTTCTGTTTTCGGCACACGTTGCACACGATGCACACCAGCTTCAAATTTTAAAGTACCATATACATCAGCTCCGTTTACTTCAAACTGAATTTCTTTAAATCCACCATTTGTTCCTTCAGAAAAATCTACCGTAGAAACTTTCCAACCTCTACTTTCACAATATTTTGAGTACATTCTAAATAAATCTCCAGCAAAGATGCTCGCTTCATCTCCACCTGTTCCGGCACGCAATTCTACCACAGCGTTTTTAAAATCTTCTGGATCTTTCGGAATCAATAAAAATTTAATTTCATCTTCTAATTCAGGAATTCTAGTATTGGCTTCACTTATTTCCATTTTAGCCATTTCTACCATTTCTGCATCAGAACCATCAGCAATAATTTCTTTTGCCTCTTCTATATTATTTAATAAAGATTGATATTCCTCTCCTTTTTTTACAACATCACCTAAATCTTTATATTCTTTACTTAATTGCACGTAACGTTTTTGATCTGTAATAACATCTGGCTGGATGATTAAATCAGAAACTTCATCGAAACGTTGCTTAACAATTCTTAATTTATCTAACATCTTCTAATCTTTACTTGGTGTGCGAATTTACAATATTCTCTGAACTTCTCTAAATTAGATTTCATGTATATTGATAAAAATTTAATCTGATGTGTACACTTGTATTTTTAGTTTGTTTGATTATTCTTTTTTCTTGCAAGACAGAAAAAAAGCAATTAAAAGCGCATGTTTCTAACAACCAATTTGGAATTGAATTTATTTTTGAGAAATTCGATTGATAAATTAATAAAACTATCCGCGAATTAGGTAACCTTTACAATCTCGACCGTAGCGGAGAGATCTCTAAAAAAATAAAGATTTTTCGATTTCGTTTTACTTCACTCAAAATGACAACATACTAACATTTCGAAACCTGCCTACCGGTATCAGATGATTGAGAGATCTGAAAAATTAAAACTAGAATCGTTGAGATCCCCCTTCATTAGCTACGCTAAATACTTTCAATCAACATAAATTTAGATTTTCACGATTTAATTATCAACATAACCCCAGATAAAAAAAGTAAAGCTAGAACTCCATTCTTTAAAACTGTTTCGTTTAATTTAGCATATGCTTTTTTACCTAAAGATATTGCTAGTATAAAAAACGGAATGATATAAAACGAATGATAAACTTGTTCTGCATTTAAAATACCAGCTTTATAAAGTGTCGGTATACGAACAATAGTTATCAACCCTAATATTCCAAACATTGTCGCCCTAAATGTTTTCATTGTTACAGCAGAATTCTTAACAATAATGACATACAAAGGCCCTCCTGTTGAAAATAATCCAGAGAAAAAACCTCCTGCAAGTCCAAAGAAGAACTCAAGTTTAGGTAGATTAAAAACCTTGTCTTTTGCATAAATTGCATATATCACGTACATCAAAATAAAAACACCTAAAGCCTTTTTTAAAAAAACAGGTTTTCCGTGCGCTAATACCCAAACACCTAAAAGAACCCCTAAAACTGTAGCAATACTAAGTTTAAGAATGATTCGTTTATCTATATTTTTCCATTCTTTTTTAATAAAATAAATGCTCGAATAAAAATAAAATATAGAAATATAAGCAATAGCATCTTTTAGACCAACTGCAAGCAATAAAACAGGTAGCGCAATTAAAGCGCCTGCAAAACCTATTAAAGTTTGAATAAAAAAACCAAGAAAAATACCCAAACCAACCACCAATAAAATTGTGACACTCATTATTAATAATATTTGTATTAATTAATGAGGCAAAACTATCTATAGATTTATAATTTATAAAATTGATTCAATCAAGTAAATCAATTTATTTTAACAATAAAATGTATTTTTACACCTAAAACACTAAAATCAATGGTAGATCATATAGATATCAAAATAATCAATGAATTAAAACAAAATTCAAGAGCTTCTTTTGCAGATATTGGAAGAAAGATTCACCTCTCACCATCTTCTGTGAGAGAACGAGTTCAAAAACTTGAAGATACTCAGGTTATTAAAGCTTATTCATTGCATGTCGATTACTCTAAACTCGGTTTTGGACTAGAGGTTATTATAATTCTAAAGTTATTTAGCGGAAAAATGAAGTTGTTTATTGCGGATGTAAATCAGTTTTCAGAGATAAAAGAAGCCTACAGAATTACTGGCTCTCAAAACATACATGTCCGTGCTGTTCTAAAAAACCAGCTTCATTTACAGCAATTTATAGATACGCTGATTAATTATGGAGATACAATGACACATCTTATTTTGTCGGAAATTAAAAAAGACAAAAGTCTATAATCTTGAAATAAAAAAATTAATATTCAAAAATCCCAAACTCACTTTTTATAGTGAGTTTTTTATTTTGGTTCTGATTTTCATCAGAATAAAAAGCCTCTACGCTACCAACAATTTGAGCATTTACATTATATGATTTTGAAATAGCAATAATGTCTTCTGCAATTTCTGGAGAAACATAGATTTCCATTCTATGACCACAATTAAAAACTTGATACATTTCTTTCCAATCTGTTTTCGATTGCTCTTGTATCAGTTTAAATAAAGGTGGAATTGGAAATAAATTATCTTTTACAATGTGTAAATTATCTACAAAATGCAAAATTTTTGTTTGCGCTCCACCAGAACAATGAATCATTCCGTGAATTGTATCAGAATTAAATTTTGATAATATCTCTTTGATTATTGGCGCATAGGTTCTCGTTGGAGATAACACTAACTTCCCTGCATCAATTGGAGAATTTTCAACGTTGTCTGTCAATTTTGTTTTTCCTGAATACACTAAATCTACAGGAACAGCAGCATCAAAACTTTCTGGATATTTTTTGGCTAAATACTTATCAAAAACATCGTGTCTAGCAGAAGTTAATCCGTTAGAACCCATTCCGCCATTATATTCTGTTTCGTAGGTTGCTTGACCAAACGATTCTAAACCGACAATTACATCACCCGCTTTTATGTTTGCGTTATCAATAACATCAGTTCGTTTCATTCTAGCTATAACTGTAGAATCTACAATAATTGTTCTCACTAAATCGCCAACATCTGCAGTTTCTCCTCCAGTTGAATGAATTCTAACTCCGAATTTCTTTAAATCTTCGATTAACTCTTCAGTTCCGTTTATAATTGCAGACAACACTTCACCGGGAATCTTACTTTTATTACGCCCGATTGTAGAAGACAACATAATATTATCTGTTGCACCAACACATAACAAATCATCAATATTCATAATTAACGCATCTTGCGCAATTCCTTTCCACACAGAAATGTCTCCTGTTTCTTTCCAATACATATACGCTAGCGAAGATTTTGTTCCTGCTCCGTCTGCATGCATAATCAAACAATAATCATCATCGTTTGTTAAGTAATCTGGAACGATTTTACAAAATGCTTTAGGAAACAATCCTTTGTCGATATTTTTTATAGCATTATGAACATCTTCTTTAGATGCAGAAACACCACGTTGTGCGTATCGTTTAGAAACTTCTTGACTCATGTTGCTGTATTGTTGTATTGTTGTATTGTTGTGGTTGCAAATTTACTTTTTTGTGAGTAAAAAATCCTGCTTTCGCAGGATTTAATTTTTCTTTTATCTTGTAAATAATAATTCTCTGTATTTAGCTAACGGCCATAATTCATCGTCTACCATCATTTCTAATTTATCACAGTGATACCGAATTTCGTCAAAATAGGGTTTCACAATATTACAATAAGCGTCTGCTGCTTTTTGTCCATGTAATATATTTGCTTTTTTACGTTCATCAATCATTGCTTCAACTTTAGAATTAATTCCTCCAATATGTGCGGATATTTTCTCTATCAAATCGATTTGCTCTTTTGCATATTTCTTAAAATTAGTTCCAAAAATATTTTTCAAGCCACTTACATTTTCTATCAACGTATTTTGATATTTAATTGCTGTCGGAATGATGTGATTTCTAGCAATATCTCCCAAAACTCTTCCTTCAATCTGAATTCTTAAGATGTATTCTTCCAACTCAATTTCATGACGAGCTTCAACTTCAATTTTACTCATTACATCCATTTCCTCAAAAAGCGAAATTGTTTTTTTAGTAATTTTGGCTTTTAAAGCTTCTGGTGTTGTTTTATTATTGCTCAATCCTCTTTTTTTAGCTTCTAATTCCCATTCAATTCCATAGCCATTTCCTTCAAAACGTATCTTTTTTGATGCTTTTATATATTCTCTTAACACATTAAAGATTGCTTCGTCTTTCGTTAATTTTTTATTCTCAATCAAAGCATCTACTTCTACTTTAAAATCTTTTAATTGCTTTGCAATAATTGTATTTAACGTTGTCATTGGACCGGCACAGTTTGCCCAAGAACCAACGGCTCTAAATTCAAATTTATTTCCTGTAAATGCAAACGGAGATGTTCTATTTCTATCCGTATTATCTAGTAATATTTCAGGGATTTTTCCTACAATATTTAATTTTAAATCTGTTTTTTCTTCTGGAGATAATTTCCCTTTTGTTACATTCTCTAACTCATCTAAAACTGCTGATAATTGAGAACCAATAAATACAGAAATAATTGCTGGCGGTGCTTCATTTGCTCCTAATCGATGATCGTTACTCGCAGATGCAATCGAAGCTCTAATTAATTCTTCATAATCATGGACTGCTTTAATTGTATTTACAAAAAACGTCAAGAATTGTAAGTTTTTCATTGGAGTTTTCCCTGGACTTAATAAATTAACTCCAGTGTTTGTTGACAAAGACCAATTATTATGTTTCCCTGAACCATTAATTCCTGCAAAAGGTTTTTCATGAAACAACACTCTAAACTTATGTTTTTGGGCCACTTTTTCCATCACATCCATTAACAGTGAATTGTGATCAACCGCTAAGTTTGCCTCTTCAAAAATTGGCGCTAATTCATATTGATTTGGGGCAACTTCATTATGTCGTGTTTTAACAGGAATTCCCAATAACATACATTCTTGTTCTAAATCACGCATATAACTCATTACTCTACGCGGAATAGAGCCAAAATAATGATCGTCTAATTGTTGTCCTTTTGCTGGGGAATGTCCTAATAAAGTTCTTCCTGTTAAATTGATATCTGGTCTAGAAATTGCTAGCGCAGAATCAATTAAAAAATATTCTTGTTCCCAGCCTAAAGATGCACTCACCTTCGTAACATTTTTATCAAAATATTTACAAACTGCAGTTGCTGTTGTATCTATCGCTTGTAACGCTCTTAATAATGGCGCTTTATTATCTAATGCTTCTCCTGTATATGCAACAAATATTGTGGGAATACACAACGTTGTTCCGTATATAAATGCTGGTGAGGTTGGATCCCAAGCAGTATATCCTCTTGCTTCAAATGTATTTCTAATTCCTCCGTTCGGAAAACTAGAAGCATCTGGTTCTTGCTGAACCAATTCTCCACCACCAAATTTCTCCATTGCTCTTCCATTACCAATAGTTTCAAAAAAAGCATCATGTTTTTCTGCTGTTGCTCCGGTTAATGGTTGAAACCAATGTGTATAATGTGTTGCGTTTTTTGACAATGCCCAATCTTTCATTGCTGCTGCAACCTGATTTGCAACACTTCTGTCAATTTTTTTTCCAAACTCAACCGCATCCATTACACTTTGGTATGCTTCTTTTGTCATAAACTGACGCATAGCATGTTCATTAAATACGTTTTTTCCAAAAGCTTCAGATTTTCTTTCTTGTTCAGTAATTGTTAAAGGAACTCTATTAAGAGTTTCTTTTAATGCGTTAAATCGAATTGTTGCCATACTTTATTTTTTTACAAAATTAATCATTAATTATATCAAAAAATAAATCAACCCCTCTTTTTATCAACAATTATTTAAATTAATTAACATTTTTAATTTTTAACCCCTAAAAAATTAGGGGTAAATATTATTTTTTATATTTTTGTGCTGGAATCAATTCATTACTAAATTAAAAAATCAAAACAATGAGTAAATCAAAATTAGAATACATTTGGTTAGATGGTCATGAGCCAACTCAAAATATGAGAAGTAAAACCAAAGTTGAAAATGACTTTAGCGGTAAATTAGAAGATTGCCCTATTTGGTCTTTCGATGGAAGCTCAACAGAACAAGCTTCTGGTGGCGCATCAGATTGTTTATTAAAACCTGTTGCTATTTTTCCTGATCCAATTAGAAAAGATGGGTTTTTAGTAATGTCTGAAGTATTAAGTGCAGACGGAAAACCTCACGCTTCAAATGCAAGAGCTAAAATTAACGATGATGATGAAGATTTTTGGTTTGGTTTTGAGCAAGAATATTTTTTAATGGACGCTAAAACAGATTTACCGCTAGGATTTCCTCGTGGTGGATTTCCTGGGCCGCAAGGAAAATACTATTGTTCTGTTGGAGGAAGATATACCTGGGGAAGAGATTTTGTAGAAGAACATGCCAATTTATGTATTGAAGCTGGATTGAATTTTGAAGGAATCAATCAAGAAGTTGCTCCAGGTCAATGGGAATTCCAATTATTTGCTAAAGGAGCAAAAAAAGCTGGAGATGAAATTTGGGTTGCTCGTTATTTACTAGATAGGTTGACAGAAAAATATGGGTATTATATTGAATATCATCCAAAACCAGTAAAAGGAGATTGGAATGGCTCTGGAATGCATGCTAATTTCTCAAACACTACCTTAAGAACTTGTGGATCTAAAGAAATTTATGAAAAAATTTGTGAAGCATTTAGACCTGTTACTGGTGAACATATGGATGTTTATGGTGCTAACAACGAAGAGCGCTTAACAGGATTACACGAAACTGCTCATGTTTCTGACTTCTCTTATGGAGTTTCAGACAGAGGTGCATCTATCCGTATTCCTATTATTACAGTTGAAAAAGGCTGGAAAGGTTGGTTGGAAGATAGAAGACCTGCATCAAACGGAGATCCTTATAAAATTGCAGGAAGAATTATTAGAACTGTTAAACCCGTTTGCGATAACTTATAAAATATAAAAGCCTTGTTTTATGTTGAATTCATTTCAGTAACACGAGGCTTTTTTATTAACTTATCGTTGTGAAAATAAATATTGCATATAATACCAATAAGATAAATCCGTCTTTCCAATCTAGTCTTAATTTTCTTGGGAAAAACACTAATGGAAGAATCAAGAAAGAAAAACCTAACATCCAATAAATATCATAATTTAACAACTCCAAATCTTTTAATTGTATTGGAGTAATCATAGCAGTAATTCCTAAAACTGCTAGAATATTAAAAATATTTGACCCAATTAAATTACCAAGAGAGATTGCTTTTTCCTTTTTAAGTACTGCAATTATTGACGCTACTAATTCAGGAATACTTGTCCCTACAGAAACAACTGTAACTCCAATTACACGCTCACTTACTCCAAATTCTGTTGCTAAATCTACTGCTCCTTTTATTAATAATTCTGAACCCGTCCACAATCCTATTCCACCAATTGTAAAAAAGAATGCTAGTTTATATAAAGGCACTATTTTATCATCTTCAGGCATTTCATCTACAACTGCATTCTTTTGAAAACGCAATAGATAAATTAAGAAGATAATTAAAAATGAAAACATAATTACACCTTCATAAAAGTCAATCATTGCATCATCGTATAAAAAATAAAATAACAATCCTGAAGCAATCATCATTACTGGCCAATCAGTTTTATAAAAACTTTTTTGAACATCAATCTTAGACAATACAATTGTGATTCCTAACACCAACCCTAAATTAGCAATATTAGAACCTACAACATTACCTAAAGCTAAATCAGGAAAACCATCTAAAGCTGATTTTACACTTACAATTAGTTCTGGTAGTGATGTTGCAAAAGAAACTACCGTCATACCAATTACAATCTTTGGAATCTTTAATTTTAAAGACAATCCAACAGCTGCTTT
>JBDNGO010000100.1:0-19060 GCA_041689245.1 Flavobacteriaceae bacterium | reverse complement strand
TCTTCGTTGAGTTTATAATCTGCTTTAAAAGCACCAAAGCTAGTAATGTATTTGTCTTTTTCTTGTCCGCTATAAAACACAATTAATTCAATAGGATCTGCCAACGTTCCGAAACGAGTTTTACGAGAAATAGGAGTATAGTTGTAGTTGTTTAGAGAAAAATTCCCTAAAAAATCTACATTTAATTTATCGTTTATCTGATAACTTGCGTAGGTTTGTATGTCTGTAAAACTAGGTTTGTAATTGGTTTCAATTTGTTTGCTATTTACAAATAAACTATTGTTTCTGTGGCGTAAACCAACAATAGCACTTCCTTTTTTATTTTTAGTTAGCCCTTCTATGGTTGCGCTTCCGCCAACCAAACTTAATTCTGCTGTTGTTTTAAATGTTGTTGGCTTTCTATACGTAATATCTAAAACTGATGAAAGTTTATCGCCATATTTTGCTTGAAATCCACCAGCAGAAAAATGAATATTTTGCACCATTTCTGAATTGATAAAACTCAAACCTTCTTGTTGTCCAGAACGAACAAGAAATGGTCTGTAAACTTCAATTCCGTTAACATACACCAAGTTTTCGTCAAAATTTCCGCCTCTAACATTGTATTGCGTGCTTAATTCGTTGTTATTGTTTACGCCAGGCATCGTCATTAATAAATTTTCTACACCAGCATTAATACCAGGTAATCGTTTTACTTTGGTAACATCGATCATCTTTATTCCTTTTGCCTCATTTGTTTTAGTATTTACAATAACTTCATTTAGTTTATTGTCTAAAGAGATTAAAACAGGAGAATAGGTAAGGATTCTTTTACTTCTTAAGGTTATTTTTTGAGTGTGTGTTAGATAAGAAACATGGCTAAATACAACTTCTATGGTTTTTCTAACAGGAATTGTTAATTCGTAATACCCTTTTGTATCTGTTGTGGTTCCGCTATTTAAATACGAAACAGCAACATCTTTAATGGGCCAGTTTAGCTTGTTCGTTACAACACCTTTTAAGGTTGTAGTATTTTGCGCAAAAAGTGCAAAAGGAATGATTAATAGAAACAGCAACAATTTTTTCACTTAGGTATTTTTTTTAAAAGGCTAATTTATTCTTTTTTATAGAACGTTGCACTAAGTGTATTCGTATTTCCAACATTATCTTCTACTTCAATTTCTAATAGATGTTTTGAGCCGACTAATTTTTTGTCTTTAAATTGATAGATTAATTGTTTCGTTTTTAAGTTGTATTCCATTAAAATCCATTCCCCATCTAAGGTTGCTCTATATGATTTTATTCCCGATTTTTTATCTTCAATTTTTACAATTATCTCACTGTATTTTGTAATCCATTGTTTGTTTTTAAAATTACTCAATAAAACAGTAGGTTTCTGTTTATCAGATAGTAAAGTATAATTACCTAAAGTTTTTGTTGTCGTAAAGAATGTATCATCTTTTTTTCTAGTATTTTGATAAGAAGGATATTTTTTATTGTTAATACCCGCAATATACAGTTGGTTTTTTTCATCTTCTGAGTACTTAGAAACATCAAAAGTTAAAGTGTAGTTTTTATCTAAAGCAATTCTAGTATTATGTATTTCAGCGATGTTATTTTTAACCTTAAAATCTAAATAGAGATCGTTGTAAAATGTGTTTTTAGGAAATGCTACACTAACTCCATTTTGTTTAAATTTGTTAAATCTATTTGCAATAATTTTATAAGCAGTTGTGTCTTTTTCTTTTCTAAAAACAGTGTTGCTTTGAATACCTTTTACCGGAATCCTAATGATTGTTTTATTGCCTTCAAAATCTGCCGCAATAATTTCTACTCGATAATCAAAACCAGTTTTTATGCTTACAATTCCATCATTAAGTAACTCTTTATAAATTTTTAATTTACTAGCTTTCTCTTTATACGTTTTCTGAAATCTATTTTTAAAACGAGCATAATTTTCATAATCTATTAAAAGATTGATGTATTTACTTTCAGCAAACGAAAAAGTTTCTAGCTCATGATGATATACTTTATGTCCATTTACTATCATTTCTAAGCTGTAAATTCCGTTTTTATTATACGCCCCATTTAATTGATCAGTTACTTGAACGCCAAAGCCGATTGGTCCATTTGCTGTTATTCTATTTGTTGTATACGTATTGTTTCCAACAGATTTAAAGGCTAATAAAGATTTTTTTATAGATTGATTAACTCGAGAAGAATCTACTAAAGGATATACAAACAAGCCTTTTATTTTTGGTGCAATTGTATCTTTTACTTTTACGCCAAACAATAATGGATTGATAATTTTTTCTGTTTTTGTATCTCTAATTTCATAATGTAAATGCGGAGCAACAAATCCACCAGTACTACCAGAGTATGCTATTACGTCCCCTTTTTTAACAGAAATTTGATTTGGTTTTAGAAAAATATTTCCGGTTTCGTAACTTTCTTTTTTATATTGAATTGCTTTTACATATTCTTCAATTCCTTTACCAAATTTACTTAAATGAGCGTAAACAGTTGTATAACCGTTTGGGTGTGTTACATAAATTACCTTTCCATATCCCCAAAGTGCTACTTTAATTCTAGAAACATAACCATCTGCAGCTGCAAATACGTTTAAGCCTTCTTTTTCCTGAGTTTTAATATCTAATCCAGCATGAAAATGATTACCTCTAAGTTCGCCAAATGTACCAGCCAAAATAGTTTTTATATCTAAAGGATTTCTAAAATATTTCGTTGGATACTTTTTTTGTCCGAAAAATATTGAGGTCGAAAAGAGGAGTATTATAATTGTGAAATGTCTCAAATATCTATTTTTAGCTAAAATACTAAAAAATTAAAGCAGATAAAAGCCAAAATTTTAGAACCCTAGTTAACAGTTGTTTAGAAAATAAAATTTAAAAAGAGTATATTTTTTTGTGTTTTAGGTTTCAGAATGTTAACTTTGTTGTAATAGTTTCGATTCAGAAAATTGATGAGTAAAATACTAGAGGCAATTCATTTATTAGACGATAGGTTAAAAACACTTTTAGCTAATTATGAATTTTTAAAAGAAGAAAATGAAATTCTTCTTCAAAATGCAAGTAAATTACAACTTCAATTAAATATGAATCAGCAAATTATAGAAGATAAAAATAAAGATTTTGAACTTCTTAAAATTGCAAAAACTATTGACGGCAGTAACAATAGTACAAGAGAAACAAAACTCAAAATAAATGCTTTAATTCGAGAAATCGATAAATGTATTGTTCAATTAAGCGAATAAAAAAGTTCATTAACAGTGTCAGATAAATTAAAAATTAATGTTGTAATTGCAGGCAGAACATATCCTCTAAGTGTTAAAAACACCCAAGAAGAAGAAGGGATGAGAAAAGCCGCAACCAATATTAATCACTTAATTTCTTTATACGAACAAAATTATGCTGTTAATGATAAACAAGATGTCTTGGCAATGTGCGCATTGCGTTTTGCATCACAAGTAGAAATTTCGTCAATTGATATAAATGACAATACAGATAAAGCTTTAGAAAAAATAAATAAACTAAATGAAATGTTACAATCTCATTTAGGGTAAGTTCATTAAAATAAAATTAAAATACACTGCCTACGTTAGTATAAGTTTATTAAACTCAACACTATTCAATTATGAAGGATGAGTCTTAATTGTAAAAGCAAGCCATTATTGCTGAATTCATTTCAGTATCTAGATGGATCCTTAATCAATTAGTTAGTCCTATAAATGCCATAATGGAGTTTAAAAAAACAATTGATGTAGGCTTTTTTATATATAAATAGAAAATTATGGATGGAATGATACTTTCTTTTGCACTTAGTGTGGTTGGAGCAGTTATAGGATTTATTATTGCAAAAGCAATAGAAAAATCGAAAGGGAAAAAACTTTTAAACAATACAAAAAAAGAAGCATTAACAATTCTTAAAGAAGCAAAAATTGATGCAGAATCTCTAAAAAAAGACAAAATATTACAAGCAAAAGAAAAATTTCTTGAACTTAAATCTGAGCATGAAAAAGTAATATTAGATAGAGAAAAGAAAATGTCTGAAGTAGAAAAGAGAATTCGCGATAGAGAGTCTCAAATAGCTTCAGAGGTTGATAAAAGCAAAAGATTAAACAGTTCTTTAGAACAAAAAGAAGCAGATTTTACGCATAAGTTAGACTTTTTAGAAAAAAAAGAAGGCGACTTAAATAAGATGCATCATAGACAGGTAGATATGCTTGAGCAAATTTCAGGTTTATCAGCAGAAGAAGCTAAAACAGAATTAGTTAATACACTAAAAGAAGAAGCTAAAACAGATGCAATGGCTTTTATTCAGAATTCAATTGAAGAAGCTAAACTAACGGCAGAGCAAGACGCTAGAAAAGTTGTTTTAAATACCATTCAAAGAGTTGGAGTAGAACAAGCCGTAGAAAACTGTGTTTCAGTTTTTAACTTAGAATCTGATGATGTAAAAGGTAGAATTATTGGTAGAGAAGGAAGAAATATTAGAGCTATAGAAGCCGCTACAGGTGTTGAAATCATTGTAGATGACACTCCAGAAGCAATTATTTTATCTTGTTTTGATCCAGTTAGAAGAGAGATAGCAAGATTGTCTTTACACAAATTAGTTACCGACGGAAGAATACATCCAGCAAGAATTGAAGAAGTTGTAAAACAGACAGAAAATCAAATTACACAAGAAATTATTGAAGTTGGTAAACGTACGGTTATCGATTTAGGAATAAGTGGATTACATCCTGAGTTGATTAAAACTGTTGGACGTATGAAATATCGTTCTTCTTATGGGCAAAATTTATTACAACACTCAAGAGAAGTTGCAAATTTATGTGGAATTATGGCTGCAGAAATGGGCTTAAATGCTAAAATGGCAAAACGTGCTGGTTTATTGCATGATATCGGAAAAGTACCAGATGCAGAAAGCGAATTACCACATGCTTTATTAGGAATGCAATGGGCAGAAAAGTATGGAGAAAAACCAGAGGTATGTAATGCAATTGGTGCTCACCACGACGAAATTGAAATGAAAACTTTAATTGCGCCAATTGTTCAGGTTTGTGATGCAATTTCAGGAGCAAGACCAGGAGCAAGAAGACAAGTGTTAGATTCGTATATACAACGTTTAAAAGATTTAGAAGAAATTGCTTTCGGGTTTACTGGTGTACAAAAAGCATATGCAATCCAAGCTGGTAGAGAATTAAGAGTTATGGTGGAAAGCACCAAAGTAAGTGATGAAAAAGCGGCTGAATTATCTTTTGGAATTTCACAGAAAATTCAAAATGACATGACGTATCCAGGTCAAGTTAAAGTTACGGTGATTAGAGAAACTAGAGCCGTTAGCGTCGCAAAATAAATAAATTATTTACGTAAAAAACAAAAACCTTGAAGATATCTTCAAGGTTTTTTTTAGTGACTTTAATTAATTTTACCTTGTTATTTAAAAAACGTATTTTAGTAAATGAAATCGTAAGCTTTTTTTAATTTCGCATTTAATAAGCTAACCTTTAATTAATGTTCGTTTAATTTAAGAAGTTTTTCTTTACAATACATATTCAATAAAACAGTATAGCAAATGAAAAGTATAAAATGTATAACAGCAATATTTTTATTGATACTAGTTTCTTGTACACCAAATATGAAACAAGAAGAATCGATAGCTAAAGATAATTCATCAAAAGTTTTTATAATAACTTTAGATGGTTTACGATGGCAGGAACTATTTTCTGGAGCTGATTCTTTATTAGTAGGTAATGATGAGTATGTGAATGATGTAAAAGAATTAAAAAAAGAATTTTGGAGAGAAACAGCTATGGAAAGAAGAGAGATTTTATTCCCTTTTATTTGGAGTGAAGTTTCTAAAACAGGACAAATTCATGGAAATCGTTGGAAGGGAAGCAAAATGAATTTAACGAATGGAATGCATTTTTCTTATCCGGGTTATAACGAAATTTTAACGGGTAAAGCAGATGATGAAAGAATAAATAGTAATGACAAAATTCCAAACCCTAATAAAACTATTTTAGAGATAGCAGAAAAAACAGATATATATTCAGGAAAAGTAGCTGCTTTTGGTAGTTGGGATGTTTTTCCATACATCATAAATGAAAAAAGAAGTGGTTTGTATGTAAATGCAGGATTCAGAAAAGCAAAAGGGGCAAACTTATCGGAAAAAGAAGTTTTTTTAAATGAATTACAAGATGAAATTCCTAGTCCTTGGGGAAGTGTTCGCTTAGATGCTTTTACACATCAATTTGCAGTAGAAACGTTAAAAAAGAAACATCCAAAGTTGGTGTATATTTCTTACGGAGAAACTGATGATTTTGCACATGATGGAAAATATGATTTTTATTTAAAATCAGCAAATAGAACAGATAATTTCATTAAAAAATTATGGAACTTTACACAACAAGATATATTTTATAAAGGCAAAACTACTTTTATAATTACAACAGATCATGGTAGAGGAACGGAGCCTTTAAACACTTGGAGAGATCATGGGAGTTCTATAAAAAATACAGATCAAGTTTGGGTAATTGCTTTTGGTAACAAAATAGAAGCTAAAGATGAAATTTTATCAGAAGAACAATTATATACAAATCAAGTAGTTGCTTCTATTGCAAAAATTTTAGATATTAGAATACCTTCAGATTCTATTGGGAAACCTTTTTCTTTTATAAAGTAGATTTAATTTCTAGGATGGTATTTTTCTACCACATTTTTTAAAAACGTTTTATCTAAATGAACATAAATTTCTGTTGTGGTAATACTTTCATGCCCTAACATTTGTTGTATGGCTCTTAAATCTGCTCCGCCTTCTAATAAATGAGTAGCAAAAGAGTGGCGTAACGTATGTGGTCCAATTTTTTTATTCAAATTAATTTGTATCGCCAAATTTTTAATAATCATGAAAATCATTTGACGGGTTAACCCTTTTCCACGCCTATTTAAAAACAAGGTATCTTCATACCCTTTTTTAGGTGAAATGTGACTTCTAATGTCTTTTATATAAAAAGCAATATATTTCTGAGTATTGTAATTTATCGGAGTGTACCGCTCTTTATTTCCTTTTCCAAGAACTTTAATAAAGCCTTCTTCAAAAAATAAATCAGAAATTTTTAAAGTAATTACTTCGCTAACTCTTAATCCGCAGCTATAAATGGTTTCTAGAATAGTTCTGTTTCGTTCTCCTTGAGGATGACTTAAATCTATGGCGTTAATCAACTCATTTATTTCATTCTCTGATAATGTGTCTGGTAATTTTCTTCCAATTTTTGGAGTTTCAATCAAATCTGTTGGATTGTCAGATCGATAATCTTCAAAAATTAAATAATCAAAAAAGTTTCTAAGACCAGAAATAATTCTCGATTGTGTGGTGGCTTGAATTTTTTTAGCAATTTCATAAAGAAATTGGTGTAAAATTTTAGTGTCAATTTTAATAGGAGAAACCACAATTTCATTGGTTTCTAAAAAGAGCATCAATTTTTGAATATCTCTTGTGTAACTATCAATGGTGTTTTTAGTTAAACCCCTTTCTATCTTTAAAAATAATTGATAATCTTTTAATGCGTGTTGCCATTTCATTAGCTAAAAATAAAGTATATATTTACAACTTTAAAATATTTTATGAAACTAATCATTATAAACGGACCAAACCTAAATTTATTAGGAAAAAGAGAACCAGAAATTTATGGTTCAGATACTTTTGAAACTATTTTTAAAAATCTACAAAAACAATTTTCCAAAGTAGAATTAGAATATTTTCAATCTAATATTGAGGGTGAAATTATAGATAAATTACACGAAGTTGGTTTTGATTATGATGGAGTTATTTTAAACGCTGCGGCATATACACACACATCCGTTGGAATTGGCGATGCGGTAAAAGGAATTGAAACTCCGGTTGTAGAAGTGCATATTTCTAACGTACATGGAAGAGAAGAATTTAGACATGTAAGTTATATTGCTCCGAATGCAAAGGGGGTTATAGTTGGTTTTGGAATTAAAGGATACGAATTAGCTATTCAAAGTTTTATTTAATTCTGAACTTGTTTCAGAACCTTTTATAAGTCAAGTCTCATTTTAATATCAGATCTTTCATAATGCGATTCAGCTTCTAATTCAATCTCTATAAAACCAATTTAACAAGGAAGTTTTTTATTATAATCTTAATTTCATTTTAATATTTGCTCTTTCATAATACACATCTTTTTCTAATTCAACCTCTTTAAATCCAACCTTTTTATATAAAGTAATGGCAGGTTCTAAAATCTTATTAGAATATAACATAATGTTTTCCCATCCTTTATTTTTAGAAAACTCAATACAATAATCTATTAGTTGCTGCCCAATTTTTTGTCCGTGATATTTTGGTAAAACGGCCATTTTACTTAGTTCGAAACATTCTTTTTCGTTGATTAAAGCTACAGTACCAACAATTTTGTTATTGTAAGTTGCGAAAAAGATAAAACCCCCTTTATCAATTATAAAAGCTTTTGGATTACTCAAAACTTTTTCGTCATAAGGTTCTATATAAAAGTATTTTTGCAACCATTCAATATTTAAATCATAAAAAAGGGTTGCAAACTTTTCTTCAAAAGGAATAATAGAAACTTCTATCATTGATTAAATTTTTGCATCAATAATTGTCATCATTTCTTGTTCTAAAGCAATTGTTTTTTCATAAATATTTTTTGCGTTAGAAAGAATTGTATCAGCAAAATTTCGATCTTTAATATCTTTTGCATTGATACGTACATTAAAATAAGCTCCAATTACGGCAGTTCTAGCACATAATGCTCCAACACCAGCATCAGAAAGTGAATTTTGCAATCCATTTTTTGCCATTTCTAACATTACTTCCATAGAATTAGAAGCAGTTTCCATTATTTTAAACGGAATCTCAGTTGCATATTTTGTAGCCTCTTCAACGGCTTGTTTTCTTATTGATTTTTCTTCATCAGTAGATTTTGGCAACCTGAATCCATCAATAATTTTATTAAAAGCATTGGTGTCTTCATCCACTAAAAATAATAAGTCATTTTTATATTTTTGTCCTTTTTCTGCCCATTGAGAATAGTATTCCCATTTATCATCCCAACCAGGTTTATTTGCTGATAAATTAGCAACCATGGTTCCTAAAGAAACTCCTAAAGTACCAACATACGCAGCAATACTTCCTCCGCCAGGAGCCATAGATTCTGAAGCTGTTTCTTCAGCAAAATCTTTAACCGTAAAGTCAATTAGTTTTTTGTCTGCATCAGCATTCATTACATATTCGATAATTCTTTCTTGCGGATTGAAAGGCTTTAAATCGTCTAAACCCAATGATTTTACAGCAATCTTTATTTTTTCGCTTTCGCTGATTCCTAAAGAACGTTCTTGTTTTTTTAAGAAATAATCTGCTGCATCTAACATTGCTTGCAACGGAACCAATCCAACTAATTCTGAACCAGTAACTCTTAAACCACGACTTGTAGCAGATAAAACAGTTTATTCAAAAGCTTCATGCATTGATGTAATGCTAATATTAGTTAAATTATAAGAAATTTGTGCAATGCCATATTCATCAATAAACCAACCAATTCCTTTTACAGCTTTTAATTTCCCTGGAATTCTTTCTGGAATTCCATTTTTGTCAAACACATTTTTTCCATCAACTAATTTTATTCTTCCGTTTTCTCTAACGTCAAAAGCAATTGCATTTGCTCTACGAGTAGAAGTAGAGTTTAAATTTACATTATAGGCAATTAAAAAATCACGTGCAGAAATAGCAGTAACACCAGAAGAAATAACGTGTTGATTAAATTCTGTTGGGCCAAAATCTGGTTTCCAATTAAGATTAGTTAACTTTTCTTTTAGCCCTTCATATTCGCCAGAGCGAACTGTTGCTAAATTTTTTCTTTGGCTAGAAGTTGCCGCATTCTCGTAAAAATATCCAGAAATACCTAATTCGTCTCCAACACGTTTTCCTAATTGATGCGCAAAATTAGCAGTTTCTTCCATCGTTATATTAGCAATCGGAACTAACGGACATACATCTGTAGCTCCAAACCTTGGATGTTCACCAGAATGTTTACTCATATCAATGATCTCTGCTGCTTTTTTAATCAATCTAAAAGCGGCTTCAATTACATTCTTTGGTTCTCCTACAAAAGTAATAACGGTTCTGTTGGTTGTTTTTCCTGGATCAACATCCAATAATTTAACTCCGTCGACTTCTTTTACAACGTTTGCAATTGCATGTATTTTATTTAAATCTCTTCCTTCACTAATATTAGGGACACATTCTATAATTTGCTTGTTCATTGTTGGTTTTGTTTGCGTGTTTCAAAAGTAAAGAAATATGAATTTATATAGTGTAAGAATTATTAAAACTTCTTAAAATTAGCTATATTTTTTAAATACGTATATTTTAAGAATGAAGAATTAAAAAAAAGCATTCCTTTTTATGCTATAAGACATCTTATTCGTTCGGGTTTAACAGGTTGAGCGCAAGTTAATTTTCCTTATGCAAACACTTTTTTTAGACTTTAAAATACTGGTTAAAATGATTTCTATAATACTATTTTTTAAAGGGCAATAAACCTTTTGATAAAAACAAAAAACGAATAAAAAGTAGTAGTAGTAAAGGCAAGCTTGCTAGTGGTAGTACCTGTATTTTTCCAATCCAAATTACCGGAACAATTAGAAGCAAAATAATAAGTGCTTTTACATATGTTTTTATCCACAACTTCGGATTAGATTTTACAATATAAAATGCGATAATTAAGTTAGGAACAAAAGCCCATAAAAAATTCAAGTTGTTTGGAGTCGTAGAGTGATTGGTGAAAAACCATAAAAAAAGTATAACTAAACCAATGATTCCTGTAGAAAAGAACAACAGAAAATCGAACCATTTTGTTCTTTGTTTTCTTTTTACATCTTTATAAGTAATAAAAGAACCGATTAATAATATCAATGTAAAAACTAATAAAGGATTAAAAAAAGAAGGTTTAATTTTTAATTCTTTAAACTTCAAAATATATCGATCTATTTTAATTAAGTTTTTAGTTTTTGAATTTCGAGTTACCGTTGCATTTTTAAATCCGCTATATACATAATCTGGCAAATACATGTATTGTTTTGCTGTGGCAACTTTATCTAATTTACTACCTAAAGCTAAGTTTATACCAAAACTACCCCAAGTATTCCAAGGTATTTCTTTGTTCATTAATTGTCGAAAAGATTGATTTTCTTCAATATGATTTTCTTTGAAAGAAACTTTATCTTTTAAAATAGTTTCAGTTATTTCTCTTATAATCGTTGCGCAATTATTAAAAAAGGGGTCGTATAAATAGGTAGCATTTTCTGGTTTTGCATTGTTTTCTAAATACTCAAAAAATTGCTGTTTTTCAGATTGATTTAAATTTAATATTTGCTCTTTTATCCAACGTTTATCTCTTTGGTAGCCTCTAACAAAATAATGAAAAGGATAACTTTCTAATTTATATAATAGTTTTCCTTTGGTAAAGTTTAAGTAAAAATTTGGAGCATCAAAATCAAAAATTCCGTAGTTGTAAGCAATATCAAAATCAATATCTTTTACTCTAATTGTGCTATGACCAAACCCTTCGTACAATACTTTTCCTGGACCTGCAGTAATGATACTTATTTCGACTTTTTCAGATAATTGTTTGTACTGAGAAAAGGTAAGCTGTATTACAAATAGTATCAGAAATAAAGAAGTATATTTTGTTTTCATCAGCATTAATTTCTAAAAAATTTGTACTCAATTTTAATTGAAAAAATATTTGAGTATAATGCGTTACCAACACCTCCAATGTTTGTTAACGCATAATCTACTTGAATTCCGTTGTATTTAAATCCAACTCCAAAATTTGGTTGTAACGATACTGATTTACTTCCATCAAATTGCGTTGTATTCTGGATATTTCCAATTCCGCCACGTAAATATACCAAATCTGTATAATCTAACTCAAAACCAAAGGTAGGGTCAACACTAATAAAACGAGTAGAAACAATATCATTAGTTTGTGCAAAACGCATGTTTAAATCGATTTCTGCTAACAAATGAAAATCTCTTGCTACTCTAAATTTTCGTGCAACACCAAGTTGTATTTTAGGTTTTGTAATTTCTGTGGTTTCTGGCAATTCTTGATTTTGACCCGGAATAGAGTTCTTAATTTTATCAAATTCAACAGTATTAATGTTCCAAGTATTATACGTTGTTGTAATATCTCGAACCATTAAACCAAATTTCCAATTATTTCTTTCAAACTGAATTCCAGCATCAAATCCAAATCCCCAAGAAGAAGCAAAATTACCAATAACTCTTCTTATAACTTTAGTATTTACACCAAAATACATGTCTTTAAAAATTAAGTTTCTAGCGTAGGCAAATGTAAAAGCATAATCTGCAGCCGAAAAAAGACTTATTCTATTGAAATTAATATTTCCTTGACTATCAATAAGTTCTGTAGTATTTAAAATGTCATCAACACCAAACCTAATGATAGAAATTCCGATAGCACTTTTATTATCAATTGGTAAAGCAATTGCGGCAAAATTATAAGTTGCAATTCCAGCAAAATAAGACGCATGCATTAACGAACCTTGATAATCTTCTAAATTCATTAAACCTGCTGGATTCCAATAAATTGCATTTACATCATTACTTGTTGCTGTAACAGATTTGCTCATTCCTAAAGCTCTTGCATCTACACCAATATTTAAAAATTCGTTAGAATAATTTCTAAAAGTTTGTGCTGTTAATTGGAGTGAACAGAATAAAAAAAGAAATAAATAATTTTTTTTCAAAATAGTTGGTTGCTAATTACAAATATCCAAAATCCTATTTTAATAACCATTGTTAACCTAAGATATTGTTTGTTCTATCTTGATTTGAATATTTTCATCAATAAAACGACTAATTCGCTTTTCTAACCATCTACTTTCGTTTTGTTTAAAAGTTGAAATAAATCCAACATGACCACCATATTTTGTAACTTCTAAAAAGAAAAACTCTGAATTTACAGCTTCTTCATAAGGAAAACATGCTGCTCCCAAAAACGAATCATCTTTAGCATTTATTAATAAAGTAGGTTGTTGTATTTTTGATAAATAAGGTTTTGAACTTGCTTTTTCCCAATAATCTTCTGGGTTTTTAAAACCAAAAACCGGTACCGTATATAAATGCTCTAAATGTTTAAATCGGCTAGCTTTAAAAAGTTTTTCTTTGTCTAGTTTAAATTCTGGAAATTTAAAAGATTTTTCTAATACTTTTAATCGAATGGTTTTTAAGAATTCTTCAATATAGAGTTTGTTTTTTAGTTTATCCATTTCGCGTTCAGAACTAGTAATATCAATAGGAACTGAAATTGCAATAGCGCCTTTTATTTTTGGTGAAAGTGTTTCTGAAAATTCGCCCATATATTTTAAGGTTAAATTTCCTCCTAAACTAAACCCGATGATAAGAATGTTTTCATAAGAATAATTCTCTAAAATATGATTGATAACAAAATGAACATCTTCTGTTTTACCACTATGATAGGTTCCTAACAACCAATTATCTTCACCGCTACAACCACGTAAATTAAGAGAAACAGTATCTATTCCTTTACTATTTAACTCGTTTGTTGTAGAAATCATGTATTTAGATTCAGAACTTCCTTCTAAACCATGAATTAAGATTGCCAACGTGTTAGAGTTTGTTTTAGAAAAATCTAAATCGATAAAATCGTTATCCCAAGTAAAAATACGTTTGCGAGTATACATAGTTGTTTCTTTCATAAATAACGGACGATACATCGTGTTAAAATGTCCGTTTCTAAACGGTAAAGAAGGATTAAAATCTGAATTAAATATTGGCATTGAACAATTTTTTAAGCACGTTGAATCACAAAGATGATAAAAAAAGAAAGAAATTGAAATAAGAGCAAATTGATTTTCTTATTTTCGCTTTATAAAACGAACCAAACATAATGAAAAAACATATTCCGAATTTAATTACTTTAGGAAATTTACTATGTGGTACAATTGCCACAATTGCTGCTGTGAATGGTAATTTTGAAATGGCGGCATTATCTGTAACAATCGGAATTATTCTTGATTTTTTGGATGGCTTTTTTGCAAGAATGTTACATGTTTCTGGTGACTTAGGTAAACAACTAGATTCCTTAGCAGATATGGTTACAAGTGGTGTTGTTCCAGGAATTGTAATGTTTAGTTTGTTGCAAGAAAACTCATTGAATTTATTTGAGAAATCTGCTGACACTTTAAATATAGCTTCTTTTAGTACTGGATATTTACCCTATTTTGGTTTGCTATTAACGCTAGCAGCTTGTTACCGTTTAGCAAATTTTAATATTGATACAAGACAAACCAATTCTTTTATCGGATTGCCAACACCAGCAATGAGTCTGTTTGTGATTTCTTTACCATTAATTCCGATATATTCTGACAATCAGTTTTTTATTGATTTGATACAAAATAATTATTTATTATTTGGAATAACATTAGTGTTAAGTTTTTTAATGAATGCAGAAATTCCGTTATTCTCATTAAAATTTAAGAATTATAAAGTAAATGAAAACATATTAAAATATGTGTTTCTATTCGTTTCTATACTAATGATTTTATTTTTGGAAGTACTTGCAATTCCGTTAGTGATAATCTTATATGTAGTATTATCTATTGGAAGTAATTTAACAGAAAAGAAGGCTTAGTTCTCAATACATTTTGTTTTTTAGTTTTACTTCAACATAATTTGGCAGAAAACTAAATTATAAATAAACGGCTAACAGAACGTGATTGAAGTACAAAGATAAATCTTATAATCAGAATGTCATTCCGAACGAAGTATGAGGAGGAATCCTAAGTTTTGAGTTATTATTCATGAGATTTCTCAATCGTCAGGAAAAGACTCATTTCGAAAAGACAAGTAGTTTTATAGTAACAGATTGTCGTTAAAGTCACTTAATAGTAATTTATTACACAAGCTTTGTTTTAAAAAACTTAATACATTTGCGTGCAATGCTAAAACTTTCTCTTTTTTAGCTCGAAATCTTTGCCAAGATACACTTTACGTACAGTTTCATCGGCAGCTAATTCTTCTGGCGTTCCTTCTTTAAGAATGCTTCCGTTGTGCATTAAAAAAGTTTTATCTGTAATTGCCAATGTTGCTTGTACATCATGATCGGTAATTAGAATACCAATATTTCTATTTTTAAGTTGTGCAACAATACTTTGAATGTCTTCAACAGCAATCGGATCAACTCCAGCAAAAGGTTCGTCTAATAAAATAAATTTAGGATCCGAAGCTAAACAACGCGCAATTTCTGTTCTTCTACGTTCTCCACCAGATAATAATTCTCCTTTATTTTTACGAACATGCCCCAAACTAAATTCTTCAATTAAAGATTCTAATTTTTCTTTACATTCTTTTTTAGTTCTATCAGTAAATTCTAGAACAGACATAATATTTTCTTCTACAGATAATTTTCTAAAAACAGATGCTTCTTGTGCTAAATATCCAATTCCTTTTTGAGCACGTTTGTACATTGGGTCATTTGTAATTTCTTCATCATCTAAATAAATATGACCAGCATTGGGTTTAATCATACCAACAATCATATAAAAAGAAGTGGTCTTTCCAGCTCCATTAGGACCTAATAAACCCACAATTTCCCCTTGAGATACTTCCAAAGAGATTCCTTGAACTACCTTTCGGCTTCCATATATTTTTTCAATATTATCTGCTCTTAATATCATATTTCAAATATACTAATTGTGATTTAGGGAACTCTTAAATTAATTATAAATCGTTTTGCTCTAAAGATTCCCAAAACTCGTATGCTCTTCTTAAATGCGGAATTACAATTGTTCCTCCAACTAAAGTAGCAATAGACATAGCTTCCATTATTTCTTCTTTAGTAACACCTTTTTTATACGCTGTTTCTAAATGATAAGCAATACAGTCATCACAACGTAAAACAGTAGAAGCGACTAGACCTAAAAGCTCTTTTGTCTTTACAGATAAATGACCTTCGCTATAAGCATTGGTATCTAAATTAAAAATTCTCTTAATAACTTTATTATCGTTGCTTAAGAGTTTATCGTTCATTTTCTGACGATATTCGTTAAATTCTTGAACTTTATTTGGCATTTTTTAATTGTCTTTTTTCAACAAAACCAGAAATATAAATACTGATTTCATATAAAATTAATATTGGAATAGAAACAATTATTTGACTCGCAACATCTGGCGGTGTAATAATTGCGGATAAAATTAATACTAATACTAAAGCATGCTTTCTATATTTTCTTAAAAAAGAAGGCGTTATCAGGCCTAACTTTGATAAGAAATAAATAACAACAGGTAGTTCAAATACTAACGAAACACCTAGCATTGTATTGGTAAATAAACTGATATAGGAATCTAGTGTAAAATTATTTACGATGTTTTTACTAATCTGATATCCGTAAAAGAATGATACAGACATTGGCATAATTACATAATAACTAAATAAAACTCCAATAAAAAATAATAAGGAAGCAATAAATAAAAAACCTCTTGATTTCCTTCTTTCTGTTTTGTGTAATCCTGGAGCAATAAAACGCCACATTTCCCATGATAAGTAAGGGAACGTAAGTATTACGGCTAAAATTAATGAAACCCATAAAGAACTCATTAATTGCTGCGTTAAAGACAATGCTTGTAGTTTATTAGGAATATTAATAGTACAAAAACTACTATCTATACCAACACTTGTAAAAACTTGACAGAAAAACCTGTAAGTAACAAAGTCAGAATGTGTATGAGCAATGATAAAGTTGTCATAGACTTCTTCTTTAAAAATAAAAAGTACAATTGCAAAAGCAAATACTACGGAGGTACTCCTAACTAAGTGCCAACGTAATTCTTCTAGATGTCCTAAAAAGGACATTTCTTTTGGTTCATCACTCATTTAAAAAATGCCTTCTTTAATTAAATCGTGTAAATGTACAACGCCTAAATAATCGGTATTGTCGTTTGTAACTAAAATTTGTGTGATCTCGTTGCTTTCTAAAGCTTCTAAAGCCTCAATTGCCATTGCGTTTATTGATATTGTTTTAGGATTCTTAGACATAATATCACTTGCTAATAAAGAATTTATTTCTGTAGATTTACTTAACATTCTACGAATATCTCCATCAGTAATAATTCCAACAATTTTATTATTTTCAATAACTGCCGTAACTCCTAATCTTTTTTCGGTAATTTCTATAATTACTTTAGAAATACTACTCCTTTTATCAACTTTCGGAATTTCATTGTTTTTTATCAAATCAGAAACTCTTAAATACAAACGTTTTCCTAAAGCTCCACCAGGATGATATTTTGCAAAATCGTTGCTAGAAAAACCTTTTAATTTTAATAAGCAAACTGCTAAAGCATCGCCCATTACTAATTGTGCTGTTGTGCTTGTAGTTGGAGCTAGATTATTAGGACAGGCTTCTTTTTCTACAAAAGTATTTAAAGTAAAATCTGCATTTATTCCAAGAAAAGAATCTGTATTACCAGTAATTGCAATAATTTTATTTCCGTAATTTTTAATCAAGGGAACTAAAACTTTTATTTCTGGAGTATTTCCACTTTTAGAAATACAAATAACAACATCATCATTTTGTATGGCCCCTAAATCTCCATGAATTGCATCTGCAGCGTGCATAAAAATAGCTGGAGTTCCAGTAGAATTAAATGTTGCAACAATTTTTGTAGCTATGTTGGCGCTTTTTCCAATTCCTGTAACAATAACTCTTCCTTTAGAATTTAATATATATTTAACGGATGCTTCAAAATTGTCATCAATTAAATTTGCTAAATTAGCTATAGCACTACTTTCTATAAGAATTGTTTCTTTTGCAGTAGTAATAATAGAATTAAAATCTTTCAAGGTTTTATAATTTTAATAGTAAGAAAAAAAGTTATATCTTTAAAATATTGTAGAAAACACTTTTTTTTACTACTACAAATTTACTATAAATATTGATAGACTCAAACCAAAACATGATTTTTAAAAATACATTAATAAATTCCCCAACTGATTGATAAAGATGAGTGATGAAATTGATTTATATGTGCCGTTAAAGAAATTTTTCGGATTTAATAAGTTCAAAGGTTTACAAGAAGAAGTTATTAAAAGCATTTTACAAAGAAAAGACACTTTTGTAATCATGCCAACTGGTGGAGGAAAGTCGTTGTGCTATCAATTACCAGCTTTGATGAGCGAAGGAACAGCAATTGTTGTTTCTCCTTTAATTGCTTTAATGAAAAATCAAGTTGATGCAATTCGAGGTATTTCTGAGCATAGAGGTATTGCACATGTTTTAAATTCTTCTTTGAATAAAACAGATGTAGCTCAAGTTAAAAGCGATATTGAAAGCGGAATTACAAAATTGTTATATGTTGCCCCAGAATCTTTAATAAAAGAAGAGTATGTAACTTTCTTAAGAACTCAAAAAATATCTTTTGTAGCGATTGATGAAGCCCATTGTATTTCTGAATGGGGACATGATTTTAGACCAGAATATAGAAACCTTAGAACAATTATCAAAGAAATAGATAATGTTCCTATAATTGGTTTAACTGCTACAGCTACCGAAAAAGTACAAGAAGATATTTTAAAAACATTAGGTATTTCTGATGCTAAAACTTTTAAAGCTTCATTTAATAGACCTAATTTATTTTATGAAGTTAGACCAAAAACAAAAGATGTAGATAAAGATATTATTCGTTTTGTAAAACAACGAATTGGTAAATCAGGAATCATTTATTGTTTGAGTAGAAAAAAAGTAGAAGAAATAGCTCAAGTTTTACAAGTAAACGGAATTAAAGCGGTTCCGTATCACGCAGGTTTAGATGCTAAAACAAGAGTTAGACATCAAGATATGTTTTTAATGGAAGATTGTGATGTGGTTGTCGCAACAATTGCATTCGGAATGGGAATTGACAAACCAGATGTTCGGTTTGTAATTCATCATGATATTCCTAAAAGTTTAGAAAGTTATTATCAAGAAACTGG
>JBDNGO010000099.1:0-10581 GCA_041689245.1 Flavobacteriaceae bacterium | reverse complement strand
TAAAAGCGGTTATTTTATAAACGGAGTATTAGATAAAATCTCAAGAGAATACTCTGAAAATAAAAGACTTCATAAAATTGGTAGAGGATTGTTATAATTTAGTATTTTTACATAAAATTTTATATCATGAGAAAAATAATAATTTTTAGCTTAGTTGTTTCATTAGGAATATTTACAGCGTGTAAAGAAAATGCAGCTGCAAAAGTAGATAAGTCTAATTTAGCAGAAGCAGAGAAAAGAGATTTAGATATTAGCAAAGGAGCTCCAATTATCAAGTTTGATAAGACTGAGTACGATTTTGGAACTGTTATTGACGGAGAAATTATTGAAACAGTTTTTACATTAACGAACGTGGGTAAATCTGCTTTGGTTATTACTGATGCACAAACCACTTGTGGTTGTACAGTGCCTACTTGGCCAAAAGACAAGCCAATTGCACCAGGAGAATCTACAGAAATAAAAGTAAAATTTAATACAGCCGGTAAAGGTGGTGGAAGACAAGTTAAAGATGTAACATTGTTTACAAATACAGCTGTTGGAAGAGAAATTTTAAAAATTAAAGGAATCGTAAATAAGAAAAATTAAATCAATGATAATTTTACAAACAAGTGCTGGAGGTTTTGGAAGTATGTTGCCATTTTTGGCAATGATAGTGGTCATCTATTTTTTTATGATTAGACCACAAATGAGAAAACAAAAGAATGAGAAAAAGTTTCAAGCAGAAATAAAAAAAGGAACAAAAGTTATTACAAGCAGTGGAATTCATGGTAAAATTGTTGAATTACACGAAAATGATAATACAATTACGATTGAAACTGGTGCTGGAAAAATAAAATTTGAAAAGGCAGCTATTTCGATGGAGTTAACTAATAAGTTAAATGCTCCAGTAAAAAAATAAGATTTATAAAAATCAATTAAAAAAGAGAGCAACTTGCTCTCTTTTTTTTATTGAATAAACCTTTGCAACGTTGTGTTTTTAAATTGCTTTGTGTAGCTTGCAAGTACTAATTAGAATTCCATGCAAAAAGGAAAAAATCAGCATAAAATTCCAAAATCTTTTTTTGTTGCATTATTTGTAGCTGTATTCTTTTGGTTGCTTACAAAGCTTTCTAAAGAGTATCAAACAACTATTACATTTCCTGTTGAATATGTAAACATCCCACAAGATAAGTTGCTACAAAGTATGCCATTAGAAAAAATAGACATTCATGGTAAAGCATCTGGATTCCGGATTTTTGGTATTAGTCTTTTAAAGGAAAAAATTAGATTAGACGTTTCTAAATTGCACCATAAACCAAACTCTAAATTTTATATTCTTTTAGAAAAACAAAAAATTAATATTCAAAATCAAGTTTCAAATAATTTTATTATTAACGGAATTGAACAAGACACTATTTATTTAGATTTAGGTCAGTTAACGTCTAAGAAAATACCTTTAAAAGGAGTTTTTAAATTTTCTTACAAATTAGGATATCATTTAACAAAAGAAGTGGTTATTAAGCCAGATTCTATATTAGTTTCTGGACCAAAACAACAAATAGACACATTAAAAAGCGTGCACCTTCAAAAGCTTATTTTAAAAGATATTTCAACATCAATTGAGCAAAAAATAAAAATCAATAAAGTTTCTGATGTTATAAAATTCAATACAAAAGAAGCAACAGTTTTTGCAGAAGTAGACCGATTTACAGAAGGAAATCTAGAGTTGTCCTTCGAAATAATTAATTTGCCAGACAGTGTTTCTGTTACAACATTCCCGAAAAGTGTAAAAGTTTTTTATCAAGTAGGATTATCCAATTTTAGCAAAGTAAATGTAAATTCATTTAAAATTGTATGCGATTATAATAACTCTTTAAGCAATAATTTGAATTACCTAATTCCTAGAGTTGTTATAAAACCAGAGTTTGTTACTTCGGTTAAAATCAGTCCAAATAAAATAGAATATTTAATTCAGAAATAAAAATGATAGTTGGATTAACAGGCGGAATTGGAAGTGGAAAATCTACAGTTGCAAAAGAATTTCAACGTATTGGAAATATTGCTGTTTATTTTGCTGATGACGAAGCCAAAAAGTTAATGTTATCTTCTTCTATTATTAAAGAACAGATTTGTAAAGAATTTGGTAATAAAGCTTACCAAAACAATCAATTAAATAAAGCTTTTATTGCTAAGGTTGTTTTTTCAGACACTAAAAAACTGGCGACATTAAACTCCATTGTTCATCCTGAAGTATATAAACATTTTAAAATTTTTGTCGATTCAAATTCAGACAAACAATATGTGCTTTATGAAAATGCTATTTTATTTGAAAATAATAGTGATATTTTATGTGATAAAATAATTACAGTTATTGCTGATGAAAGCTTAAGAATACAAAGAGTTGTGCAAAGAGATAACACTTCAGAAGCAGAAGTTAAGAATAGAATAAGCAATCAATGGAAAGACTCAAAAAAAGCATTAGTATCTAATTACATTATTGCAAATAATACCTCAGCCGATTTGTTGCCTCAAATTTTGAGAATTCACAATAATTTAACAAAATAAGGAACTTCAATTTTTATATATTTAATTTTTTTCTTAAAAAATAGTTAAAAACTCACTATTTTTGTTAATATGCGTTAAAAACGTTAATTAACATAAAAGAAACGCATATTTTTGAAGAATGGGTAAAAAGATGTTTGTCCTTATTGTAGCTTTAATGAGCTTTTCTTTAATCGGAATTGTAACGGTTCAGGTATATTGGATTAGCAATGCGGTAGAGACGAAAAAAAAAGAATTTATAAACGATGTTAAAATATCTTTAACAAGAGTTTCTGAAGAAGTTGCAGATAAAGAATATGCAGAATTTCAAAGAAAAATAAAACCTTATTTAGAAAAAACACAGGATGTTAGTAGTAACGAACTTCGTAATTTTATTTTAGAGCAAATAGATACAACGGGTAAACAAATTATAGCTTATAGTTTAACGGTTTTAGAACAAAACATTAAAGTTCCGGCAGATTTTTTAGAAAACGACAGTTTGGTTGTAAAAAGAATTACCGGTAGAGAAGATATTTTTAATTCAACTAAATTTTCTCCAAATAGTGATTTTTTAAACAACAATAATTCTAAAAGGTTTACTACAATAAAAAGATTTCCAAATGCGGAAGAAGTATACTTTAAAGACGCGTTTAATGTTTTTAAATCTTCATCTCCTATACATAAAAGAATAAGTAATAAAGAATTGAATGAAACATTAAAAAGTGAATTCATAAAAATAGGTATTCTTATAGATTTTAAATATGGCGTTTATAGCTCTGACGGATATTTAACAAATTTAAAATCTGGTTATTACACAATTAACAAAGCAAATAGTATTGGTTCACCATTATTTATGGATGATAGTGGTAATAGTAATTTCAAATTATATGTTACTTTTCCAAATCAACAAGAACACATTTTAGCAGATATTTCTAACATATTATTGCTTTCAGTATTTTTTATATTCATTATCATCGTAGCGTTTTCAAGTTCATTATATCAGATAATTAAACAGAAAAAAATATCTGAAATAAAATCTGATTTTATTAATAATATGACACACGAGTTTAAAACTCCAATTGCAACAATAAATTTAGCGTTAGACGCAATAATAAATCCTAAGATTATAAATGATAACGAAAAAGTAAATCGGTATGTAAAAATGATTCGTGAAGAAAACAAACGGATGCACGCGCAAGTAGAAAATGTGCTACGGATTTCTAAGTTAGAGAAAAATCAAATTGAAATTAGTAAAGTTGCAATAGATATGCATGACATTGTTGAAGAAGCAATTTCTCATGTTAGTTTGTTGGCAAATGAAAAAGAAGGAAACATTACAACTAATTTACAGGCACTACAATCAGAAGTTTTAGGAAATCATTTACATTTAACAAATGTTCTTGTAAATATTTTAGAAAACGCATTAAAGTATTCTAACGAAAAACCAACCATAGAAGTGTTTACAGAAAGCACCTCAAAATTCTTTATTATTAAAATTAAAGATGATGGAATTGGTATGAGTAAAAATGCTCAGAAATATGTATTTAATAAGTTTTATAGAGAACATAAAGGAAATATTCATAATGTAAAAGGGCATGGTTTAGGTTTGGCTTATGTGAAAGAAATTGTAGAAAATCATCAAGGAACGGTTTTTGTTGATAGTGAAAAAGATAAAGAAAGTACGTTTACGGTAAAATTGCCATTAATTTAAAAAAAAATAAACATCAATATTATGGGAAGTAAAAAAATATTATTAGTTGAAGATGATCCGAATTTCGGAACAGTTTTAAAAGATTATTTGGCATTGCACGATTATAATGTTACGCATGCAAAAGACGGAATAGAAGGTTTAATTGAATTTAAAAATAACGATTTTGATATGTGTATTTTAGATGTAATGATGCCTCGAAAAGATGGTTTTTCATTAGCAGCTGATATTCGTGTAACAAACAAAGAAATTCCGATTATTTTCTTAACTGCAAAAACAATGAAAGAAGATGTTTTAAAAGGATATCAAGTTGGTGCAGATGATTACCTCAATAAACCTTTCGATTCTGAAGTTTTATTATTTAAAATGAAAGCAATTTTACAACGAAAAGAATCAGATTCTAATAAAGAATCTGATGAATTTGAATTTAATATTGGTAAATTTTTCTTCAATTCTAAACTTAGACATTTATCTTATGATGGCGGAGAAAATCAAAAACTATCTCCAAAAGAAAGTAAGTTGTTAAAAATGTTAGCGGTTCATAAAAACGATTTAATGCCAAGAGAATTGGCGTTGACAAAAATATGGAGAGATGATAATTACTTTACATCTCGTAGTATGGACGTGTATATTGCTAAATTGCGTAAATATTTAAGATTAGATGCACATGTTGAAATCGTAAATATTCATGGAGAAGGATTTAGATTGGTGGAAAATTAAAAAAAGAAAACTTAACGTAATAAAAAAGCTCAATTGAAATTCAATTGAGCTTTTTTATTAACTTTGATTTAGAAGTAAAAGAATAAAAAATGGCAAAATTTATTAAACTTTATAACGAAAATCCAAATCCGAAAGAGATTGATAAGATTGTGAAAATTTTACAAAACGGCGGATTGGTAATTTATCCAACAGATACCGTTTATGGTTTAGGCTGTGATATTACAAATACAAAAGCATTAGAAAAAATTGCAAAGATTAAAGGTGTTAAATTAGATAAAGCTAACTTTTCTTTTGTTTGCAACGACTTAAGTCATTTATCAGATTATGTAAAACAAATTGATACAGCAACCTATAAAATTTTAAAAAGAGCGTTGCCAGGACCTTATACTTTTGTGTTACCTGGAAGTAATTCGTTGCCAAATGCTTTTAAAAAGAAAAAAACAGTCGGAATTCGTGTGCCAGATAATGCTATTGCAAGACTTTTAGTAGAAAAGCTTGGAAACCCAATTGTCTCAACTTCAATTCATGATGATGATGATGTCATAGAATATACTACAGATCCAGAATTAATTTTCGAAAAATGGCAAGATAAAGTAGATGTTGTTATTGATGGTGGTTATGGAGATAATGAAGCTTCTACAGTTATCGATTTAACTGATTCAGAACCTTTAGTGTTAAGAGAAGGAAAAGGAAGCTTAGATATCCTTTAGTGTTTCAAAGTTTATGAGTTTGTCAGTTCGAGTGATTTTTGAAGTATGAAAAAATTGTATCGGGAACAAATTTAAAACTTGAGTGTCATTTAGAATTTGTTTTAGAATCTGATAAAAAAGAGAGTTTACTTCAAATCCTTAAACTTCTTTCTTTTTAAAAAGAAATATTGCCAAACAATACTTGTATGTAAATTGTAATCAGCTTTTTTCTGTAACTTTTTTCGTTTCTTAAGAAACGTATTAAAGCTTCTGTAAAAACTAAAATGCGCTTTAATAATTGCCAAAGTATGTATAGGTTTTAATTCAATTATAAATTTAATTCCGGCTATTCCGTCTAAAATTAAACGAGAAAAAATCACAAATAAAAACCACTTTTTTGGTACGTTTTTCACCACATTTAGTAAACTATTTCTAAAGTTTAAAAATGTTTTATGAGGATTGGTTTCTTGTAACGTTGCGCCACCAATATGATAAGCCGTAGAAGTGCCAACATATTTGATTTGATAACCTTTATTTTGAGTTCTCCAACACAAATCAATCTCTTCTTGATGCGCAAAATAATCTTCGTCAAAACCACCCAATTGATGATATACTTTAGAACGAATACATAAACAAGCTCCAGAGGCCCAAAATATTTCAGAAACGTCATTAAATTGATTCTTGTCAGTTTCTAAATAATTAAAAATTCTTCCTCTACAATATGGATACCCAAATAAATCTATAAATCCACCACCAGCGCCAGCATATTCAAACTTAGTTTTGTCTTTAAAATCTAATAATTTAGGCTGAATTATTGCTGTGTTTTCTTCCGTTTTAAAAACGTGTAGAATTGGAGTTAACCAGTTTTTTGTAACCTCAATATCAGAGTTTAATAAACAATAAATATCTGCATTAATATGTTGTAAAGCATCATTATACCCTTTTGCATAACCACCATTTATAGTATTTTTAATAATTTTTATTGATGGATACTGTTCTTTGATAAAACCTATTGAAGAATCAGTAGAAGCATTGTCTGCAACATAAATTGTAGCTTCATCAGAACTAAATTCAACAACCGATGGTAAAAATTGTTCTAACAATTTTTGACCATTCCAATTTAATATGACTACTGCAGTTTTCACGGAAGCAAACTTACATTTTATAAATTATTTTTAAGTATAAGAATTCGTTAATTTAAAGCTGATTGTCAGTTTGAGTTTTTTTTTTGAATGAGTACGTTATTCGGAAACTTACTGACTGTAGAAAGCAGGTTTGAGGAATCTCATAGTAAAATCCCAAGAACAGAAACTGAGATTCTTCAATTCCGTTACACTCCATTCAGAAGGACATTGAATTATTGTTTCGGTATTGTCATTCCTGCGGCTTTGTGCTGAACTTGATTCAGTAAGGCAGGAATCTATTTTAATTAATCAAGTTTGGATTCCTATTTCCACAGGAATGACACGTGTTATTTATAATCTGGAATGTCTTTTAAAAAAATATAGGTTTCATTTTCGAAATCCATTTTACAAAAAAAATGTTCTAAACCATTGGTTACAATCAAATAATTTGCTTTTAACTTTAAGTTGTAGCGGGCAATTTGATCAAAAGTAGCTTGCGTAATTTTTATGTGTGGCGCTTTGCATTCCACAATAATATCAGGATCTCCCAACTTGTTATAAATAACAATATCTGTCCGTTTTTTTAAGTTGTTAATGGTTAATTGCTTTTCTAAAGCGATCAACGAAACTGGATATTTTTTTTCATCAATTAAAAATTGCACAAAATGTTGACGCACCCATTCTTCTGGAGTTAAGACAAAATATTTTTTTCTCAAATTATCAAAAATAAGCGTATGTTTTTCGTTACTTTTGAGTTTGAAAGTATAAGCTGTAAGATTGAGTTTGTGCATCAATCAAAAGTAAGAAAATGAATGAAATAAATTCTATTGTAACCAATATTAAAAACGGAAACGTAAAACCCATTTATTTTTTAATGGGAGAAGAAGCGTATTATATTGATAGAATTTCTGATTTAATAGAATCTTCTGTCTTGGATGAAGCAGAAAAAGGCTTTAATCAAGTTGTAATGTATGGTAGAGATGTTTCTATAGAAGAAATTACTTCTTCTGCGAAACGCTATCCGATGATGGCAGAAAAGCAGGTTATTATTGTTAAAGAAGCGCAAGATTTAAGTAGATCGATAGAAAAGTTAGTTTCTTATGTCGATAATCTGCAACCAACAACAGTTTTGGTTATTAATTACAAATACAAAAAGTTAGATAAGCGTAAAAAATTGTACAAGGCAATTGAAAAAGTTGGGGTAATTTTTGAAAGTAAAAAATTATATGACAATCAAGTTTCTGATTGGATTCGTAGAGTTTTAAATGGACGGAATTATAAAATTGAACCAAAAGCAGCACTAATGTTGGTGGAGTTTTTAGGAACTGATTTAAGTAAAATTAATAATGAACTCGAAAAGTTGATGACCATTTTACCGAAAGACAGCATTATTTCTCCAAATCATATTGAAGAAAACATAGGAATTTCAAAAGACTTTAATAATTTTGAATTGCGAAAAGCAGTAGGAGAGAAGCAAATTGTAAATGCAAATAGAATTATCAATTATTTTGCAGAAAACCCAAAGAACAATCCGATTGTAATGACCATTTCTTTGCTGAATAGTTTCTTTACACAAGTATTACAATACCACGGATTACAACTTAAAGATAAAATGAATGTAGCCAAATCGTTGGGTATAAACCCATATTTTGTTGATGATTATGTTAGCGCTGCTAAAAATTATCCGATGCGAAAAGTTTCTCAAATAATTGGGTTATTAAGAGAAGCTGATGTTAAAAGCAAAGGTGTTGGCGCAAACGGAATGCCACAAGCAGATATTTTAAAAGAATTGCTGTTTAAGATTATGCATTAATACAAATAAAAAATAACTAATAATTTTCTGAAGTAGGCTAGGATTAACAATTAATTTTATATGGTGTTGGCAACTTGCTATTTAGTCAATGCTTTTAAAATTCGTTCTTCATTTATCAAAACATCTCTAAATAAAACGTGTGGAAATTCTTGATATTTCGATATTTTAAATGAGTCAAATATATTCAATAAAGCGGAAGATGAAATTAATGATAAATTCATTTCGGTATCCATTTCACAGTCAGTTACAAAATCATCACTAAACTCTGGTGCGATTAGTAATATTTTCACAATTCTTAAATTATTTTTTAAAGCTAAATTTTGATAAGATTTTAATTGTCTCGAAACAGAACTAAACTTATTGTAACCTTTTTCCTTGCTTGTTTTACACTCGACAATTATTACTTCATTATTTCCTAAATTTAAAAGAATGTCAATCATATCCTTATTTGTATTTAGTTGATTTTTAAATTTTTCATCTACGTTAAACTTTAAGCCTTTAAAAATGACCTTAGTTAACTCTTCGAATTTTAAACCTAATTCGCTTTCTTTTATTGAAATTCCGTTCTCTTTTAACAAGTTAAGGTTTCTATAACCAACATTTTCATAATTTTCTAAATACAAATTTTCAACATCTTTGTAATGTTCAATTATGTTTAAAATATCATCACCACGTTGCTTGATTCCATTTTCTTTTATGAATTTGGACAAATCTTCTTTAATTTATTAAATCTAGAATATCTCTTGGTTTTATGTTATAATCAAGAATAAATATTGCTTTTAAAACATACTCGTCTTGTAATTCATAATGGTCTTTTAATTGCTTGTTTAATTTTGGCAATGATAGATTAAGTTCTGTTAATAATTTTTCATAACCATCTAATGAGATACCAACCTTTTCATCTTTTTCTACATTTTCAAAATGTTCAATTAGACTATTGATTTTGTCTTCTAATGTGTTTCCTTTTAAGTTATTTATGTTTAGCCCTTTTTCACAAAGTTGGTTTAGCGTTTTTTTCTTTTCAGTTAGTGTAATTCCGTCTTTGTAAATTTCTGTAGAAAGTAAACTTGTAAAAGAAACACCATCTTTAATTATTCCTTCAATTTTTTGAGAATAGGTAAGTTTTCTGTCAATATTGTGGTTTTTAGCAATTTGATTGATTATTGGCTCTCTCAATAATTTTAATGTTCTTCTGTTGAATTTTTCGGCAACTTCTTTTTTTCTTATCCTTCTTAAAAGTCTGACCATTTCATCAGCAACATATATTGTGCTGTCTTTTTTTGAATAGAAAATAACACCAATGTTTTTCAAACTATTAATTGCATCTTGTATATCCGATTTTTTAATTGGTAATATCGTGTAATTAATTAGTTTAATTTCTTCTTGAGAAAGCCCAAGTTGCTTTGAAAGTGTTAATATTATAGATAACTCATCAGAAGTTATTTTTGCTTCTCGATTATTTCCTAAATCATTATTATATGCAGTCGCTAAACACAATTTGTAAATTCTGTAATCTCGTTTTCTTTGCTCACTCAATTCTGATTTTTCATTTTCAAACTCTGCATTTAGAATTTTAATTTTTGCTTTTAAATTCTTGATTTCATCATCATACAGTCTTGAAAACCAATCTTGTTTCATTATGCAATTTCCATCATCATATCAAAAATGATCACTTTCTTATCTGCGACATAAGCTTCTCGTTCAAGAAGTGCTTTCTGTTTTTCTAATAATTTAACTTGCGCTTCAAGTTTCATTATTTTGTGTTCTGGTGATTTTGGCATATTACAAGGTGTTTGATTGTCCCAATCAAAGTTACCAAATTTTCTGAGCCATTGTACAATAGTAGAACGGGATTGAATAGCATATTCTTTCTTAACTTGGATAATAGAAGTCTTTCCTTGCTCTATTGCTTGTACAACTTCTAATTTAAAAGACATCGAATAGTCTTTTTGGGTTCGCTTAATGTAGCGTGCTTCTTGTGATTTTTCCATTAGGATACTTTTTGTG
>JBDNGO010000098.1:0-1293 GCA_041689245.1 Flavobacteriaceae bacterium | reverse complement strand
CAGATAATGCAAATGAATTATTACAAACAATTGTTAAACTAAAGCCAACTACAGCTAAAGGAACATACATTAAAAGTGTATTCATTTCTAGTACAATGAGTCCTAGTGTTGCAGTTGATTTTAAATCAGTTTAATAAGCAGTTAAATTAGAAATTATGACAAGAGAAGAAAAATCACAAGTAATCCAAGATTTAACAGCGACATTAGCAAATACTAACATTATCTATTTAGCAGACATTTCAGGATTAGATGCATCAAGTACATCTAATTTAAGAAGAGCTTGTTTTAAAGCAAATGTTAAGTTAGCAGTTGTTAAAAACACATTGCTTTCAAAAGCAATGGAAGCATCTGATAAAGATTTCGGAGAGTTACCAAATGTATTAAAAGGTAATACTTCTATTATGATTGCTGAAGCAGGAAACGCGCCAGCTAAAGTAATCAAAGAGTTCAGAAAAAAATCAAAAAAGCCTTTATTAAAAGGTGCTTTTATTGAAGAAGCTATCTATGTAGGTGATGACCAATTAGATGCTCTTGTGAACATTAAGTCTAAAGAAGAACTTATCGGAGATATTATTGCATTATTACAATCACCAGCTAAAAATGTTATTTCAGCATTACAATCAGGTGGTCAAAAATTATCAGGTATTCTATCAACATTATCAGAAAAATAAGTACGCGCACTAATAAACTAAAATAAATAAAATTTTTAAAAACAATTAAAATGGCAGATTTAAAAAATTTCGCAGAGCAATTAGTTAACTTAACAGTAAAAGAGGTTAACGACTTAGCTACTATTTTAAAAGATGAATACGGTATTGAGCCAGCAGTAGCTGCAGTAGCAGTAGCAGGACCAGCAGCAGCTGGTGCTGATGGTGGAGCAGAAGAGCAAACTGAATTCGATGTAATCTTAACAGCAGCAGGTCAATCTAAGTTAGCAGTTGTAAAACTAGTTAAAGAATTAACAGGATTAGGATTAAAAGAAGCAAAAGGTATCGTTGATAGTGCACCAGCACCAATCAAAGAAGGTATTTCTAGAGATGAGGCTGAAGGGCTTAAAGCATCTTTAGAAGAAGCAGGAGCTGAGGTTGAGCTTAAATAAGCTTTAAAAGCTTAAACAAACTTAGGTTGAGGTCTTTAGAACAAACGTTCTAAGACCTAAACCATTTTGTGTATATATTCGTTTTATATTTGAATATCGATTTTAATTAAAAAAATTTTTCTTTTGACAACGAAAAACACTACTGAAAGAATAAACTTCGCAACAGCAAAATTGGGAGCCGATTATCCAGACTT
>JBDNGO010000097.1:0-23458 GCA_041689245.1 Flavobacteriaceae bacterium | reverse complement strand
TCCGAAAATTAAAGGAACAACCATTAAAAAAGAAAAGCGTGCTGCTTTGCTTCTGTCAACTCCTAATAATACAGAGGTAGAAATTGTTGCGCCAGATCTAGAAATTCCTGGTAACATTGCAATTGCTTGAGAAACTCCAATGATTATAGCATTTAAATACGATACTTTTTTGTCTGTTTGTTTTGCGCTATCTGCCAATAATAATAGGACAGCTGTTACGAGCAACATAGAACCAACTAATAATATTTTTCCTCCAAAAAAGGCTTCTAATTCTTTTTCAAAGAGCAATCCAACAATTACTGCTGGAATCATTGAAACAATAATTTTTAAAGAAAATTTTGATTCTTCATTCCATTTAAATTGAAATAATCCTTTAAATATTTCTGCGACTTCTTTTCTAAAAACTACAACCGTACTTAATGCAGTTGCAAAATGCAATACCACCGTAAATGTTAAACTTTCTTGAGGAATAGAAGTATCACCTAAAATAGCTTTTGCTAATTCTAAATGACCGCTAGAAGAAACAGGTAAAAACTCAGTTAATCCTTGAATAATTCCAAGAACAATTGCTTCTATAAAATCCATTTTACTTTTTAGGTTTTGCTAGAATTGCATAAATTTCTATTCCTAATCCGATAATTACTAAGGTTGGCGCTAAACGAATTCTTCTCCAGTTATAAATTTCTTCGTTAAACACATTTGGGTCATCGCTTCCGCCACCAGCCATTAAGATAAATCCTAAGGCAATAAACGCAGCTCCAATTAGCATAATGATATAATTTCTTTTACCAAAAAGAAATTCAGGTTTTGAATTACTATCTTTCTTACTCATATTAATAATATAATTCGTCTGTTTGTAAATTTAAAAAACGTTGCGTTGCAAAATACGTACTTAACCAAGTAATTAAAAAAGCCACAACTAAAACACCACCAAATAAATAGCTTAGCAACATATAATCGTTTAACAATTGCAATGATGGTATGTATTTGTCTGTATAATAAATAACGGTTCCTAAGCCTATTAATGATATAATTGAACCAATCATTCCTAATTTTATTCCCTGTAAAAGAAAAGGTTTTCTAATAAAGCTTTTTGTTGCACCAACCATTTGCATGGTTTTAATATTAAATCGTTTAGAATAGACAGATAAGCGTAAAGCACTATTGATTAATAATATTGAAATTAACGCAAAAAAGGCACTTACAACTAGCAACCAAAAACTAATTTTCTGGATATTTTTTGTTAAAAACAGAATTAGTGGTTTGTCATAAGAAACATCTAAAACAAAGGCATTTTTTTGAAAACGTTTTTCGATTTCAGCCATTTTTTCTGGTGTCACAAATTCAGCTTTCAAATAAATATCGATTCCGTTTTTAAGCGGATTTGTACCCAGAAATTGTACAAAATCTTCCCCTAAATCTTTGCTATGAGATTTTGCAGCTTCATTTTTAGAAATGTAAACGATAGCTCTAGTAAACTTTTCTTTTAATAAAGATTCTCTTAAATCTTCGATGTTTTTTTTGGAAATATTATCTTTTAAAAACAGCGTCATTGCTGTTTTTTCTTTAACGTGATTGGCAACACTTGTAGATTTTAATAAAATTAATCCTAAAACACCAACCATAAATAACACCAAAGAAATACTTACAATTACAGAGAAGTAAGAAGAACGTAATCTTCTTTTTTGATATTTATCAAAAGATACAGACATAGGTTTTATTGATTTATAGCTCGCAAGATACAAAAATTAACAAGCAATTTTTAGTCAATATTTTGCAGTATTTTTGTTAAAATTATTCTTGTTCTTGACACAATTCTATTAAAATTCCGTTAGTGGTGTTTGGATGTAAAAAAGCAACCAATTTATTATCTGCACCCAATTTTGGTTCTTGGTTTAAGACAGTAAATCCTTCCGCTTTTAAACGTGTTATTTCTGCTTTAATATCGGTAACCGCAAAAGCAATATGATGAATTCCTTCTCCTTTTTTAGCTATAAATTTTGCAATTGGGCTTTCTGGATTTGTAGCTTCTAACAATTCAATTTTATTAGGGCCAACATCAAAAAAAGAAGTTTTTACGCCTTCGCTTTTTACTTCTTCAACCTTATAATGTGCTTTTCCTAAAAGTGCGGTAAATAACAGGTTAGATTTTTCCAAACTTTTTACGGCAATTCCAATATGTTCAATTTTGTCCATCAGATATGTTTTCTATGCATCAAAAATAAACATTCTTTTGGGAATTATGCGTAAATTTGCCGCATGGAACAAACAAATAGACAGAAAAAAATTGCTGGAGTAATCCAAAAAGACTTGGTTGATGTGCTTCAGAAAGCTGCACAAGACGGAATGAAAGGAACTATTATTTCTGTTTCTAAAGTTACTGTGACAACTGATTTGAGTATTGCAAAAGTGTATTTGAGTATTTTTCCATCAGAAAAAAGAGATGAATTGGTTAAAGGAATTCAGTCTAATACTTTTTTAATAAGACACGAAATGGCAAAACGCACAAAAAATCAGTTGCGTAGAATGCCAGAATTATCTTTTTTTGGAGACGATTCTTTAGATTATATTGAAGAAATTGATAAATCCTTAAAAGGAGAAGATGCAAACCCAATTAAAAATCCAGAGATCTTACCAAGACGTCAAAAACGTTAATTTGTTTGCTTCACAACTTTTTTTGCAGTTAGTTTGTAGTGATTTGATACAAAAATTGTGAATTTTCCTTTTTACATAGCTAAGAGATATTTGTTCGCTAAAAGCGGAAACAATACCATTAATATTATTACCATTATTGCTTCTTTCGGAGTTATTGTTGGTTCGTTGGCGTTGTTTATTATTCTTTCAGGATTTTCTGGTTTTAAATCATTTACCAATAATATGTTGGATTATTCTGATCCAGATATAAAAATTACAGCCACAAAAGGAAAATCGTTTATCGTTTCAGATTCTATCACATCACTTTTAACATCTAATAAAAATATTAAAGCATTTGCTTCTGTAGTAGAAGAGCGCGCCTTTTTACAATATAAACAACGGGATCAAATAGCCTATGTAAAAGGCGTGAGTGCTAATTATATGTCGATTACAAGAATAGATTCGACTTTAAATGTTGGTCAATGGCTAGATTCTGAGTTTGTCAATACAGCAGTTATTGGTTTTGGCATTTCTGATAAATTATCGCTAAGCATTTTAAACTTTGGCGAGCCCTTACAAATTAAAGTTCCGAAAGCTGGCGAAGGATTAATTGTAAGTGCATCTTCTGCTTTTAATTCTGCCGATGTTCAAATTTCTGGAGTGTATACAGGGCTGGAAGATTTTGCAAATAAATATGTATTTGTAAATTTAAGATTGGCGCAACAGTTATTGAGTTATCAAGAAAATCAAGTTACTTCAATTGAGTTGCGATTAACTGAAAATGTAGATTATGATGCTTTTGCAGCCGAGTTTCAAAAAGCGTTAGGAAATCGTTTTAAAGTGGAAACAAAAACGCAATTTAACGCGGTAACCTATAAAGTTTTAAATACAGAACGATTAATCTCTTACTTAATATTTACGCTCATTATTATTATTGCGTTGTTTAATGTAATTGGCGCGATTATTATGATGATTATCGACAAAAAACAAAACTTAAAAACACTTTTTAATTTGGGTGTTACGATAAAAGAAATTAAAAAAATATTTGTGTTACAAGGTTTTTTATTAACACTTTTTGGATTGTTTATTGGGTTGCTAATTGGAACAATTCTAATTCTTTTACAAAAGCAATTTGCCTTTTTTATGATCACGCAATCAATTCCGTATCCGGTAGAATTTAGATTTATGAATTTACTAATTGTAGCAATTACAATTAGTATTCTAGGATTTATCGCTTCAAAAATTGCCAGTAGCAGAATTTCTGCTAGCTTTATTGAAAAATAAAGAAATGAAAAAAGTAATTTTATTACTAACAACATTATTTGTTTTTAGCTGCTCTTCTATAAAAAGAGAACTTATACCAACTAATAATAAAGGAGGTTATATATTAACCCAATCAGAAAATAATTCAGAAAATAATCAAAAAGAAGTATTAATCTATGGAAAAATAGTAGATATTAAAACCAATGAGCCGTTAAGTAAAACTCAAATCTTGATAGGATGTATAAAGGCTGAGGCTTCTATAAGTGGTGAATATTCGGTTAAGATTATTAAAAGTGATATTAAACAATATATAGAAGTGTCTACAGTTGGGTATAAAAAAATAAAGACTAATTTTTTAAAATTAAAAGATGAAACTAATTTGAAAATAGATTTTTTTATAGAAGAAGATGATAGTCTTTTAATAGATTGTATTGGAGTAATTAATTAGTAACTAAAAACCGGAATTACAGTATCTCCAAATTTTTCATACACTTCATCAAAAGCAGCAAACACATCTTTTGCATCATCAGAAGTTACCATTTTCATTCTATATTCTTTAAAATGCGGAATTCCTTTAAAGTAATTGGTATAATGTCTTCTAGTTTCTAAAACACCCAACGTTTCACCTTTCCAATCAATTGCCATTGTTAAATGTCTGCGAGCAATTTCTACACGTTCAGAAATTGTAGGTGAAGGTAAATGTTCGCCAGTTTCAAAAAAGTGTTTTACTTGATTAAAAAACCAAGGAGAACCAATAGATGCTCTACCAATCATTGCGCCATCTAAACCATAAACATCACGCATTTCCATTGCTTTTTCTGGAGATGTAATATCACCATTTCCAAAAATAGGAATGTGCATTCTTTGGTTGTTTTTTACGTCTGCAATTGGTTTCCAATTTGCACTTCCTTTATACATTTGTGCACGTGTTCTTCCATGAATAGAAATTGCTTTACAGCCAACATCTTGTAATCGTTCTGCAACTTCTACAATTCTTATAGAATCTTCATCCCACCCTAAACGTGTTTTTACTGTAATTGGCAAGTTGGTGTGTTTTACCATGGCTTCGGTTAAAGAAACCATCAAGTCGATGTCTTTTAAGATCCCTGCTCCAGCGCCTTTACAAACGACCTTCTTAACCGGACAACCAAAGTTAATATCAATAATGTCTGGATTTGATTTTTCAACAATCTCAACAGTTCTCAACATCGATTCTAGATTGGCTCCGAAAATTTGAATTCCAACCGGACGTTCTTTTTCGTAGATGTCTAATTTCATCACGCTTTTTGCAGCATCACGAATCAATCCTTCAGAAGAAATAAATTCTGTATACACAACATCTGCGCCTAGTTCTTTACACAAAGCTCTAAATGGTGGGTCACTAACATCTTCCATTGGTGCTAACAACAACGGAAAATCTGGTAATTCTATGTCTCCTATTTTAACCAAAACTTTAATTTAGGTTGCAAAATTACGTCTTTTTATTTGATGATAAAAAACAAAAAAGCACGATGTTTTTGTGTTTACATCGTACTTTTTTAGACTTGTCATTCCTGCGAAAGCAGGAATCTAAATTTTTTCTCTATGAATTCCTGCTTTCGCAGGAATGATAAACAGAACCTTTTAAAAAGACTTCTCGATACAAATTTCACTCTTTTCAATCGTAAAATTCACTCGAAATGACAGCCTTTAAAACTGAATAGAAGCTTTTACTTCTTTCCCGTTTCTTTTTAAAACAATCGTTGTTTTATCTCCTTTTTTAAATACAGATAATGCTTTCATATAACTCATCATATCTGTAATTTTATTTTCGCCTAATTCTATAACGATATCTCCTTTTTTAATTCCTGCAGCAAGTGCTGGTTTTCCTTCGCTAACTCCATCTATACGCATTCCTTTTCCGTCATACATATAATCAGGAATTACACCTAAACCAACTTTAAAACGAGGCGTTTCTTCGCTTTCGTTTTTCGTTTTTGTAAATTCTAATTTTGCGTTGTCATTTAAATTAGAAATCACATTAAAAATATAGTTAGAGATGCTTACCATTCCATCGTAATTTAATGTTTCCGTATCGTCACTTGGTTTGTGATAATCTTTGTGTTGTCCTGTAAAGAAATGCAATACTGGTATATCAGCTAGATAGAAGCTTGTGTGATCACTTGGTCCAATACCAGATTCTTTTTGAATCAATTTAAAAGCATTATTTTGAGATTCTAATACTTGTTTAAAAACAGGCGAAGTTCCTGTTCCGTAAACCGCCAAAGCACTATCTTTTAATCTACCAACCATATCCATATTAATCATATATGAAACTGATTTTGTATCGATTGTTGGGTTTTTCACAAAGTAATTAGAACCTAATAAGCCCATTTCTTCACCAGAAAAAGTGATGAATACATAGTTGTTGTTTGTGTTGGTATTTTTTAATTTACTAGCTAAGTTTAAAAGGATTGAAACACCACTTGCGTTGTCATCTGCGCCGTTATGAATAGCTTTTATAGAATCTCTATATAAAGAACCATCTCCGCCATACCCTAAATGATCAAAATGTGCTCCAATAACTACCGTATTTTTTGCTTTGTTGTTTATAAATCCAACTACATTTCTTCCAGTAATTGTTCCGTCAGCATTTTCTGTAAATTTAACTTCTTCATGCGGATGTGTTTTTGGTTTAAAAGTAAATGATTGATAAAAACCATCTGTTCCTTTTGGTGTTAAACCTAATTTTTCAAATCTATCTTTAATGTACTCAGAAGCTTTTATTTCTCCTGGAGTTCCTGTTTGTCTTCCTTCTAATGTATCATCAGCTAAAAAAGCAACATCTTCTTTAATCTTATTTTCAGGTTTGTATTCTTTATTACAAGAAATTAGTAGTGATAAAAAGATTAAAATTAGTAAGTTTTTCATGGTGTATGTATTATTTTTGCCAAAAATAACTAATAATTATTAGGTAGAAAATTAAAACAATACATAATGAAAAGCAGAACGATATTTTTAGTGTTAGCAACACTTTTGGTTATATCATGTAAAGACGAAAAGGGCACAAAAATCAAAGACGAATATAACGCAAAATCTGGAGCAACAGTAATTACGAATGTGATACATTATCCAAAAGAAAAACATTTAAAAAACATTAAGCAATTAACTTTTGGTGGAGATAATGCTGAGGCGTATTGGAGTTTTGATGGGAAAAAAATTATTTTTCAATCTAATAATAAAAAATGGGGTTTAGAATGTGACCAAATATTTATGATGAATATTACTGAAGACCTTTCCGACGGAAGTAAACCGCAATTGATTAGTACAGGAGATGGACGTACAACATGTAGCTATTTTTTACCAGGAGATTCTACTATTGTTTACTCATCTACTCATTTAGGAAGTAAAGCTTGTCCGCCTGTACCAAAAAAAGAAGATCATGGAGGCAAATACATTTGGCCAGTATATGAAACTTTCGATATTTTTATTGCAGATACAAAAGGAAATCAATTAAAACAGTTAACAGATGAAAAAGGGTATGATGCTGAACCTACTGTTTCTCCAAAAGGAGATAAAATTGTTTTTACATCTACAAGAAATGGTGACTTAGATTTATATACAATGAATATTGATGGTTCTGATGTAAAACAAGTAACCAATGAATTAGGGTATGATGGTGGAGCGTTTTTCTCACCAGATGGTACAAAATTAATTTTTCGTGCTTCTCGTCCTAAAACAACTGAAGACATTAAAGAGTATAAAGATTTATTAGCTCAAAATTTGGTAATGCCAACAAATATGGAATTATATAGTTGTAATGTTGATGGTAGCAATTTAAAGAAAATAACAGATTTAGGAACTGCAAATTGGGCTCCTTTTTTTCATCCAAATGGAGAAAAAATTATTTTCTCAACAAATCATCATAAAAAAAAGCATGATGGATTTAATTTATTTATGATACATATTGACGGAACAGGTTTAGAGCAAATTACGTATGATGGTGTTTTTGATGCATTTCCAATGTTTTCTCCAGACGGATCTAAACTAATTTTTTCATCTAATAGGAACAACAATGGAGGTCATGATACCAATTTGTTTATTGCAGAATGGCAAGACTAGCACCGCAGTTGCATTTTGTTTTTTTGTCAGTTCGAGTTAATTTTTGAAGAATAAAAAAATTTGTATAGAGAACAAGATTTATTGGTAAATAAATCAACCATAATTAGAGTATATTTACGCACTATTTTAGAAACAAGATTTAACGAATGAAGAATATTAGAAACTTTTGCATTATCGCACATATTGATCACGGTAAAAGTACGTTGGCAGATAGATTATTAGATTTAACAGGTTCTGTAACGGATCGTGAAAGGAAAGATCAGTTATTAGATAGTATGGATTTGGAGCGCGAACGTGGAATTACCATAAAGTCGCATGCAATTCAAATGGATTATACGTATAAAGGGGAACAATATATTTTAAACCTAATTGATACTCCAGGTCACGTAGATTTTTCATACGAAGTTTCTCGTTCTATTGCTGCCTGTGAAGGCGCATTGTTAATTGTTGATGCTGCACAAAGTATTCAAGCGCAAACAATTTCTAATTTATACTTGGCGTTGGGTAATGATTTAGAGATTATTCCAATCTTAAATAAAATTGATTTACCAAGTGCAAATCCAGAAGAAGTAACCGATGATATTGTAGATTTATTAGGGTGTAATGCCGATGAGATAATTCATGCTAGCGGAAAAACTGGTTTTGGAGTTGATGCTATTTTAGAAGCAATTATAGAGAGAATTCCTCCTCCAAAAGGAGATCCAAATGCTCCATTACAAGCATTAATATTTGATTCTGTTTACAATTCTTATCGTGGAATTGAAACTTATTTTAGAGTTTTTAACGGTGAGATAAAGAAAGGACAACGCATCAAGTTTATGGCAACAAATAATGAATATTTTGCTGATGAAGTTGGAACATTAAAACTAAGTCAGGTAGTAAAACAATCTGTAAAAACAGGGGATGTTGGATATTTAATTACAGGAATTAAAACAGCAAAAGAAGTAAAAGTAGGAGATACTATTACAGACGCAGCAAATCCAACTACAGAAAATATTGATGGTTTTGAAGATGTAAAACCAATGGTTTTTGCAGGAATTTATCCTGTTGACACAGAAGATTATGAAGAGTTGCGTTATTCTATGGAAAAATTGCAACTAAATGATGCTTCGTTAGTTTTTGTCCCAGAGAGTTCTGCTGCTTTGGGGTTTGGTTTTCGTTGTGGATTCTTAGGAATGTTACATATGGAAATTATTCAAGAACGTTTAGAGCGCGAGTTTAATATGACTGTTATTACAACAGTTCCAAACGTTTCATATCATGCATATACACGGAAAAACCCAAATGAAATTATCATTTTAAATAACCCAACAGATTTACCAGACCCATCAAGTTTAGATAGAGTAGAAGAACCATATATTAAAGCATCCATTATTACAAAATCTGATTTTGTTGGTCAAGTAATGGGCTTGTGTATTGAAAAACGTGGAGAAATTACCAATCAAACATACTTAACAACCGAGCGAGTTGAATTGACTTTTGATATGCCGTTAGCAGAAATTGTTTTCGATTTTTACGATCGATTAAAAACAGTTTCTAAAGGATATGCTTCCTTCGATTATTCTCCGATTGGAATGCGCCCATCTAAATTAGTAAGGGTTGATATTTTATTAAATGCGCAACCTGTTGATGCACTTTCTGCATTATTACATGCAGATAATGCGTATTCTATTGGTAAAAAAATCACTGAAAAATTAAAAGAATTAATTCCAAGACAGCAGTTTGATATTCCTATTCAGGCTGCAATTGGGGCGAAAATTATTGCCAGAGAAACTACGAAAGCACTGCGTAAAGATGTAACAGCAAAATGTTATGGTGGAGATATTTCTCGTAAACGAAAGTTGCTGGAAAAACAGAAAAAAGGAAAGAAACGCATGCGACAAGTTGGGAATGTAGAAATTCCGCAAGAAGCATTTATGGCGATTTTAAAGTTGAATGATTAAAAGAAGAATTTAGATTTTAGAACCAAGAATCCAGACAAAAACCAGCATAATTGTCATTCCTGCGTAGGCAGGAATCTCATATTAAGTATGATTTTTATTTGAAGCTATTTCCTGTTTTCAACGATCTCTTTTTATAGTTGTTACGGCGAAGTTTACTTTTTTGTAAACTATGGCAATCTTATTTTAAGAAAAAGATCACTTCGTTTTACTAGATTTCTTTATAGGGTAATCTTAATTGTATATTTTTTAGTTATTATTTAATACATTTACCACACTAATTTATTGCAATAATGGCAAGTAAACCTAGCATTTTACTAATTTATACTGGAGGAACAATTGGGATGGTAAAAGATTACGAAACCAATGCATTAAAAGCATTTAATTTCGAGCAGCTTTTAGATAAAGTTCCAGAGTTAGTTCAGTTAAATTGTAAAATTGATACGTATTCATTTAAAGAACCAATAGATTCTTCTAATATGAATACCGAGTATTATGTAACCATTGCAGAAGTTATAGAAGATAATTATTCTAAATTTGACGGGTTTGTTGTGTTAACTGGTTCAGATACGATGTCGTATACATCATCTGCAATTAGTTTTATGTTAGAGAATTTGGCAAAGCCAGTAATATTTACAGGTTCGCAATTGCCAATTGGGCATTTAAGAACAGACGCAAAAGAGAACTTAATTACATCTATAGAAATTGCATGTGCTACAAAAGACGATGAACCTGTAATCTCTGAAGTTTGTTTATATTTTGAATATAAATTATACAGAGCAAACAGAACTACAAAAATAAATGCAGAACAATTTGAAGCATTTGCTTCTTCAAATTATCCACCTTTAGCAGAAAGTGGCGTGCACTTACATTTTAATTACGATTTACTTTTAAAGCCACCCACAAAAAATTCTCAACTTATTGTTCGAAAATCTTTGAATAATAATATAGTAGTTTTAAAATTATTCCCTGGTATAACAGAGGAAGTTGTTAAAAGTATTATAGGAATTAAAAATCTTAAAGGCATTGTCTTAGAATCTTACGGTTCTGGAAACGCGCCGACATATCAATGGTTTATTAGCCTGTTAGAAAAAGCAATAAAAAATGGCATACAAATTGTTAATGTTACACAATGTGTAGGAGGAAGTGTTATTTTAGGGCATTATGAAACTAGTATAGAATTAAAAAGAATTCAGGTTATTGATGGGAAAAACATTACGACTGAATCTGCCATTGCAAAATTAATGTATTTATTAGGAGAAAAAATTTCTAATAAAGAGTTTAAAAAAGTATTTGAAAAACCATTAAGAGGAGAGTTAAATTTTTAATTAAAAGCAAAAATTTATGTAAATCCAACAGAGTAAATGTCACTTCATTACTAAATTAGTGTCGAATTGAGTTAAATTTTGCTTTTTAAGCATAAAAAGGTTCTATTTTTTTTAGAGACTCAACATTTTTTTGTTAATTGGCACTCTCAAAACAATAAGATTTGAATTTTAATAAATTTAATTCTAAAATTTGAAAAGACATTTTTTGTTGATTTGAAATTAAAATCAATATCTTTAAACCCATTAACTATTAAAAATTAATTTATAACAAAGATGAAAAAAGTATCAAACATCCTAACAGTAGCAGGATTCATGTTTTTTGGAGCTATTCAATCAACTTTCGCGCAAGAAGCAGTTAAATCAGAAACTTTCCACCAGGAATTGAAGAAACGTTTTATTGAAGGAGATCCTCAGTTTATGGGAATTGTATTAGTAGCCTTAATTTTAGGTTTAGCAATTGCCATTGAAAGAATTATTTATTTAAACATGGCAACTACAAACACAAAAAAGCTAATTGCAAGTGTTGATGAAGCATTAAGTTCTGGCGGTGTAGAAGCTGCTAAAGAAGTTTGTAGAAACTCAAAAGGACCAGTTGCTTCTATTTTTTATCAAGGATTAGATAGAATGGACGAAGGCGTTGAAGCTGCAGAAAAAGCTGTAGTATCATACGGTGGAGTTCAAATGGGATTATTAGAGAAAAACATTTCTTGGTTATCTTTATTTATCGCTTTAGCACCAATGTTAGGGTTCATGGGAACTGTAATAGGTATGATTAAAGCATTTGATATGATTGCTGTAGCAAACGATATATCACCAGGAGTGGTAGCAGTAGGTATTAAAGTAGCACTTTTAACTACAGTATTTGGTTTAGTAGTTGCTATTATTTTACAGATTTTTTATAATTATATTGTTTCTAAAGTAGATAGTATTGTAAATAGCATGGAAGATGCTTCTATCTCTTTAATTGATTTATTAGTTAGATATAAAAAATAATTAGAATTATGAAAAACGATAAATTATCAAACCTTCTTAATATTTTTATTGCTTTAGTTGCTCTTATAGGTGCTATTCTATTTATTAGAATATTTATGGAGGACAAATTAGCAATAGAGAATAATCCAGAAGTTCAAAATAGTGTAATTACCCCAATAATAGTATTTTCGTCAGTTTTATTGTACCTAGCAATTGGAGCAACACTAGTGGTTTCGTTATTTGGGTTGATAAAAAATCCAGAGAGCTTAAAAAAGACTTTACTTGGTTTACTTGCTTTAGGAGTTCTTTTAGTATTGGCTTATTTTACAGGAGACAGTTTGGCTGTTACAGATCCTCAAGGAAAAATTCTTTTAGGTGGTGAAGCAGGTTCTTCAGTAAACCAATGGGTAAGTACAGGAATATGGTATAGTATGTTCTTAGGGATTGTTGCTGGAGCATTCTTTGTAATCGATTTATTCAAAGGATTATTTAAATCTTAAATTATGGCAAGAAGAGAAACCCCAGAAATTAATGCAGGTTCTATGGCGGATATTGCCTTCTTGTTATTAATCTTTTTCTTAGTAACAACTACTATGGATGTGGATTCAGGTATTTCAAAAAAATTATCTGAAAAACCACCAAAAGATTATGTACCTCCTGTAATTAAAGAGAAAAACATATTTGAAGTTAATATCAATAGAAATAATGAAATGCTTGTTGAAGGTGAAACTATGAAATTAGGAAAACTTAAAGAGGCTGCAATCAAATTTATTGATAATGGTGGAGGTGAAGGAAAAATAGAAGACGGTGTTTCTACAGGTCCATGTGACTATTGTAAAGGAGCAAGAAGTGCTTCTTCTTCAGATCATCCAAATAAAGCTATTATTTCTGTTCAAAGCGACAGGCTTACAGAATATGGGATGTATATTAAAGTGCAAAATGAGTTGTTAAGAGCATATACAGAGCTAAGAAATAGATTGGCTTTAGAAAAGTATAATGTTTCTTATGATCAACTTGAAGAAGACTATAAGAATGATCAAAAAAATGAAGATTTGAAGAAAAAAGTTGAGTTTGTAAAAAACAGCTACCCTCAAATTATTTCTGATGCAGAACCAACGTCTTAATTAATTAAAAAAACAATAAAATATGTCTAAATTCGGAAAGAAGAAAAAAGAAATGCCTGCTGTAAATACGGCATCTTTACCTGACATTGTTTTTATGCTGTTGTTCTTTTTTATGGTTACAACAACGATGAGAGAAACAGATTTAAAAATAGAAAACCCCGTACTTCCTAATGCAACTGAAGTAAAAAAACTGGAGCATAAAAGTTTGGTTAGTACTATTTACGTTGGTAAGGCAAAAGATAAAAAACTTGGAAGTGGAGATAAAATTCAACTGAATGATAAGATTGCAACTCCAAATGATGTGACTGCTTTTATTTTAAACGAAAGATCTAAAGTATCTGAAGCTGAAGTGCCTTTTATGACTACTTCTATTAAAGCAGATATTAAATCTAGTGTTGGAACGATTACAGATATTAAACTTAAACTTAGAGACGTAGGAGCTTTAAAATTGAGTTTGTCTAGTCGTAAATCAGCAGAAATTCAACAATAAGCTATTTCTATAAAACACTAAAAGGGCAATCATTTGATTGCCCTTTTTTTATACAAAAACGGTATATTTAACGTTGTAAGAGTATTAATACTTATTTATGAAAAAACTATTTTCTATTTTATTTACTATCTTAAGTTTTAGTCTTTATGCGCAAAAAGATTCATTGCGTTTAGGAGACAAATATCTAGAGGATCAATTGTATTTTAGTGTTAGTTATAATCAACTATTTAACCAGCCCGATGCAGTAATTGGAAGCGGCTTTTCGTATGGATTAAGTACAGGATATATTCGAGATATTTCTTTAATTAAGAGCGGAAAACTTGCATTAGGTGTTGGTATTGGTTATGCTTTTGATTCTTTTAATCATGGATATAAAATTACTACACAAAACAATACTATAATTGTTGATGTTGACCCAAGTATTGTTACAACAAACAAACTTAAATTACATTCATTAGAATTTCCTTTTGAGATTAGATGGAGATCTTCCAATGCAAACAAGTACAAGTTTTGGAGAGTTTATAGCGGTTTTAAAATTAGTTATAATTTAAAAAACACTTTAGAATACACCACAAATAGTGTGTTAAATGAATACAAAAATATAGAACGATTTAATAAAATTCAATACGGATTAACCTTAGCAGCTGGATATTCTACGTTTAATTTTAGTTTGTATTATAGTTTAACTCCGTTGTTGAAATCATCTACTTTAGGTACAAACTCTATCAACACAAAAGTGTTAAGATTAGGGTTGATTTTCTATATTTTATAGTAAGCTATAACCAATAAATTGTCATAGTAAACCAATAAAGAATCCAAGATAAATTTCTTTTTGATTGTGTGCTTTTAAATACAATCTTGAACTAGCTAAAACTCCGGTTAAAATAATTAAGAGAATCGCTATCGGTAAAATTGAGATGGAATGTAGGTTTCCATAAAGAATAAAAAATCCTAAAGCAGTACTTAAAGACATAATATGTAAGCTCGATTTTATTTTAAATAAGAACAATAAATATATAAATGCGAGTGAAACATTTGTTCCATAGAATAAAACTCCTAATTCTGTAAAATCTGGAATATTGATGAGTACTTTTCCTAAAACATAAAAAAGTAATAGCATTATAAAAAGTGGAATTTTCCGTTCGTTAATGCTTTCTACTTGAAAACTTTTTATAACACCAAGAGTTTTTAAAATGATTAATGAAATTAATGGAATAATATACGTTGAAAAAAACACAAGACTAATCAATAAATATTGGCGTTCTTTTTTGATTTCATTTGGCGTAATTGAAAGAAATAATAAAACTCCAATTGTTGGTATTACTATTGGATGCAGAATTACGGATATGAATTTATGAAACTTCAAAAATTAAATTTCTTTTCGTAATCTAGCAACAGGAATGTCTAATTGCTCTCTATATTTTGCAATTGTTCTCCTCGCAATTGGATATCCTTTTTCTTTTAACACTAAAGATAGTTTATCATCTGTTAAAGGCTTTCTTTTATTTTCTTCTCCAATAACCGTTTCTAATATTTTTTTAATTTCCCGTGTAGAAACATCTTCTCCTTGATCATTTTTCATAGATTCTGAGAAAAACTCTTTAATCAATTTTGTTCCGTAAGGCGTAGAAACATATTTGCTATTTGCAACTCTAGAAACAGTAGAAATATCCATTTTAATCTGATCTGCAATATCTTTTAAAATCATCGGTTTTAAGTTTCGCTCATCACCAGTTAAAAAATATTCATATTGATAATGCATAATGCAATTCATGGTAACCAACAAAGTTTGTTGCCTTTGTTTTATAGCATCTATAAACCATTTTGCGGCATCTAATTTTTGTTTGATAAACATCACAGCATCTTTTTGAGATTTAGTTTTCTCTTTAGATTCTTGATATCCTTTTAGCATATTATTATACTCTCTAGACACATGCAATTCAGGCGCATTTCTAGAGTTTAATGTTAAATCTAATTCACTATCTAAAATTCTGATAGAAAAATCAGGCACAATTTGTTCTGCTCTTTTATTATTTCCAGTATAAGAACCGCCAGGTTTTGGATTTAATTTACTAATTTCTTTGATAACCTCTTTTAATTCATCTTCAGAAATGTTAAACTTTTCCATCAATCTTTTGTAATGTTTTTTTACAAAATGATCAAAAGAAGTTACTAAGATATCAATGGCTAAAGATCTTGTTTTTTCAGCTGATTTTTCTTTAAGTTGGATAACTAAACACTCTTTTAAATCTCTTGCTCCAACACCAATTGGGTCTAATTTTTGAACAACGTTAATTAATAATTCAAGTACTTTTTTTTCTGTGGTAAATACATTTTGAGTAAAAGCTAAATCATCAACTAAATCTAAAATATCTCTTCTAATATATCCACTATCATCAATACTGCCAACTAAAAATTCAGCAATAATTCTTTCCTCTTCATTAATACGAAAAGTATTTAATTGGTTTTTTAATGACTGATGAAAAGTAGTTCCTGAAGCATAAGGAATATCTCTATCTTGATCATCTGATGAATAATTATTCGCTTGAGTTTTATAATTAGGAATCTCGTCGTCGCTTAAATATTCATCGATATTGATGTCTTCTGCATCAATTTTTTCATTTCCATCATCTTCGTATTCGTTATCTAAAGAATCATCAAAATCGTCAGTTTCTTCTTTATCTGTATCTAATGCCGGATTTTCTTCTATTTCTTGCTTTAAACGCTCTTCAAAAGCTTGTGTAGGCAACTGAATTAGCTTCATCAACTGTATTTGTTGTGGAGATAATTTTTGTAGTAGCTTAAAATTTAAACTTTGTTTTAGCATTTGTATTGAATGAATTTATTTTAAAACTCTGCGTTTTGTGGCGTTCTCGGAAACGGTATAACATCTCTAATATTTCCCATTCCGGTTGCAAACTGAACTAATCTTTCAAAACCTAAACCAAACCCAGAATGTACTGCAGTTCCATATTTGCGAAGATCTAAATACCACCATAATTCTTTTTCATCAATATCTAAAGCAGCCATTTTTTCTTTTAAAACATCTAAACGCTCTTCTCTTTGTGAGCCGCCAACAATTTCTCCAATTCCTGGAAAAAGAACATCCATTGCTCTAACGGTTTTTCCGTCTTCATTTAAACGCATGTAAAATGCTTTTATAGTGGCAGGATAATCAAATAAAATCACCGGACATTTAAAATGTTTTTCAACTAAGAAACGTTCGTGCTCAGATTGTAAATCTGCTCCCCATTCGTTAATTGGGTACTGAAATTTCTTTTTCTTATTAGGGTTGCTATTACGTAAAATATCAATTGCTTCAGTATATGTAACTCTTTTAAAATTATTTTCAGTAATAAAAAGGAGCTTGTCTAATAACGACATTTCACTTCGTTCAGCTTGTGGCTTTGTTTTTTCTTCTTGCGTTAATCGCTCATCTAAGAATGTTAAATCATCTTTACAGTTTTCTAAAACATAGGCTAAAACAGATTTTATAAAATCTTCAGCCAAATCCATATTGCCATCTAAATCCATAAATGCAACTTCAGGTTCAATCATCCAAAACTCAGCTAAATGACGAGTTGTATTTGAGTTTTCCGCTCTAAAAGTGGGTCCAAAAGTATATACTTTACCAAGTGCCATTGCAAATGTTTCTGCTTCTAACTGACCAGAAACGGTTAAATTAGTTTCTTTACCAAAAAAATCTTGTTTATAATCTATATTACCTTTTTCATCTAGTGGAGCTTTGTTTGTTCCGAAAGTAGAAACACTAAACATTTCTCCAGCTCCTTCTGCATCTGAACCAGTAATTATAGGGGTATTTACATAATTAAATCCGTTTTCTTGAAAGTATTTGTGCACAGCAAAAGAGAGCTTAGAACGAACTCTCATTACCGCACTAAATGTATTTGTTCTTACGCGTAAATGTGCGTTTTCTCTTAAAAACTCTAAGCTGTGTTTTTTAGGTTGAATAGGATATTCATCAGGATTTGAATCTCCCAAAATTTGGATTTCAGAAACTTGGATTTCTACATTTTGTCCTGTTCCTTGGCTTTTAACTAAAGTTCCTTTTATACATACTGCGGCCCCAGTTGCAATTCTTCTTAAAATAGATTCATCTGTTTTTTCAAAATCAACTACACACTGAATATTATGTATTGTTGAGCCATCATTTAAAGCAATAAAACGGTTGCTTCTAAAAGTTCTAACCCAGCCTTTTATAGTTATTTCTTGTGAAAATTTATCTGATTGTAATAATTCTAATACGCTACTTTTACTCATCTTCTTAAAATAAAATTAACACTATTACTAAGGTAATAGTGAAAGGCAAAGATACCTTTTTAGCGTAAAATTAACAACGAAACTAGAGTGAATAAAAACGTAAATTATTTTACTCCTTTATCTTTTACTTCTTTTGGTGGTAAAATTTGAATTGTAGGTTCTTTAATTACATTTTTATTCGATATTTTTTTCTCGAAAGACAATAGCAATGATGGTAATAATAACAAATTAGAAACCATTGCGAATAGTAGCGTTACAGAAACCAAACCACCTAAAGCAATTGTGCCTCCAAAACTAGAAACCGTAAAAACTAAAAAACCAAAAAACAATACAATTGATGTGTAAAACATACTTACTCCTGTTTCTCGTAAAGCACTATAAACAGATCTATTAATTTTCCAATTATTAGTTTGTAATTCTTGTCTGTATTTTGCTAAAAAGTGAATAGTGTCATCAACAGAAATCCCAAATGCAATACTAAACACTAAAATTGTTGATGGTTTTATCGGAATTCCAAGAAAACCCATCAATCCAGCAGTAATTAATAAAGGAAGCATATTTGGAATCAAAGAAATTAAAATCATTTGATAGGATCTAAACATCCAAGCCATAAATAATGCAATTAATAAAATAGCCAATGATAAAGAAATGATTAAATTATTAATCAAATAATTTGTTCCTTTTAAGAAAACTAAAGCTTTTCCAGTCAAATGAACTTCAAAATCATCAGAAGGAAATTCTTTTGCAATCACAACATTTAATTGATCTTGTATAATTGTCATTTTATCGGTTCCAATGTCTTTCATAAAAGTGGTAATTCTTGCATATCTGCCTGTAGAATCAACAAAATTAGTTAGCATTTTAGAGTTGCTATTAGAGTTTTTTGTATACGCAAAAATATAGCTTTGCTCTTGTGTTGTTGGTAATTGATAGTATTTTGGATTACCTAAATAATAGGCTTGTTTAGAGTATTTAACAAGATTTGTTATAGAAATTGGTTTTGATAATTCTGGAAATTGCTCAATAGCTTCATTAATTTTTTCCATCTTTTTAAGCGTAGAAAGTTTCATAACACCTTTTTCTTTTTTTGTGTCAATAAAAATCTCTAATGGCATTATACCTCCAAATTCATCTTCAAAAAACTTTATGTCTTTGTAGAATTGTCTGCCCTTTGGCATATCTTCAATCAAACTACCAGAAACTCTAATTTGATAAATTCCTATGATCCCAAAAACAATAATAACGACCGTTGTAATGTAAATTGAGATTCGATTATGACGAACCATTTTTTCCATCCAATTTACAACGTTATCGATCCATTTTTTTTCTAAATGATTTAAATGCTTTTTCTTTGGCAAAGGCATAAAACTGTAGATAATAGGAATGATTAATAAAGCCAAAACAAAGATCCCTACAATGTTTATAGAAGCTATAATTCCGAATTCTTTTAACAGTTGACTTTTAGTGAAAATAAAAGTTGCAAAACCAGAAGCTGTTGTAATATTGGTCATTAAAGTAGCATTTCCAATTTTTGAAATAACACGTTGTAAAGATTTTGCTTGGTTACCGTGTTTCTTAACTTCTTGCTGATATTTATTGATTAAAAAGATAGCATTCGGCACACCAATAACAATTATTAATGGCGGAATTAAAGCTGTTAAAACGGTTATTTCATAACCGAATAAACCAATAAAACCAAATGCCCAAACAACGCCAATCATTACCACTAAAAGTGTAATAAAAGTGGCTCTAAATGACCGGAAAAAGAAAAAGAAAATGATTGCTGTTATCAATAGAGCACCAACAACAAACAACAAAATTTCATCTTGTATGTTTTGGGAATTTAAGGTTCGTATATATGGCATTCCAGAAACACGAACTTGTAAATTGTGCTCTTTCTCAAATTTCTTTATAGTCGGAATTAAAACAGTAAAGATAAAATCTTTACGAACTGGTGTATTGACTATTTCTTTATTGATGTAAATAGCAGTTTGTACCGTTCCTGTTTCTTTATTATAAAGCAGATTGTCATAAAAAGGGAGATTCTCAAACAATTCTTTTTTAATTGCTGAAACTTCTTTTTGACTTGTTGGATCTTTCTTTAATAAAGGCTCTAGAATAAACTTTCTGTTTTTTCTGTCTGCTTTTAATTCTTGAATATCTGCAATAGAAACAGAAAATTCTACTTCTTTAGATGAATCAATTTTTTTTGTAAGTTGATTCCAAGCATTAAATTTTTCTGGAGTAAATAAGGTAGCATCTTTAACAGCTAAGATGATTAAATTTCCTTCTTCACCAAAAATTTTTAAAAACTGATTATATTCTATATTGGCTTCATGATTTTCTGGCAACAAGTTTGCTTCTGTATATGAAAAACGCATATACTTCATTTGAGTAGCCAAAAATGCAGTAAAAGCTGCAACTAATACTAAGACAAGGTATCTGTTTCTTAATATTAATCCAGCAATTTTGGTCCAAAAATTCATGTAGTAAAAAATTTATGCAAATGTAGGAAATGTTTAATAATCAGGCACGTTAAAAAAAAAGGAGTGTTCTAGAACACTCCTTTTTTTTAATAAAATCTTATATTTCTTGTGTTAAACAGTCATTATTTCTTTTTCTTTAACATCAAAAATAGTATCAATTTCTTTTACATATGTATCTGTTAACGTTTGCACTTCAGCTTCAGTAATTTTCTTCATGTCATCAGAAATATCTAATTTTTTAATTTCATTATTAGCATCTTTACGTGCATTTCTAATACCAACTTTTGCATGTTCTGCTTCAGCTTTTGCTTGTTTAGATAAGTTAATACGTCTTTCTTCGGTTAAAGGAGGAACATTAATCATAATAATATCACCATTATTCATTGGATTAAAACCTAAGTTTGCCAATTGAATGGCTTTTTCAATTTCTTGCAACATGTTTTTTTCCCATGGCTGAATGCTAATTGTTCTTGCGTCAGGAGTATTTACGCTTGCCACTTGGCTTAATGGAGTTTGAGAACCGTAATAATCTACCATTACATTTGTAAGCATTGCAGGTGTTGCTTTACCAGCTCTAATAGCTCTTAATTCTTTTATTAAATGCTCAATGGCATTTTTCATTTGTTCTTTTGTGCTATCTAAAATAAATTCAATTTCTTCGTTCATCACTTAAAATTTTATAAAATATTGCTAATTAATTATTAACAATTGTACCTATTTTTTCTCCTGAAACTAGTTTTAATAAGTTTCCTTTTGTATTCATGTCAAAAACAATAATTGGTAATTTGTTTTCTTCACTTAATGTAAAAGCAGTCATATCCATTACTTTCAACCCTTTTTCAATCACTTCTTTAAAAGTAATATTTTCGAATTTTATAGCATCTTTATTTTTCTCTGGATCTGAGGTATAAATTCCATCAACACGCGTTCCTTTTAAAATGGCATCGGCACTAATTTCTATCGCTCTTAAAACAGCGGCAGTATCTGTAGTAAAATATGGATTTCCTGTTCCGCCTCCAAAAATAACAACACGCCCTTTTTCTAAATGACGAATTGCACGTCTTTTAATATAAGGTTCTGCAATTTCTTTAATTTCTATTGCGGTTTGTAAGCGTGTATAAACACCTTCTGCTTCTAGAGCGCTTTGAACAGCTAAACCATTAATACAGGTTGCTAACATTCCCATATGATCTCCTTGAACACGATCAATCCCATTAATTGCCCCAGCAACACCTCTAAAAATATTTCCACCACCAATTACAATAGCAACTTCAATACCTTTTTCTACTACTTGTTTTATTTCTTTTGCATATTCTGATAGACGTTTTGGATCAATCCCATAACTTCTTTCACCCATTAATGCTTCTCCGCTTAATTTTAAAAGAATTCTTTTGTATTGCATGTATTGCTTTTAATTTAAAAGATTCCCACCTTACTGAATCAAGTTCAGCATAAATTATGGGAACAAAGGTTTAGCAAATATAAGAATTTCTTAGAAAGCTTTTTACATTGTCGATTATGATTTTGTAAATAAAAAAACCATCCTAAAAAAGGATGGTTTTTAATGTAGTTTTAAAGATTTTAAGATTACCCTAAAGCAACTCTTTTAAATCCGATTACAGAAACATCTCCATACGTTTTAACGTATTCTGCAACATTTTTATTTTCGTCTTTAATAAAAACTTGATCTAACAAACATTGTTCTTGATCTAAGGTTGTGTTGTCAGAAATAAAACGTTCCATTTTACCTGGTAAAATTCTATCCCAAATTTGTTCTGGTTTCCCTTCTGCTTTTAATTCAGCTTTTGCAGCGTCTTCTGCTTTTGCTATAATATCTTCAGATAATTGAGCCATAGAAATATATTGAGGAACATTTTTTAATGTTTTACCCAATCTACCTAACTCAATATTCTCTTTTTTGATAACTGCAATTCTTGCTTCAGTTTCTGCAGCAACAAAAGAAGCATCAAAATCTTTATAAGATAATGTTGTAGCTCCCATAGATGCAATTTGCATTGCTACATCTTTTGTTAAAATATCTGCTTTATCAACAGCGCTAGTTAAACCAACAATTGCAGCAATTTTACCAATGTGAGTATAAGAACCAACATAAGGAGCTTCAATTATTTCAAACGCAGTAATGTCTAATTTTTCACCAATAACTCCAGTTTGTTCAACTAATTTTTCAGCAACAGTCATTCCTCCAAAATCAGCAGCTAAGAATTCTTCTTTGCTTTTGTAGTTAAAAGCGATGTCGGCAAATTGACCCGCTAATGCTACAAAAGAATCATTTTTACCTACAAAGTCAGTTTCACAAGCTAAAACGATTGCAACACCAGCAGTGTTTTCTGCGTTTATTCTTGTTACTGCAACACCTTCTGTAGATTCTCTATCAGCTCTTTTTGCAGCAATTTTTTGACCTTTTTTACGTAAAACATCAATTGCTTTATCAAAGTTTCCTTCAGCTTCTACTAATGCCTTTTTACAGTCCATCATTCCAGCTCCAGTTGCCTCTCTTAATTTTTTAACATCAGCAGCACTTATCTTTACCGTTTCCATGTTATAATATATTTTTTTGAAACAATGTGTTTCGTTTATTTAATTATTTTGTATCTTCTGTTTCTTCTGTTGCATCTTCAACAACAACTTTAGGAGTTTTTTTCGCCTTAGGAGCTTTAGTTTCCATAGCTACTTCTTTTCCTTCTTTAACTTTTTCTTTTCCTTCTTTCCCTTCTTTTCTTTCAGATAAACCATTTGCAATAGCATCAATAATATAACTTAATACTTTTTCAATAGATTTAGAAGCGTCATCATTTGAAGGAATTACAAAATCAATAAG
>JBDNGO010000096.1:0-2217 GCA_041689245.1 Flavobacteriaceae bacterium | reverse complement strand
CGTAAACCCATTACCAATTATCACCGCTGCTGTAGAATTAAAACAATGTGACGATGATGTAGATGGATTTAGTATTTTTAATCTAAACGAAGCCAATAGTAAAATTTCTGCAAATTCTGCGAATGAAACCTTTACGTTCTTTCCAACTTTAGCAGATGCAAATGCCAATACAAATGTAATTACAAACAACACCGCCTTTCAGACAAGTGTAAAACCAACTGAGACCGTTTGGGTAAGAGCGACTTCTACTTTTGGATGTTATAGAGTTTCAGAACTTGATTTAATAGTATCTGTAACTGCTATTCCTAGTGGTTTTTCAAGATCATTTACACAATGTGATGACTTTATCGATATTAACGGCAACAACACCGTGAATAATGATGATACGGACGGTGTGACCTCTTTTGATTTTAGTGCTGTAACTCAAGATGTACTTACCGCTTTAAACACAACGTTAAATCTTGCTACCATTACTTACTTTAGAAATGAAGCAGATGCTTTGGCAGAATTGAATGCTATTACTGATCCAAGTGCATATCGAAATATTGGATACCCAACAACGCAACAAATCTATATTAGAGTTGATAGTAAATTAGACAATGCCTGTTTAGGTTTTGGTCCATATATTACTTTAAATGTAGATCCAGTACCAACAAGTACTACTCCACCTAATTTAGAATTTTGTGATAATTTTGATGACGGAAATGGAATTAACGGAATTGTACAAACGTTTGATTTAACGAGTCAAGATACTACGGTTTTAGGAGGACAAAATCCTGCTAATTTCACAGTAACTTATCATAGCTCTTCAGCAAATGCAAATTCAGGAAGCAACCCTTTAGCGTCTCCGTACACCAATACTGCTAGAGATATACAAACCATTTATGTTAGAGTTGAAAATAATGCAACCGGTTGCTTTAACGATCATGTATCTTTTAATCTGGTGGTAAATCCATTGCCTATTGCTAATTTTGTAAACGATTTAGAAATTTGTGACGACAATTCTGATGGATCTGCAAGAAACGGATTTTCTCAAAGCTTTGATTTAGAAAGTCAAACTGCTGGAATTTTAGGACCTCAAGATCCTACTAACTATTCAGTTACGTATCATAAGTCTTTAATAAATGCACAAAATAATACATCCCCTTTAGGAAGTCCTTTTTCTAATGATATTGCCTTTAGACAACGTATTTATGTACGTATTTTTAATGCCAACACCCAATGTACTAACGGGATTTCTAATTTTGATGTCATTGTAAATCCAGAGCCCATTGCACAAACGGTTTCTAATTTAAGCTATTGTGATAACGGCTTGGATGCTGAAGATGATAATGGATTTGTTCAAAATATAGATTTAGATAGTCAGATTTTAACCATCTTAGGAACTACGCAAATTCAAGCTGACTTTGATGTTACTTTTCATCTTTCAAATACAGAGGCAACTAGTGGTGCTACTGCACTATCAAGTCCGTTCTCAAATACAATAGCAAATCAGCAAACCATCTATGTACGTGTTAAAGATAAAAAAACAGGCTGTGTAAATGATGATACCTCTTTTGATGTGATTATAAATCCGTTACCTTTCTTCGAAGTAGCCACACCACAAATAGTATGTCTAAATGGCCCCAATTTAACTATTGAAGTAGAAAGAACAGGAGCTGTTTATACGTATGAATGGCTAGCTCCAGACGGAACCATTACAACCAACGATGAGCTTACTGTAAGTTCTGGTGGTTTGTACACCGTAACTGCAACCACAACAAACGGTACAGGTTGTAGCAGAACAAGAACTATTCAAGTAAACGAGTCTATTATTGCCACCATCACAGAAAATGATATTACGGTTGTAGATGATTCCGATAATAATTCTATTACCATAGACAATAGTACCGATAACTTAGGTATTGGAGATTATGAATTTGCTTTAGCCGATACCGACGGAAATATCATAAAAAACTATCAAGACGAACCTCTTTTTGAAGGACTAGAAGGCGGTGTTTACAACGTCTTGGTTAGAGACAAAAACGGTTGTGGTATTGCTAGTGTAATAGTACCTGTGGTTACCTATCCAAAATTCTTTACCCCTAATAATGATGGCGTTTTAGATACTTGGAAAATTCCTGTCTCTAACAATAGTTTCTACACTTCTGCCAGGGTAGAAATTTTTGACCGCTACGGGAAAGTTGTAGCCCTAATTACCGATAAAAATGGACAAGG
>JBDNGO010000095.1:0-13471 GCA_041689245.1 Flavobacteriaceae bacterium | reverse complement strand
TCAAGAAGAAACTGGCGCAACATTTATTCATCCTTCAAATAATTTAGAAGTAATTTATGGACAAGGCACAGCGAGTTTTGAATTAATAGAAAGCGTGAAAGAATTAGATTTTATAATTGCACCTGTTGGTGGTGGTGGCTTGCTTGCAGGAACATCACTTTATGCAAATTCTTTTCTTGAGAATTGTAAAGTAATTGGAGCAGAACCTTTTGAAGTTGATGATGCGTATCGATCTTTATTAAGCGGAAAAATTGAAACCAATACAACTACAAATACGATTGCAGATGGTTTAAAAACCCAACTTGGAAATCACAATTTTCCAATTATTCAAAAACATGTAAATTCAATAATTAGAGTTACTGAAGAAGAAATTATCGAAGCTATGAAATTAGTTTATGAACGCATGAAAATTATTATTGAACCTTCTAGCGCTGTTGCTTTTGCAGCTGTTATTAGAGAAAAAGAGAAGTTTAAAAATAAAAAAGTTGGAATAATTATTTCTGGTGGAAATGTAGATCTAACAAAACTACCTTTTTAAAACTGATACTGATTACCGCTGGAGAAAAGGGGAGCCTTCTCAACCTACTTTTTCGTTGGAAAAAAGATTTGGATTCAGAACCAGAAAGGTTTCAAAACGTATTGGTGGCAGACCCTGATACATTTAAATATGAGAATATGTTAATATACGCTCTGGATTTACCTTATATGAAGTGCAGGATGGGAAGATTGTATCGAGTAAGTTTGTTCCTATAAACAAACTGTCATTGTTCAAAAAAAGAGAATTTGTGAAATTAGAAAGCAATCCCTCTTTTTGGCTGAAGACTTCAAAATTATTTCCATCAAAACGAGCAATTACTCCACCTTGAGTTGCAAACCAAAGATATCCAACAGTATCTTAAACTGCATCAACTATATCATATTGTGGCAATCCGTTTATAATTGAATAGTTTTTAAAATTTATTTTCTGAGCATTACTTGATACTGCAAAACAAAACAAAAAAAGAAAGTTATGAGTCTAAAAAAGTCATTATTAATTTACTTGAACACTATAAAACAACCATTTGCTGTGCCATAAAATTATTTTAACATTTCTAGAAGAAAGATATTATTTAAAATTTAGTAAATTCACACTTCAAACTAAACTTTAGAATTATGAAATCTTTTATAAGTACATTTTTATTGCTGTTTTCAATAGCAATATATTCCCAAAGCGAAAGTGTACATTTCACTTTAAAACCTACATTAACTCCAGACGCAGCTAATGTTATTTTTAGTTATGAAGGCGATTTATGGAAAGTTTCTTCTAACGGAGGAGAAGCATACCGATTAACTGCCATGCAAGGAGTAGAAACGGACCCAAGTGTTTCTCCAGACGGAAAATGGTTGGCGTTTACTAGTAATCAATATGGAAATAATGATGTGTATATTATGCCGTTAAATGGTGGTGAAATACAGCAACTTACCTTTTATCAAAGTAATGATGCAGTTTCTTCTTGGAATTGGGATAGTAAGACCATAAATTTTACATCAAACAGATATAATTCTATGTCTAATTACACAGTAAATATTAATGGTGGAACGCCAAAAAGAACTTTTGAACATTATTTTAATACAGTTCATAATGTTGTAGAACATCCAAAAACAGGTGATATTTATTTTAATGAATCTTGGGAAAGCTCAAGATTTGCACACAGAAAAAGGTATAAAGGAGACTACAATCCAGACATAAAATCGTACAACAAAAAAACTAAAAAATATACGCAACACACAACGTATAGAGGAAAAGATTTCGGAGCAACGATTGATAAAAACGGAACTGTTTATTTTCAATCGGATGAATATAAAGGAGAATATAATTTATATAGGTTTGATAATGGATCTAAAAAAAGATTGACTAATTTTTCTACTTCAATCATGTGGCCAAAAGTAAGCGCTAATGGCAAAAAAGTTGTTTTTAGAAAAGAGTATCAATTATATGTTTATGATGTTGATAGAAATTCTTCAAAAAAATTAAATATAAATATCAATAATAATTCTACAACTCAACAAGAACAATCTTTTGATGTTAAAGGAAATATCACATTTTTTGATGTTTCACAAGACGGAAAAAAAATGGCTTTTATTTCTAGAGGAAAATTATTTGTATCTGATGTTGAAGGAAAGTTTGTAAAAGAAATAGAAACAAATCCTAAAGAAGCTGTACAAGAAGTAAAATGGTTAAAAGATAATAGTTCATTGCTTTTTTCTAGATCTGTAAACGGATATTATAATTGGTTTGTTACAAGTGCAAACAACGCTTTTAAAACAAGACAATTAACAACAACAACACAAAATAACAGACAACTTACACTAAATAAAGACAGAACCAAAGGTGTGTATTTAAGTGGAAGAAATGGCATGTATTTAATTGATTTAAACAATTATAAAACAGACCTAATTGTAAAAGATGAATTCTGGGCTTTTTATAATGCGAATCCATATTTTTCTCCAGATGGGAATCACATTGTTTACAATGCATATAGAGATTTTGAAACAGATATTTTTGTATATAATACTGCTACAAAAAAATCAATAAATCTCACAAAAACTAAGGTTTCTGAATCTGATCCACATTGGTCTCCAGACGGAAAATATATTTATTTTTCATCAGAAAGAACAGCTCCAAACTTTCCAGGTGGCGGAAATGGTGTCCCTAAAGTGTATCAAATGGCTTTAGATAAATACGAAAAACCATTTAAGATTGATAAAGTAAATGCCTTATTTGTAGAAATAAGCAAAGATAAAAAAGAGACTGAAGATGAAAAGGAAGAAGTAGAGCCAACAATCATAAACGAAAAAGGCTTGATGGATAGATTAACCGAAATCAGTCCAAAATTTGGTAGTCAAGGAAATATTTCAATTATTAAAGATGGTAAAAAAACACATGTTATTTATTTATCAAATCACGATCAAGGAAAAAATAAAATATGGAAAACAACCATTGAGCCTTTTGAAGAAAATAAAACAGTTAAACTAAGCGATTCTCCATTTTTTGGATATCAATTAGTGAGTTCGAAAAAAAAGCATTATGTATTGTCTAAAGGAACAATTAGTATTATAAATTTAGAAGCTAATGAATTAAAGCCAATTTCTATCAATCATAACTTTAACAAATCTTTATCTGATGAATTTGAGCAAATGTATTACGAGGCTTGGGCAGGAATGGAGCAAAGTTATTATGATGAAAACTTCCATGGAGAGAATTGGCAAAAACTAAGAGATTCGTATGCTGAATTTTTACCAAACGTTTCAAGTAGAGCAAATTTAAGATTGATTTTTAATGACATGTTGGGAGAATTAAATACATCTCATTTTGGTTTTAATTCATTCGGAAAAGAAGAAGAAGTATTTTATGGAACACAAACGTTGGCAACAGGGATTTTGTTCGATAATGAAAATCCGTATACAATAGAAAGAATTATTTCAGAAAGCCCTACAGATGTTAGAGGAAAAAACCTTAGAAAAGGCGATGTTTTAGTTGCTGTAAATGGTAAAAAAGTGGACATAAGAAACAATAGAGAATTTTATTTTACAAACCCTAAATTTAACTCAGAAATCAGTTTGAGATTTGCAAGAAAAGGGAGCGAATTTGATGTGAATATTCACCCAATAAGTTACAGCGAAATTAGCACGTTGTTGTATGATGAATGGCAAGACAACAACCAATCTTATGTAGATAAAAAATCGAACAACAAGATTGCTTATGTACATATGAAAAATATGACTGGCGGTGAACTGACCAAATTTTATCACGATTTAGTTAGCGACGAAGCCTATAAAGAGGGTTTAATTTTAGATTTACGATTTAATACCGGAGGAAATGTACACGATGCCGTTTTAAACTTCTTAAGACAAAAAAAATATCTAAATTGGAAATATAGAGAAGGTAAACTAACAAGTCAATCTAATTTTAGTTACGGAGATAAACCAATTGTTTTATTAGTAAACGAGCAATCTTTATCTGATGCAGAAATGACTGCAGCAGGATTTAAAGAACTTGGCATGGGAACTATTGTAGGAACAGAAACGTACAGATGGATTATTTTTACAACTAGCGGTTCTTTGGTTGATGGTTCTAGCTATAGATTACCAACTTGGGGTTGTTATACGTTAGATGGAAAAGATTTAGAAATAAATGGAGTTTCTCCAGATGTGTATGTAGGTAAAAATTTTAAAGAAAGATTAGAAAATAAATCGCCACAATTAGACAAAGCAATAGATATTATTCTTAAAAAAATAAAGAAATAATCCGTTGGATATTTTGAATTAAAATAGAAGTTTCAATGTCAGTTCGAGTGATTTTTTTGTCAGATTGAGTATTGCTGAAATCAAAACACATTTTAGTTGAAAAGTAGCTTGTGAAACAAATCGAAATAAAAAATATATATCGAGAACTAGTTTATAAATAAAATTCTTGTTCTCGACACAAATTTCACTCATTTTAATTGTAAAACTCACTCGAATTGACAGAATTTTAAAAGTACACAACAAGTAGGAGTGCTATTTTTTATAATAATTAAAAAGGCTATTCAATTTGAATAGCCTTTTTTGTTTAGTTTACATTGTATAAGCGCAGATTATCAATTTCTGGCTCCATATATTGTAAATCTCCGTAAGGTTTAATAAGTGGTTTTAAAATGCATAACACTGTCGTTATTCCTTTAATAACTAATTCACCCTCTTTTACAGATGTTTTCCATCTAAATTTTTCAATCGCAATGTTGTATGTATTAAATTCATTTGAAAGATCTTCGTTAGCTTCAATAAAATCCATAATTGCTTCTTGAGATTTTAATATTGGAAGCTCATTATCAGAATCTTTAAAATCAATCCTTTTTGATAGGAAATAGAATAGGTAAATATTTCTGTAAATGAAGTTGTTTTTAAAGTCTAAAAGATAATTAAGACACTTAAAATATTTTGTAAATTCCAAGGAATTACGTTAAAACCATATCCTAAATACAATAACATTATAAAGAACAATAGAATGCATTAAAACAATACCATAAACACCTAGTCTTCTCGTTTTATTTGATAAAATAGAAACACCTAAAATTGCTTCTAACTAAGAAACTACATAGGTAAAAAGTTAAGAACGACGTTAAGATACTAATTTCTCTTTTAAATATTTTGCTGTGTACGATTTTTCATCAAGAACTAATTCTTCTGGTGTTCCTTGAAACAACAAATTTCCACCATTTTTTCCGCCTTCTAAACCTAAATCAATAATATAATCGGCACATTTTATCAATTCGATATTATGTTCAATTACTATAATAGAATGCCCTTTTTCAATTAACGCATTAAATGATGCTAATAATTTTTTAATATCATGAAAATGCAAACCTGTTGTTGGTTCATCAAAAATGAATAAGGCTTTGTCTTTTGTATTTCCTTTTACTAAAAAAGATGCTAGTTTAATTCGCTGCGCTTCTCCACCAGAAAGCGTAGAAGAAGATTGCCCTAATTGTACATAACCCAAACCAACATCTTGCAGCGGTTTTAATTTTTGAACAATTTTTGTTTGCTCATTTTCTGCGAAAAATGCAACTGCATCATCAATGGTTGAAGTTAAAACATCATCAATTGATTTTCCGACAAAAGTAATTTCTAATACTTCTTTTTTAAAGCGTTTTCCATCACAGGCTTCACACTGCAAATGTACATCTGCCATAAATTGCATTTCAATCGTAACGTCTCCATCACCTTTGCAAACTTCACAACGACCGCCTTCAACATTAAAAGAAAAATGTTTTGGCTTGTAGTTTCTAATTTTTGCCAATTTCTGATTCGAAAATAAATTTCGGATATCATCATAGGCTTTTATATAGGTTACAGGATTTGAGCGTGATGATCTTCCGATTGGATTTTGATCAATAAACTCAATGTGTTTTAAGTTGTTAAACGAGCCTTTTATTTCTGTAAACTGACCTAATTTATTTCCGTAACCAATAATTTTCTTTTGCATTGCTGGATATAGAATATTTTTGACCAACGTACTTTTTCCACTTCCAGAAACTCCAGTAATTACCGTAAGATTGTTCAACGGAAAAGTAACATCAATATTTTTAAGATTGTGTTCTCTTGCTCCAATAACTTCAATAAAGTTGGTTGATTTTCTTCGTGTTTTAGGAACTTCAATCTTTAATTCTTCATTCAAATACTTAGCCGTTAACGAATCTGATTTTAAAATATCTTTAAAGCTTCCTTCGGCAACAACGTTTCCTCCAAAAGTTCCTGCTTCTGGTCCAATATCAATAATATAATCTGCAATTTTCATGATATCTTCATCATGTTCAACGACAATAACCGTGTTTCCTAAATCACGTAAATCTTGCAACACACCAATCAACCGTTCTGTATCTTTTGGATGCAAACCAATACTTGGTTCATCTAAAATATACATAGAACCTACCAAACTACTTCCTAAAGAAGTGGCTAAATTTATTCGTTGACTTTCTCCTCCAGAAAGTGAATTAGAAGCTCTATTTAATGTCAAATAACTCAAACCAACATTTAATAGAAATTGTATTCTATTATTGATTTCTGTTAATAACCGTTTTCCTATTTGTAAGTCGTGCTTATTTATGTTGATTGTACTAAAAAAATCTGCTAGTTCATCAATTGGTAAAGTAACTAAGTCAGAAATTGTTTTGTTGTCAATTTTTACATAGTTGGTTTCTTTTCGTAAACGTTTTCCGTTACAAACAGTACATTTTGTTTTTCCTCGATACCGAGAAAGCATCACTCTATTCTGAATTTTATAACTTTTTTCTTCTAATTTTTGAAAGAAATCATGAATTCCATTAAAACTTTTGTTTCCAGACCAAACTAATTCTTTTTGTTTTTCTGTGAGTTCAAACCAAGGTTTATGAATAGGGATATCAAACTCAAAAGCATGCGTAATTAAATCGTCTTTGTATTTACTAAACGAATCTGATTTAAAAGGAACAATGGCATCTTCATAAATGGATAATCCGGTGTTTTGTATCACCAATTCTTCATCAATTCCGATTACATTTCCATAACCTTCACAAGCAGGACAAGCTCCGTATGGATTGTTAAAACTGAATAAATGCGTGTTTGGTTCTAAAAATGTAATTCCGTCTAACTCAAATTTATTGCTAAACTCAACAACGTTATTGTTGCTTAAATTTTCTATAATAGATGTTCCTTTTCCTTCAAAAAAAGCAGTTTGAAAGGCATCTGCTAATCGGTTGTAAAAATCTTCATCATCTTTTAAAATAATTCTATCTATAACCAATTGCAAGGTTTCGTTCTTATAAGAATCTATCGAAAAATCTTCTATTCTAAGAATAGAATCGCCCATTTTAATTCTAGCATACCCTTGTTGAGAAAAAATATTTAAAATCGTTTTTAAATCTCTTGTTTTATCTAAATAAACAGGAGCTAATAACAATAGTTTAGAACCTAGTTTATATTTTTTTATATGATTGATGACATCTGCAACCGTGTCTTTTTTTACTTCTTTATTAGAAATAGGCGAGTAGGTTTTACCAATTCTGGCAAACAGCAATTTCATATAATCATAAATCTCTGTAGATGTACCAACCGTAGATCTTGGGTTTGTAGAGTTTACTTTTTGCTCAATGGCAATTGCAGGAGCAATCCCTTTGATATAATCTACTTTTGGTTTGTGTAATTTTCCTAAAAACTGACGTGCATATGAAGACAAACTTTCTACATAACGGCGTTGCCCTTCTGCATACAGCGTATCAAAAGCTAAAGAAGATTTTCCAGAGCCAGATAAACCAGTTATAACCACTAATTTATTACGAGGAATAACAACATCTATATTTTTTAAATTGTGCAATCTTGCACCTTTAATTATGATATTTTCTTTTGGATTTACGCTATTGAGGTCTAATTTCATTTCTAAAAAAACAAGCGCTAAAAATACCATTTTCTAAGAGAAGAAAAACATAAATTTCATTTTAAAAAAGCAACTTATTTGTATTTGTAAAATATTATCATCATATTTGATATATTAATTCACTAAAACCCACGTGCGTATAGCTTAAAATTACTTTAACTATTTAATAACAATAGAAACCAGAAAGCAAGCTTGCTTTCTAAAAGTAATTTATGATACGTGATACTTTAACCCCAGACAGCAAATTAGTTAGCAATTACATTAATGGTAATGAGCATTCTCTTGAAATATTAATTAAGAGACATCAACAGCGTTTATTTAGTTTTATTTATAGTAAAGTTAAAAACAAAGACATTACCGAAGATATTTTTCAAGACACATTTATTAAAGTAATTAGAACCTTAAAAAAAGGAAATTACAACGAAGAAGGTAAGTTTTTACCTTGGGTTGTTCGTATTTCTCATAATTTAGTGATCGATCATTTTAGAAAATCGAACCGAATGCCAAAATTCAGAAATACAGATGAATTCGATATTTTTTCTGTGTTAGGAGACGATGTGCTAAATGCAGAGAAAAAAATGATCAAAGAGCAAATTCATGAAGATGTTAGAGAACTGATAAATGAATTACCAGAAGAACAAAAACAGGTATTGATAATGCGGATGTATAATGATATGAGTTTTAACGAAATATCAGAAAATACAGGCGTAAGTATTAATACTGCGTTAGGAAGAATGCGGTATGCATTAATCAATTTAAGAAAACTAATCGAAAAAAATAAAATTATTTTAGTGAATTAAATACTATAAGTAAAAAAGCATCGTTATTAAGTTAACAATCAAGTAATAAAATAGTTTATATGATGCAACTTTACTCTAAAAAGTCTCCTGAATTTAGGGAGCAACCTAGAAAAGAAACAATTCAATTTTTAGTTAACTTTTCCCAATCGTTAAAAGTTATAAAAACTAAATCGGACCATTTCATTGAATTGAATTTGAATTAAGAGAGAAAAGCCTTAACGAACAGTTGAGGCTTTTTTTATGTATCCCCTTTGTCTTTTAGACATTTCCCCAAAGAGGAAAATAAGTGTTCAAAAACCCTCGAAATATTTTTTTATTTCTCCTATGGATTCCTGTTTTATTGAATCACTGAAATAAATTCAGCGTAAACAAGTTCAGTATAAATTACAGGAATGACAAAACAGTCTATTTTCTAAACGTCTTTATTCTTGAATCTTTTTTATAATATTCCTCCAACACAGCTTTTCTCCCTATAGTTTTAGTAATAATGTCTTTTTCTAAATTCCAACCACGAGCAGGAGAATATTGACGTCCGTACCAAATAATTTGCAAATGTAACTCGTTCCAGATTTCTTTTGGAAACAATCGTTTCGCATCTTTTTCTGTTTGAATCACATTTTTTCCGTTGGTTAAATTCCATCGAAATAGTAAACGATGAATATGTGTATCAACCGGAAAAGCAGGAATCCCAAAAGCCTGACTCATCACAACACTTGCTGTTTTGTGTCCAACTGCTGGCAACTCTTCTAATCCTTCAAAACTTTGCGGAACTTCTCCATTGTATTTTTCAATCAATATTTTAGACAACCCATAAATGCCTTTACTTTTCATGGGTGATAAACCACACGGACGAATAATTGCCTTGATTTCTTCTATCGACATTTTTATCATATCAAACGGATTGTCTGCTTTCGCAAATAAAATAGGCGTAATTTTATTGACACGAACATCGGTGCATTGTGCAGATAATAACACCGCAACTAACAATGTATACGGATCTTTATGATCTAACGGAATCGGAATTTCTGGATACGTTTGTTGTAATGTTTTAATTACGAAATCTACTTTTTCTTGTTTGGTCATTTATTATGAGTTGTAAAGTTTAAAAGTACAAAGTTTATAAAGTTTATTGCTAATAAAGTTTCAATTATAGTTTTTACTTTTTAACTTTCAACTTTTTAACTTTTATACTAAATTATGACGACACTAAAAATAGGAGATAAAGCTCCAGACTTTACAGCAAAAGACAATCAAGGAAACACCATTCAACTTTCTGATTATAAAGGAAAAAAACTCGTATTGTTCTTTTACCCAAAAGCAAGTACGCCAGGTTGTACGGCAGAAGCATGTGACTTAAGAGATAATTACCAAACGTTTCTGTCTAAAGGATATGAAGTCTTAGGAGCAAGTACAGATTCTGCTAAAAGACAACAAAATTGGATTGACAAACACGAATTGCCTTTTCCTTTATTGGCTGATGAAGATAAAACTGTAATTAATGCTTTTGGTGTTTGGGGACCAAAGAAATTTATGGGAAAAGAATATGACGGAATTCACAGAACTACTTTTGTTATTGATGAAAACGGAATTATTTCAGCCATAATTACCAAAGTGAAAACCAAAGAGCACGCTGCTCAGATATTGTAATTCCTTTTGAAGTATTAATCTTCTGTTTTTTTAAACGTAAACCTGCCGTTAAAGACTACTGTTTTTGAAGTTTTATCAGTATTGAACTTTACTTTTGCTCCAGTTTCAATGTCAATAAAAGCAAACTCTTCAGTTGCGCTTAAAATGTTGACTTCTCCGCTATTCGAGTCGTTTACAACTAATTTGTTGTTTTCAATCTTTACATCAATCAAATAATCACCAATACCATCTATTTGATAATTAAGTTTATACTTTCCAGTCAAACTATTCAACTTTTCAATAGGAATTTCAATTGTTTCGATAACCTTTTGCTTGTTTATTTCCCAGTTGTATTGTTTAGAAACTGCTCTAAGGATTTCACTTATTAATTTCCCGCCATTATCTGCATTAGTCATAATAATTACAGCACTTCCTTTGTTTGCAAAAGAAATTAATTCATTGGTAAAACCTCTGTTTTTCCCTCCGTGCCTAAAGATAAGTGAATCTTTTTCCCATTGTAAAGATGGACCTAAACCCCAATTATTTTTATGCTTTGTAAGCATTTGGTCAATCGTTTTTTGGGATAAGATTCCGTCTTCTTTTCCAGCTACTATTTGTTGAACCTCTATAGCGTACTTCGCTAAATCTGTTGGAGTAGTCCATAAGCCGGCTGCAGCTTGCTCAGGATAATTATTCCAATAACCTTCTGCAATCTCTCCTTTAGAATTATATGCTGCACTTGCATTGGTGTGATTATTTATACTTAAAGGCTGTTCATATGTACTATTATTCATGCCAAGTGGAGTTAAAAAGTTTTCTGCCATATAAACTTCCAATGTCTTTTTACTTGTATCTTCCACTATTTTTTCCATTAAAGTATAACCACCGCCAGAATAGCGCCAAATACTATTCGGAATCGTGTCAACAAATATTTTTGGGGTATTTCCTTGACCATTTAAAACTTGAGTTATAGTAGGGAAAGAATCTTTTTGTTCGTAACCAGGAAAACCATGAACGGTCATGCCTGCAGTATGAGTTAACAATCTTCTTAGTGTTACTTTTTCTATTGCTGTAAATTTATTTGCAGGGATTTGCCAATCTTTCAAATAGGTGTTTACATCTATATCTAAATCAAGTGCTCCTTCTTCAACCAGTTTTAAAGCTGATAATGCTGCTAATGGTTTACTAATAGATCCGGCTTGAAAAATGGTATTTATATCTACTTTGGTTTTTGTGTCGGTATTTGCCATTCCATAGCCTTTTGCCCATCTTATTTTACCATTTTCTACAATAGTAATACTAACACCTGGAACTTTATAGTGATTCATTCTATCTAAAATATTATAAGTGATAATTGAATCTCCTTTAGCTTGATAGGTTGGTAACAAACCATTTTCGATAATGTTTATTTCAGATGAAACATCAATAACTTTTTCATTGTCACAAGAAATAAATATAAATGATAAAGCAAAAAATAGTAGTAGAACTCTTTTCATGATAATTGGTTTTGATTGACTTACAGTATTTTAATTTTTTAAGTGTTACAGAAGTTACTAAGATACTAAAAAGTAGAGAACTAGAAAGATGTTCAATTTGGACTAAAACTGCATTCCGATTTTGAAATTCAAAACACGTCCAGTCATATAATTTGGGATTCCGTACATGGTTTTAGAATAGACATCGCGCACCCAAGTATTGGTAATAGAATTGTTAATATCAAACAAATTAAACAATTCTAAGCCAGCAGTTAATTCTTTAAAGTTACGCAGCCAACTATGAGCTGCTTTTTTATTGGCATCCACAAAAACATAGGAAACGCCTAAATCTGCACGTTTATAAGCGCTTAATCTACTTTGAAATTGATACACATCTGCATAACTTGGAGAGCCGCCAGGAACACCAGAATTGTACACCAAGTTTAAATAGGCTTTTAAATCTGGTAAATTGGGCACATAATCTTGAAATAGAATTCCTAATTTAAAACGTTGATCTGTTGGTCTAGCAATAAAACCTTTGCCGTCAATATTTTCTTGTGTTTTTAGCAATCCTAAACTAATCCAGCTTTCGTTACCCGGAACAAATTCTCCGTTTAGTCTGATGTCAATTCCTGTTGCATACGCAGTCGCGTTATTTTTTGCTTGATATCGAATCCGAACATTATCAACTGTATATGGATTTACGTTGCTTAAATACTTGTAATAAATCTCTGTGGTAAGTTTAAATGGACGATTCCACATGGTAAAACTATAATCGTTTCCAAGAACTGCATGAATAGATTTTTGCGCTTTTACTTCTGGATGAATAGTTCCCAAATTATCTTTTAACTCTTTATAAAATGGTGGTTGATAATACAACCCGCCAGAAAGACGAAATAACATATCTTTTTCCCAATCTGGTTTGATGGCAAATTGTGCTCTTGGACTAAAAATAAAATGACTTTCTTTTGTAGTTCCGTTTCCTTTTACATTCCAATTCTGAAAACGCATTCCGAAATTATACCAAATTTGATGTTCGTTCCAGAAATCTTTTCTGCTAAACTGCGCAAAACCAGAAACACGATTAATCGTTACATTATTGGTTGCTCTAATACTTTGATAGGGTTGTAATGCTCCTTTATACGGATCGTAAGGTTGCTTATTAATGCTATGATGTGGCGGACGAATTGCAAAACCAACAGAATCGATCACTTCCCATTCTATAATTCTATCTTTTATATCTTCTAGTTGATATTTAATTCCGACTTCTACTTGATTGTTGTCTTTTTTATAAATTCCTTTGAGTTGCAAATTGGTAATTAGCGCATCTAAATCGTTTCTCGCATGATTTAATTGCGAACCAATTCCTGTTGAAAATTCAACTTCACCAAAATTCTCTGAACCTAAATTGCCATTTACCTCACCCAAATTATAAGCAGCCAAAATATCGAAATATTCTTCTTCTTGCGTATTGTATAAAGATGCAGTAGCATTTAGTATAATTTCTTCGTTGAGTTTGTAATCCGCTTTAAAAGCGCCAAAACTAGTAATGTATTTGTCTTTTTCTTGTCCGCTATAAAACACAATTAATTCAATAGGATCTGCCAACGTTCCGAAACGAGTTTTACGAGAAATAG
>JBDNGO010000094.1:0-37891 GCA_041689245.1 Flavobacteriaceae bacterium | reverse complement strand
TAAGGAAGAATCTATGTTTTTTGAAGAATCAAAATTAGATGCTGTTTCTGGAGCAACAGATTCTTGGGGTAAAAACTTTGCGCAAGGCGATCAATATAAAAACACAAAAGAAAACCAGCAAATACAAAATCAAGAGTTTTACGGTAAAAACTTCTTAGTAAAAGATGTTTTACAACCCATAAAATGGGAAATGACTGCTGAAACAAAGCAAATAGGAAAATATACCTGTTATAAAGCGACAGCAATCGTTCCAACGAATGAACTTTCTTGGTATTCTTTTTCTTGGGATAGAGTTAGTGATAACACCGAAACAAATACAGAAGAAAAAAAAGAGGTAAAAATGACAAAGGTTGAAGCTTGGTATTCACCTCAAATTCCAGTAAGTCATGGTCCATCTGAATATTGGGGATTACCTGGTTTAATTTTAGAAGTAAGCGCAGGAGACACCACTTTATTGTGTTACCAAATAGTAATGAATCCGGAACAAAAAACAGAAATAAAAGCTCCAAGAAAGGGAAAAGTTGTTACTAAAAATGAATATCAAGCAATTGTTTCTAATAAAATGAAAGAGTTTAGAGATAACCGTAGAGGAAGAAGGTAAAATTTTTAGAACAAAGGCTTCTTTTTAATTGCTTGCTATTAAGCAGCCATTTCTTTTAAAGCGTTTATAAAAACATCTAATTCTTTAGTTGTTGTAAAAACATTTGGTGTAATTCTACATCCATGTACATTTGCATATTTTATGGCAACGGTAAATATTTTGTAATTATCTAATAATTTTTTTGCTAATTCTGCTGGTTCCATTCCTTCAATTCCAACATTTGCAATTCCGCAAGCTCTATGAGATTCTTTTGGAGTATTAATAATAATTCCTTTATGATTTCGCACTTTTTTTGTCCAATATTCTTGTAAAAAACGCATACGTGCTTCTTTTCTTTCCCCACCCAACATATTATAATAATCGATTGCATTTTCTATTGTTAAATCATGATACACAGGTATTGTTCCTGTATGATTTAATCTAGAAATATCCCCTGGTTTTCTTTCATGTTCAGCAAAAACTGGCCAAAGTGTATCTATATGTTCGTCTGCAACATACAACAAACCAGTTCCTAACGGAACAGCTAACCATTTGTGCAAACTAGCTCCATAAAAATCACATTCCAGTTCTTTAATATCAAACTCAAAATGACCAACACAATGTGCTCCATCAACCATAACTTTTACGCCTTTTTTATGTGCCATTTGGCAAATCTTCTTTATAGGTAAAATGTGCCCTGTAATGTTTATCATATGACAAACCATTAATAATTTGGTTTTAGAAGTAATTGCATTTTCATAAACAGCCACAATTTCTTCATCAGATTTTGGGTGATTTGGTACAGAAACTTCTTTATTTATGGTTCCGAATCGTTTAGCAACTTGCTCAAACATCATTTTCATAGCACCGTAATCTTGAATTGCATATACAGCTTCATCACTAGCTTTCCAATCCATTCCTTTGATAACCATATCTAACGATTCTGTGGTATTTCTAGTTATGATTACATTTTTTGAAGTTGCACCAATTACATTTGCTAATTTTTCTGACATTCGTTTTTTGTTGTCCCATTGTACAGTTCTCATATAATATGAACCTTCATAATTAACCATGTTAATATGCTCGTGTAAGGCATTTAATGTTGGCGTTGGAATGATATTATAATAACCACTTTCTAGGTTTATATACTCTGGTTTTAGCTTATAATCTTCTCTAATTTTTAACCAAAAATCTGAATTAGAAGCTAATGTCTTTGGAGACGTTTTAGCTGCTTCGTCTGCACAAGATGCTAGTGCGCTTCCATAAAAAGGAGCAGCTAAAACAGCCAAAGAAATGTTTTTTAGGAATTCGCGTTTTTTCATAAAGATTGCTTTTGTTAAAGATACAGAAATAATTGAGTTTTTATATGAAGTTATTTTTTGCAGAATTAGGTGCTTTATTGAACTTAAACTCCTTAAAAAGTAATAATAGACTACTTTATAATAACAGCATTTTAAGCCTAAACTTATAATGTATAAAATTAATAAAGAAAAGGGTTTTTCTACCTCAGTTCTTTGTTTTATCCAATCTCCAAGATAATGAATTACAGCAAAAATTAGGGATTATTTTTCTCTCATTTTGTTTATCATAACTTTAATTAGAAATCATTGGAAGCCTTATTTGTGATGTATATTTTGAAGAATGATGCACCTTGTTATGAGCTATTACACCTTCTTTTTCATCATAGTTATTACCTCCAGTATTCAAATTACGAGCAAAACGAGGGAAATTGCTACTAGATATCTCAATACGTATACGATGTCCTTTCTTAAAGTAATTACTGGTTGACATAGGAGTTAAATCCACTTTATAGACCTTGCCTTTTTCCATAAATACTTCTTTTTCATACCCTTCACGATATCTTACACGCTGAATGGTTTCATCCAAATTATATGCTTTCCCGTCAGGAGACACGTCGATAAGTTTAATGGTAAAATCGGTGTCTTTTGCATCTGAAGATACATATAATGTAGATTCAATAAAACCTGAAATTTCTACACCTTCTTCTAAAACATCTGTGGTGTAAACCAAAATATCATTTCTGGTTTCCATTTGTTGTTGATCGAAAGCACCTCCTTTAATAGCATTTCCGGTACAACATACATTCCCTCCATAAGAAGGCACGGGTTTCATAGGGTCATAAGTGAAACTGTCTGGATGATCAGAATTTGTTTTTGATGTAGATAATTTTCCATCTCCAAAGAAGCTATTAGCTTTACCATTACTATTTAAATAATAGGTTGTTAATTTAGCTTTTTTTGGAGGCCAAGCTTCTGATGCCTGCCATTTGTTACTTCCCATTGTATAATATTGCACTCTAGGTGTTTTCTTTTTAAAATCGTTTTGTTGTCCTTTCAGCCACAAATCAAACCAAGCATAAATTTGCTCATCGTAGTTAAGTCTTGCATCACCAACACTGCGTTCACCAACAATAGTGTTTTCGGTTGCTCGAGTATAACCACAATGTAACGTTGGTGCAATTACCAAGTATTGATTATCTCTAATGGTTGCATCTTTAGAATTATTTCTAACATGATTAAATAAAGCTAGATTTGGAGTTATAGATACATCGTACCATGAAGCAAACCAAAAACTTGGGACACCAATTTCCATATTATCATGATAAATTCCTCCATTAAACCAAGCTTCATCATTTGGTTTACGGCGTATCATTTTATCGAAAACCTCATTTTTACCATTTATATTTTTTAGTATATCCTGAATAGGTAAATGATTAAGTGCTTTAGCCATATCTATTGGCGGATTTTCGGGCGCTAAATCGTAAAACCTGGAAATTCTAATTAAATCTTCCTGACTAGCTCCAGCTGGAATTCGTGGTTTAAATTTATCATGCTCTACACCATATAACCAAGAAAAGAATAACATTTGCTCAGCTCCGCCACGATACCAGTTTCCTTGTTCGTTAATTTTGCCAACTCTACCGACACCAGCACCATAACCTTGAGGCACCATTGCCGCATGAGAAGGATGATCTAAAGCTGCAACTGCCATTTGCCATTCGGCAGTAGAAGAGCAACCTAAAGTTCCTATTTTACCATTAGACCAAGATTGATCTTTCATCCAGGTAAATGCATCATAGCCATCGGTTAATGGAACTCCTAAAATATCCCATTCTCCTTCTGAAAAATATCGGCCACGTTCATTTTGAACAACATAAGCATAGCCTCTTTTAACTGCTTCTAAAGCGCGTTTTGCTGTTCCTATTTTTTGTTCTCCATCTCCCCAAGAATTAAAATCATAAGGTGTACGTGAAAAAATAATAGGCACTTTTTCATCAGTTCTTGGACGATATATATCAGTTGCTAAACGAATACCATCGCGCATTGGCATCATTATTTTTTGATCAACAATGGCAATTTCTTCGAGTTCTTGAAGAATTTTATCTTGTGCGAGAAGGGTAAAATTACTTACAAAGAAATAAGCAAGTACAAACGAAATTAAAATAGTGCGTTTTTTCATTTTATTAGAATCATTGGTTTAAATAATTATATCATTTGTCTAGTACTGAAATATGGCTATAGGTTAAAATTAATTTTACGCGGCATTTTTATATACCATATTTGGTGTTTTAAAGTCTAAAGATAAGTGTAATTTTATTTGGTTGTATAAATTAATTTCATTTTTTGCTACTCTTTTAACTAGAGCCATGTTTGCAAAAGGGATGGTCGAGATAAAATTCATTCTTCAGGATTCCATTTACTCTTTCTGCCATTGCATTTTCAAAACAATAATTTTCTTCCGTCATACTAATATTTATTTTTTTCTTATTAGTATTTGTGTGTGTACATTTCTAAAAGATTATATATAGTGCATTAAAATAAACCATATACTTACCATTAACTTTTAAAACAGGTGAGTCAATCTTAACTTCAATCTAACAATAATTAACTACTCCCTATAAACGAAGCCATCTTTCATCACAAAAGATACATTTTTCATCACGGAAATATGCTTTAAAGGATTTCCCAGAACAGCTATAATATCGGCTATAAAGCCTTTTTTAAGCTGCCCTAAATCATTCAATCGGAAGATATCGGCATTACCAGAGGTAGCAGATTTTAGCACATCCAATGGCTTCATGCCATAATCTACCATGAGTTTCATTTCTCGATAATTTTCTCCGTGGGTAAATACGCCCACATCACCACCAAAAACAATCTGTACACCAGAATCCAATGCGATTTTAAAGGATTTTCTTTTTTGTTTAATACTTTTAGGTTCTGGATCGGTGTCTTTGTTCCATCCTCGATATTGTGTAATGGCATGTCCTGCAGCAAGGGTAGGGCAAAAGCCTATTTCTTTTTTCTTCATTAGTTTAAAGATTTCTAGGGTTCCACCATCACCATGTTCAATGGTTTTAACCCCTCCGTTAATTGCGCGTAACATGCCTTCTGGAGTACTGGCATGAGCAACAACATATTTTCCAGCACTGTTGGCAGCAGCCACCATGGCATCAATTTCCTCTTGTAGGAAAGTGGGTTGAGAATCGGCACCAGGTGTCCAGCGATAATCCGCATATATTTTTATGAAACTGACTCCATTACCTATTTGTCTGCGAACGGTTTCGATACATTGAGCCACCCCACTAGCAGGTTCTGCTCCCAGCGGAATAGTGACCCCGTCATGAAAACCTTTTGGTCCGTAGGCTCCCGTGGCCACAATTGCTGGGCCTGCAACCAAAAGGCGGGGCCCGGGAATTAGTCCTTTATCAATCGTTTTCTTTAAATAAACATCGGTATATCCTGCGCCTTCGGAACCTAAATCACGCATAGTCGTAATACCCGCCATCAATGAATTTTTAGCGTGTATGGTGCCGCGTATAGCACGCTCGACGGGAGATTCTTTTAAAACTTGATCGTCCCAATCCGTTTCATTATAAGGGTGCAGCAACACATGTGAGTGACCTTCGATAATACCCGGCATCAAGGTGCGTCCTTTTAAATCAATGGTTTTAGTAGTTTTTAATTGAGATGCAGCTAATGCATTTCCTACATAACTAATTTTGTTCCCGGTTACGATGATAACCCAATCTTCATGCATTTCGGTACCATCAAAAATTCGGTCAGGTCGCAAAAGTGTTTGAGAAAAACTTAATTGTACAATTAGAGTAAAAAATAGCGATAAATATTTCATTAGAGTGTATTTAGTTATTTTATTATTGTTGTAAAAAGAACCCAATCATTCTCCCATTAGTTGATGTTTTATGAGACATCTCTTTCTTTGGAATATCCTTATAAAATCAGAGCCAGCAAACGATGAGCTATACATCGTCTTAAGTTTACATTTTATAAATTTAGAATATAAATCAGAAAGAATAAAAGAGTTGTTTTTCACCTCAGTTCTTTGTTAGCCACTGTTATTTTCAATCTATTCTAATTATATCTTTTGCGACCTTAGGAAATTTTGTAAGCAATAAAGCATCATGTCCCGGAATAATAAATTTAGTATCTGATGCAAGAGAATTCATTCTCTCCATGGATTTCACGTAAGCATTTATGTCAAATGTCGCATTTTTTGGGGCAGATGTAAGATGTTCTAGGTTGTAGTAGATGTAGGCATTGTCGGAGGCAAGGACTATTTTATTTGTTCCGTTGTTCACTAGTATGAATTGTGAATCATAAGTATGCCGAGAGCCTGTATATACTTTTATATTAGGGAAAATTTCTTTTTCATCTCCATCTATTAGCGTCAGTTTTTTTGACAGGTTAAGTTCAACTAGTTTGCGGACATCTCTTTTATTAAAACCACCCGACTTACTATCTTTTTGCCAAGCCTTACCAACAAAGTAATTATAATCCTTTTCCTGAATCCAAACATTGGCATTTGGAAATAAATCGATTCCATCCATGTGATCCCAGTGAGGATGAGTTAATATGATATCAGTAATATCTTCTGCTGTTAGTCCAATTCTTGGTAACATTAAATCTGGTCGCGTATAATTTTTAACGCTAAATGCTTTGCCTTCTTCAATACCTTGTAAAAAACCAGCATCTACCATTATATTTTTACCATCAGTACCTTTGAGTAGCCAAAACATAAAAACAGCATCTATGGTCTCAGATTCTGGTGCGTCTAAAGCAAAAGCTGATAGAGGAAAGGGAACACCAATATCCGCATACTTTAGAGCAAATATTTCATAATTGACATTTTGAGAAAATGCCTCTATTGTCGTAGCTAAGATAACAATAGTAGAAAAGAGCAATTTTTTCATAATTCTATTAATAATTAAAGTTATAGCCTATAATGTCTAGTCCTAAAATATGGTTACAGTTTAAAATTAAATTTAGACCAATAATTTATATACCATATTTGGTGTTTTAAAGTTTAAAGATAAGTGTAATCTTATTTGGTTGTATAAATTAATTGCATTTTTTGCTATTCTTTTAGTTAGAGCCATGTTTGCAAAGGTATGGTCGAGATAAAATTAATTCTTCAGGATTCCATTTACACTTTCTACCATTGCATTTTGATAACAATGATTTTCCTCTGTCATACGAATATCTATCTTTTTCTTTTTAAGAATTTGTGTGTATACATATTTCAGGACGGGTCAAACTCTTTATCATAAAGATTTTAGTTCGGTTATTCTGTATATTTCTTAACCTTAGCTATTAGTGCTCTAATACGCGAGTAGATAAATTCATTCGTTTTAGTATAATAGATGGCAATAAAGCAAACAGAAGATAGAAATAGCAGCGCACCGAGAATAGCTTGCCAAGGCACTAAGGTTTTTCCAATAAGTTGGTGTAGACCAATACCCGTATAACTACCATAAATAATTATGAAGTGAATGACATAAATAGAAAGTGTTTTCTGGCCAATTATTAAGATAATTGACTGTTTAATATATTTTTCAGCAGAATAGAATAAAGCAAAAATAATTAAAACATTTCCAAGTCTGGTAAAAAGATAATTGTAACAGGCAACATCTTTTAGTAACTCAAAATCCGTGGCATAATAAAATTGCATCAACAGCCAAGAAGACTGGGTTATTAACAAAAAACCAATAATAAAAAAACTAGATAATATGATAATTTTAAACCGTGGATGTTTTAAATATTTGTAAAACAAAGTAGAGATAAAGGCACCAAATGCAATATATCCAAACCAAGGAATAATATTAAAAATAGAACCGTTAGCTTTAGAAAAATAGTTAGCAACTACTATAGGCACGTTGGGAAACTCTATATATCTATACAACGGTTCTGTTATAAAAATAAGCAGCCCAAACAAGAACATTAAGATTGAAAAAAGAAGTGTTTTTTTAAGGGTTAATTTGTAAATAGTCACAATAATAATTAAGGATAAACCAATGCACTGTAACACATCAATGATTAAGAAGTCGTTATTAAATTTACCAATAAGCCACTCAAAAAAGGGAATTCTAAGCGAATAACCTATGCCAATAAGCATTAAACCTCTTAGCAAACCTTTACGGATACGCATAGCCTCATTGCCGTTGTGCTTAGCGCTAATTAGTAGATAAGAAAATATTAAACCCGAAATGGTGAAAAATATAGGCGCTGTAATACCCCTAAAATATTCCCAGGTTTTAAAAGCCATGTTGTTAGTATCTCTATAAGACACATCTAAAAGTGTATCTATAAAATGTCCTTGCAACATCATTAATATAGCAAATGCTCTTACAGCATCAATAAAATAAAGACGGTTTGTGCTCAATTAGTAATTGATTGTAGTACAAAGGTAGTATTTAGATAATTAATAAAAAACTTTAATGATTTGTGTATACATATTTCAGGACGGGTCAGTCTTTTCTCTATAAATAACGCTATTAATAGTTCATAGTTTTCTATATCTGCGATTACATGGTTAATTTTTTTGTTTCAACATATTAATAACTGATATTTCTGGGTAGTTACAACTATGTTTGCTATTTATAAAAGAGCACTAATTTAATCAATTTCTCTCAAGAGAATTCTATCTTTGCATTATGCAACCCAAAATCCTTTTTATTACGCCACCGTTTACGCAGCTAAACACCGCTTATCCGGCAACTGCTTATCTTAAAGGATTCTTGGAAGAACACGAGATATCTATTGCACATTGCGACTTAAGTATTGAGCTATTTACCTCCATTTTTACAAGCGATTTTCTGCTTTCTATTTTTCAGGAAGCAGAGGACTTGGAAAATTATTATTACCCCGAGGTTAGTGAAATGAAAGCGTTTTACATTTCTAGGGTTGATGTGGTTATTAGATTTCTTCAAAAGCAGACTATTGAAACGGCAAATAAAATTTTGGAAGCTGATTTTTTACCATTAGGACATAGATTGTTAAATGTTAATACTGGAATTAAATGGGAAGTTGGAGAAATTGGCGTAATAGATAAAGCAAAGCATTATGGAACACTTTTCATTGAAGAGATAGGAGATTTTATTCAAGCAAATGTAGATGAGTTTTTTGCATTTACTAAATATGCCGAGCAAATTGCCACTTCAGCAAGTAGTTTTGATCAATTAGATGAGTTTTTAAGTTTTCAACCTACACTCATCGAAGAGGAAATGCTGGATATTCTAGTAGCCCAAATTAAAAAGCATAACCCTAATTTAGTTTGCTTTACAATTCCTTTTCCGGGAAACTTATTTGCAGCTTTACGTTGTTCTCAATTTATTAAACAGCTTTTTCCTGATATTCATGTTGCTTTTGGCGGAGGCTATTGTAACACAGAGTTGCGTTCTCTTAAGGATCCGAGAATTTTTGATTTTGTTGATTTTATTTCATTGGACGATGGCGAAGGACCTTTACTAAAGATAGTAGGTTATCTTGAAGGGAAGGTTGAAATAAATGAACTAGAAAGAACCTTTGTACTAGAAAACAATCAAGTGGTTTACAAGAATAAAATCCCAAACACTATTTATCATCATAAAAATTTGCCTGCACCAAATTATTCCGGGTTACCTTTTGATAAATATGTATCTTTTTTGGATGTAGTAAACCCTATGCATCGCATGTGGACAGATGCTAGATGGAATAAATTGACTATTTCTCATGGGTGCTATTGGAAACAATGTTCGTTTTGTGACGTGAGCTTAGATTATATTGGTAATTACCAAAACACAACGGCAGAAAGTCTAGTAGATAAAATTGAAAAAATAATTAAGGATACGGGAATTAATGGTTTTCATTTTGTAGATGAAGCTGCTCCTCCTAAAATGTTAAAGGCTTTATCAATAGAATTGATAGAAAGAAAGTTAAATATCTCTTGGTGGACGAACATTAGATTTGAAAAGACATTCGATATTGAATTATGTCAGTTAATGGCAGTATCTGGTTGTATTGCCGTAACTGGTGGCCTGGAAGTAGCTTCAGACAGGTTGTTGGCTAAAATGAAAAAGGGAGTTGATATAGCGCAAGTTACTAGGGTTAGTCATAATTTTTCTAAAAATAATATCATGGTGCATGCGTATCTTATGTATGGATTTCCTACCCAAACTGAGCAAGAAACCATTGATTCACTCGAGGTTGTGAGGCAATTGTTTGAACGAAATTGTATTCAGTCTGCTTTTTGGCACCAATTTACAACAACGGTTCATAGTCCAATTGGTCAGAATCCTCAAGAATTTGGAATAAAAATAACAGGGCCTGTTTTTGAAGGATTTGCTCAAAACGATTTATACCACCAAGACCCTCAAGGAGCTGATCATCCTAAATACACCAAAGGATTAAATCTTGCTTTAAATGATTATTTAAACAAGGCAGGGTTCAACGAAGAATTACAAAATTGGTTCGACTTCCCTGTTCTTGAAACCAGTCATTCAGAAGACCTAATCGAAAGTTTTTTAGACGACTAGTTTATCCAAAATCCATTTCTCTTTAACATAGAGTGTATTTGAATTAAAAATTAGTAGTTAGTAACTATCAATGAAAATTCAAAAATCTGATTTTACTTTATTTAATGTGTCTTTTTTTAGTAGATGCGTTCTCTGACATAATGTTAGTAATTTGTTCTATCTATTTTTTCTGCCCATTTTTCAAAAACAGGTATAGCATCCTTTCTCATCAATCTTACAAATTTAATATCTCTATCATCTATTTTCTTTTCTAATTCGTCATAAATAAATTGGTCATCAAAATCAATCTTAGTTGCATCTTTTTTGGTACATGCAAAATAAACTATTTTTGGTCTTGCCCAATAGATTGCTCCAAAACACATTGGACAAGGTTCACAAGAAGTATAAATTACACACTCATCTAGTTGGAATGATTTTAATTTTCGACATGCTTTTCTAATTGCTACCACCTCAGCATGTGCAGTTGGGTCATTTGTAGAAGTAACTCTATTAAATCCTTCGGCAATAATTTCATTATCTTTAACAATTACACACCCGAAGGGACCTCCTGCATTTAAGTCCATTCCTTTTTCGGCCATTCTTATGGCACGTTTCATGAAATATTTATCTCGTTCTGTCATATTATAAATTTTTTAATTGTCACTAACGTTGTTCTTTACGTATATGGTTTGTTGCGTTGATTAACGCGACTAATTTAGCAAATAAAAAGCGAATATAAAATTCGACCTGCTGCGCTTTTGGAAGTTGGGGAATTTTCGTAAATAGGCTTTTACAAAGCAATTAATTTTACACATCTTAAGTTTGCATTTTATAAATTTATGGTATAAATCAGAAAGAATAAAAGAGAGAATGATTTCTAATACCATTCTTATGCAAGATAATCCTGTTAAAATTGCTCTGCTATTAATTACAGTTTTTTCGGTATCAAAATCAGTCAAAGTAATTTCGCTTGCGTGTTGTTCAATCAAATTATACCCATCAGTTAAAAAATCCCGCAATAAATACAGGAGCGAAAAACAGAATGGGAATTATTGGCTCGCTTAATTCCAATATTAATAAGGCACGTTCCAATTGGTTGGTTGAACAATAAAAATGTTTTTTGAAATGCAGCAATTTTTTTCAATGGGCATTTTTATAACGACATCTAATGGAGTGAAATAAATTTTCGCCGATGACATCTAAAACTCATTTATTCTGTTTCTAAATAAATGAGTTTTTTCACTTCGTTTTTTATTATATTTGAGATATTATTTGTACAACCGAGAAAACTTCAAACTGTATACGATTTGCCTGTGAAAAAAAATATTTCAAACCTAAAAAACCGGATATTAAATGATTTCTATAGAAATTAAATCGTATTTATTAAAGAAAAAATATGTATTCAGAATTGCCGGAGGTACACGAATAAGCACTCCTATTCTATTAGTAAAACTAAAATACGATTGTTTTGTAGGATATGGGGAAGCTTCAATGCCTCCCTTATACGGAGAAAGTATTGCCAGTGCTCAAAGCTTTATAAAAACCTTTGACTTTATTCCATTTTCCTCTCCTTTAGAAATTGAAGCAATCTTAAAATCATTAGATCAGCATGCCACAGGAAATTCGGCTATTAAGGCAGCGGTTGATATTGCTCTTCATGATCTCATAGGTAAAATGAAAAACATGCCTTTGTATGAATATTTCAATTTAGCTAAAAAAGAACTTAAAACTAGCAAAACTATTGGAATAGATAGTGCCGAAATTATCGAAAAAAGAGTTGATGAAGCCGCTGATTTTCATTACCTAAAAATTAAACTTGGCGGCAATAATGATTCTGAAATCATAAAAGCAGTAAGGAACGTCTCTGAAAAACCTTTATTTATAGATGCTAATCAAGGTTGGACTAACAAAGAAGATGCGCTTGAAAAAATAGAATGGTTAAAAGAAGTTGGTGCTGTTTTTATTGAACAGCCAATGCCTAAAAATGCTTATGCTGATATGGAGTGGTTAGTGGCTAGAAGTACTTTGCCATTGATAGGTGATGAAGGAGTACAACGTTTAGCGGATGTAAAAACAGCTAGTAATTTTTATCATGGAATCAACATCAAACTAATGAAATCAACTGGATTACAAGAAGCTTTTGCGATGGCAAATTTAGCAAAATTAATGAACTTAAAAATAATGTTAGGTTGTATGTCTGAAACTTCATGCGCCATTGGTGCAGCCTCTCACTTAGGAGCAATGGCCGACTGGGTAGATTTGGATGGTAATTTAGGGGTGACTAATGATCCATATCAAGGACATAAAGTAATAAAAGGATGCATACATCTTAATGATAGCAATGGAATAGGGTTAATAGATCCCAATTGGAACAAAGTAGAAACTTATGTATAAAAGATATCAAGTAGCGATTGTTTTATTTTTATTCTTTTCACTGATTAATTGTAAGACACAAAATAGGGCAAATCTAAAAATTGAAACTGACGTACAAAATGACACTTTGGATCAGTATTTCTCAGAGTTATATGCGGTGAAAATGTTCAACGGAGCTGTAGCTGTAAAACGAAATAGCAAACTAATCTTCAAAAAAGGATATGGTATTGCTAACTTAAATAAAGAAACACCGTTCTTATCTACCACCTCCTTAGAGATTGCTTCGGTTTCTAAACAGTTTACGGCAACAGCAATACTTTTGCTACAGCAGGAAAACAAATTGAAGGTGACCGATTTTGCTGCTAAATATCTTGGTGATGATTTTCCTTATAAAAATATAACCATTTCACAATTACTTTCTCATACCGCCGGTTTAGCGGATTATGAAGACTATTTTAAAGAAAATTGGAATCCTGAGGTAATTGCATATAACAAAGATATTTTAAATTATTTAAAGACGAAGAAACCAACAATTTTAAGTGTTGCAGGTGAAAAATACCATTATTCGAATACGGGATATATACTATTAGCTGAAATCATAAATGCAGTAAGCGGAACTACTTTAGAACATTATTTGACACAAAAAGTATTTGAACCGATGCAAATGAACAGCTCTTTCTTTATTGGTAGAGACACTATTTGGGATAAAAAAAATTACGCTCCAGGTTATATGTTCAGTTTAACCGATTGTAAAAATGTAATTCCAGAAAGTTTACCTAACAATGCGTATTATCGTTTTTTAAGTGGTCGGCTAGGATCGGGCCGTTTATCATCAAGTTTAGACGACTTGATAAAATGGGATCAGTTTTTATATGATGATGTAATTTTAAATGCTGCTTCAAAGGATTTGGCGTTCAGCAAACATCCTCCAACAAAAGATGTTTCTGATTATGGTTATGGATGGCACATTACAAATGATAGTATAAAAGGTAAAATTGTTTTTCATACGGGAAGTTGGGCAGGTAACTTAACATATATTCGTCGATCAATAGCAACAAAAGATTTGGTGATCATTTTGAGCAATACCCACAATACAGCTTACATCAAAGAAATTAGAGCTGCTGTCAATGGGTTTATAAATGGGGAACCACTACAATTACCTAAAGTAAAAGCAAGGGAATTATTTAAAAACTCGGCTTGTAAATTAACTTTGGAAATGATTCCACAATGGTACAAAGACAATAAGAATATAGATTGGGACATTGCCAACTTAAGAGCACTTCAGCATGACTATGAGAAGGCTGGAGCATCAGATAAAAGTGAAATGTTAAACTTGCTTATTAAAATAATTCAAACAGAAAATTTTTTATGATAAGTATTTTACAAATTGGATTTGGTCGCTTAGGGATAAAGACATCTAATTTAATGGTCAAAAGACCATCCTTTAAAGCGATTGCTGTTGTAGATACAAATTATAGTTTAACATGGAAAATCCTGAATAATGGCAATACTAATTTATCAAACGCACAATTTAGTATTTCTGTAATCTCAACCTACGGTAAATTCTCTTATCCATGGAAAATACAACCAGAGTTAAGACTGCTATAGAATACTGTTTGTAAAAAAAAGGAGGAGCTAGATTCATAGAACAAGTTACTTGTAGTTATGTAAATGGTGAACATAAAATAAAAATTTAATTTAATGAAAAAAATAAATCTAATAATTATAGTTTCAACATTGCTTTTTTATGGTTGTAAACATCAAAAACCTTTAAAAGGAGAAATGAATGTAGATATTCTAATTCAAAACGGAACGGTTTATAACGGAATTGATAATATACCTAGTCATGTCTCAATTGCAATAAAAGGAGATCAAATTTTTTATATAGGTGATCAAAAAAATATATCTATTAATGCTTCAAAAATTATTGACGCCACCGGATCAATCGTTTCTCCTGGGTTTATAGATCCGCATACACATGCAGATAGAGATTTAAATATCCCAGAAACCTCCCATAATAAGCCCTTTTTATATCAAGGAATAACCAGTGTGGTTGTTGGTAATGACGGTAAAAGTTTTTATCCAGCCTCGAAATACAAAAATTTATATGAAGAAAATGGTATTGGTACCAATGCTGTTTTATTAGTTGGCCAAGGTACAATCCGTGAGCTTGTTATTGGTAATAGTGATAGAAAAGCTACCGTTGAAGAAATTATAAAAATGCAAGCACTCGTGCAACAAGAAATGGATGCTGGGGCTTTTGGTATGTCTACTGGTTTGTTTTATGCTCCGGGAAGCTATTCAAGCACTCAAGAAGTTATAGCATTAGCCAAAACAGTATCAAAAAAAAATGGTATTTATGATACCCATTTACGTGATGAAAGTTCTTATACTGTCGGATTGATTCCAGCGATAGAAGAAGCCATTGAAATTGGTAGACAAGCAAAATTGCCTATTCATATCTCGCATATAAAATGTTTGGGAGTTGATGTCTGGCACCAAAGTGATTCTATTATAAAATTAATAGAAAATGCTCAAAAAGAAGGTATAGATGTTACAGCAAATCAATATCCTTATGATGCATCAGCAACTGGTTTGAAAGCCGCAGTAGTTCCACGTTGGGTGGAAAGCGGTGGGATAGATTCTGTGTTTATTCGATATGATAATCCAATATTAAAACAGCGCATTCTGGAAGAAACAAAGACCAATATTGCACGTAGAGGTGGACCAGATAAATTATTAGTTGTAGGTTCTGAAGACACTACAATTGTTGAAAAAAATTTATTAGAGATCTCAAAAGTGTTAGGGATGTCCCCGGAAGAATCTGTTTTTGATATAATAAGAAAAAGTCCTGCAAAAGTGGCGTCGTTTAATATGAATTCTGAAGATATTTTTACTTTTATGAAGCAAGATTGGGTTGTTACTGGTTCAGATGGTGGTTCGGGACATCCTAGAAAATATGGATCTTTCCCTAGAAAATATAACAAATATGTAAAAGAAGAAAAGAAAATAGGTTTAGCTCAATTTATAAATGGCAGTACTTCTAAAACAGCCGACATTCTAAAAATTAGAAATAGAGGGACCTTAAAGGTTGGCTATTTTGCCGATATTATTATTTTCAATCCAGAAACATTTAAAGATAAAGCTGATTATATGGATGCTTTTCAATTCGCAGAAGGTTTAGAATATAGTATTATAAATGGAAAAATATCAGTAGAAAAAGGAAAAGCAACAAATCTATTAAACGGAAAGGTTTTAAAAAAATAAAAAATTATGAAAAAACTAAATCTAATTCTTTCTTCACTTGCAGTTTTGTTTATTGTAAGTTGTGAACAAAATTCAAAAATAAAGGAAACGTCTAAAAATGAGGAGGTAAAGGGAGATATTGTTAATACCATTATTAAGGATAAGGAGAGTTTTTATTACATAGATTTTCTTAATTATCCTTATAGTGATACAAGCCTTCCTATTGGTGTTTTTGATTCTGGTATTGGAGGTTTAACAGTTTTAAAAGCTATTGTAAATTATGATCAAAATCAAAATATTTCTTATAAATCAGGTAGCGATGGTATATTAGATTTTAATAAAGAAAGTTTTATTTATTTAGGAGATCAGGCTAATATGCCTTATGGAAATTATTCTGAAGAAAATAAAGTTGACTTGCTTAAAGAACACATTATTAAAGATACGCAGTTTTTAATGAGTAATAAGTACTATTCTGATGTTAATGATACTTCCGTAAATACTGATAAAAAACCTGTAAAAGTGATTGTGATCGCTTGTAATACTGCAACAGCTTATGGGAAAGAATATATAGAAGAGTTTATTAAAAAGGCAAATTCAGGTATTAAAGTTATAGGTGTTATTGATGCTGGTGTTCGTGGTGTTTTAGAAACCATGAAAAAAGATGAGGATGGTGTTATTGGCGTTTTGGCAACTGCGGGTACGGTATCTTCAAAAGGGTATCAAAATACTATTTTAAAATTTAAAAATCAATTAGGGTTTACTGGAAATATTGAAGTATTTTCACAAGGGGGAATTGGTATTGCTGAGGCCGTTGATGAGGATGCAAACTATTTTAATAAAAACCTTAAAAAGCCAAGAAAAGATTACAAAGGACCAAGTTTAAATGGTGATGTTAAAATTGATAAAACATTATTCGATATTTACAATTTTGATTTTGACAATAGCAAAATGCTTTGTGATACAGAAAAAGCAGATGATTGTTCAATTTTACAAATTAATGATGCCGAAAATTATGTGCGTTACCATGTTGTTACTTTAATGGAAAATATCAGGAAATCAAAAACTACAAACCAATTAAAATCAATTATTCTAGGGTGTACACATTATCCTTATTTAATTGATGAAATAAAGGTAGTGTTAAAGGAATTGTATAATTATAAAGGTAGAGATGGAGCATATTTGTATCGAAAATTTATGGTTGAGAATATTCAATTAGTTGATCCAGCAGTGAATACAGCCAAAGAATTGTATGACTATTTAAATCAAAACTCATTATTTAATCCAAATGGAAATATTAAGGAAAGTGAGTTTTACATAAGTGTAGCAAATAAAGATAATAAGAACAATAAAATTGATGCTGAAGGACGATTTCCATATGATTATAAATACGGAAGAAATGCTGGGGAAATCCAGGAGTATGTAAAAATAGTGCCATTTAGTAGAGATAATATTTCTAACGACATTTTAGCACGCTTTCAAGAGCAAATTCCATATGTATATCAATTAATGCAGAATTTTGACAGTCAAAATGTTAAAACAAAAAGCTTAGAGAAAGGGAGTAAAATATAAAAAAAATAGCATTGCGTTGGTAAATTTTATTGTTTTATAAACTTTTTAGATTTAAGAGAATCAAATATTACCATTTTTATTGCTCAAGATTCATGAATTGTAATTTAATTTAAATCGGATTTCTTGAAGAATCTCAAACTAGGTTATTTTTTTCTTTTTTTAAGTCGTTTTCTTTCTTTTATCGATAATCAAAAAATTAATTAATCAATTTATAATATTCCCTTCTAATATATTCACCTCCAAAATATGCTAATTCTAAAACAATCATTGAAGCAATTAATAAGTAAGCAATTAGTTATACACGGCTTAAGTTTACAATCTCGTACTTGTAATCTTCAAAAGCGTAAAATTTAAAATCGATATTTTTCTTTTCCGCCATTTTTTGTAAGTCCGATATTTTGAATTTCAAAATTGTATCTCTTGATGTTCCAATTGTTTGTTCAGTATATTCATTTTCGGAATATTTAAAAATTTCTATCCAAGGTTTTTCTCGTTTAGCATTATAATGAATGCTTTTAATTTTTCTCCCTTTATCATCTAAATAAGTTGTGTCGGTTAGAATCATTGCATTTTCTTTCTTGGGATTTTTAGTCGGAAACATTTCCCACGTATGAACTTTAGTTATTCTAATTTTCTTTACGTTTTTTATTTCTCTTATAAATCTTACACTCGAATCTGATTCAAAACGTGTTTCTTTTTCAATCCCAGTATTTTTTCAATTTGATATTTTATCATTTATATGGATTTAAAGGGTATGACCAATTTGTTTTTCTAATTAAGGTTCTATTTAGGTAAAGGGCTTTTTGTAAAAGACATCATCAATTGGGTTAGTAATAAAACTTAAAGGCAGATTACTTATAATAATTTTTTTAAAACCATTCTTTTCATAGAATTTATGTGCTGCCTTAAATTGACTCATTGTTCCTAAGTAAATACAGCTCATACCTTCTGCATAACACCGATTCATAAACTTTTTCTAAGAGTATAAGAGTAATTGAGCGATACCATAATCTTTACCTCGAAATTCTTTTTTAACAAACATACTTTTTAGAATAGAAAAGGTGCTATCAATATCCAAAACTCCAACTGTGCCAATTATTTCTGTTTTATTAAAAGCAACCCAATATTTATTAGGTGATTGAGATTTTGATTAATGTTTATTTGAAATTGGCAATTCAAATTCGTGAGTTATTTCACTTATCATTTTATCTATTCCGCTTTGATTGGGTTTTTTAGTTCTGCTTTTTTTTAGCTTGTTGCCAACGTTTTATGTATATGAGCCGTTGCGTGTCTGACACACGAACCATTAAAAACACAAAGTTTGGTGTATGTGGAGAGTGCGTGATTAAAAGTGATGAACCTTCAATTCCACATGTAGCCAATTCGTTTATTCAATATTTCAAATTTTCCGTCAATGGTCAAAGACGAATTGGCGGTGTTGCAACAACGAGCCATAGCCCGAAAAATTACTAAAAAGCCCATTAAATGTGACACTTTGTTATAAGTAGTTTTTATTCTCACTCATTTAATTTTTTCACAGGCAACATAAATTTAAAAACACTTCCCTTGCCAAATTCGCTCTCAACCCAAATTTTTCCGCCATGTTTTTCTACAAATTCTTTGCAAAGTATTAACCCTAAACCTGAACCTTTTTCGTTTGCTGTTCCTATGGTTGTTTTATTTGGATTGAGACTGAATAGTTTATTTAGGGTTTTTTCATTCATACCTACTCCATTATCGGAGACTGCAATTTCAATAAAATTGTCGTTCTGTAAAGCAGTAACATCTATTTTACCATTTGAATTAGTGAATTTTATAGCGTTGAAAATAAGATTTCTTATAATCGTTTTAATCATATTCTGGTCAGCAAAAACAACAATTTCTTCTGATTGAAAATTGAGTAATATGTTTTTCTTTTTTGCACTTGAATTTGAAAGTTTAAATATTTCTTGAATAATAGAAGATAAAACTACTTTTTCTGGTTTAAAACTAATTTGTCCGGTTTGCGATTGAGCCCAATTCAATAAATTGTCGAGTAAAATAAGTGTTTTTTTTGCTGATATGCTAATAATTTCTATAAATTTCTTAGATTTTTTAACAGGATAGTTTTCGAAATTCTCAATTAATAATTCCGAAAATCCAAGAATGCTATTAAACGGGCTTCTCAAATCGTGTGCAATTATTGAAAATACTTTGTCTTTGGTCAAAAAAAGGTCTCTTAACTGGTTTTCCTGTTCTTTAATGACTTGTTCGTTTTTTTTACGTTCAGAAATATTGTGGGAGATACCAAAAGTACCAAAAATATTTCCGCTTTTATCACGCAGAGGCATTTTGGATGTTAAGACCCACGTCTCTTTACCGTTGGGCCACGTCTCTTTTTCTTCGATATTGACAGCGGATTTTCCAGTTCGGATAATCGTCTGCTCATCCTCAAACGCCATTCGTGAGTGTTCTTCTGTGAAAAAATCTAAATCAGTCTTACCAAAAACCTGCGCTGGACTATTCAGGTTAAACAACTTTGCGTGCGAATTGCTAATCAAAATAAAGCGGCTGTTAATATCCTTGAAATAGATACAGTCAGGAATATTTTCCATAAGAGTACTGAATAGAGACAGTTCGTTGTTTAGCTTTTTTTCTATCTGCTTTAGTTCAGCAATCTGATTTTCTAATTCTTGATATGTTGGTTTATCATTCATTTATTCAGTTTATTCTTTTTATTACTGCCAACGACTATGCTATGGTTAGTATGGGGTTAAAAGGAACTGACCTTTCATTTAGCAATTACCTAAATTTAAGAAAAATTTTCTTAATGGGCTTCCAACCAATTTTGACCAATTGCAATTTCTTGGCGTTATAAAATCAACTTCAGATAAATCTAATTTTTTCTTTTTATCAATAATAATGTCTTTAATTAGATCCCTGAATTTAATAGCTTCGGCTTTGTCAAAGTTGTACAGTCGAACAACATTTTCTTCAAGGTCATTTACATTTTCTATATAATCTAATTCCATATTACTCTACAAAGATAACATGTAGTGATAAGAAAATCTATTTTTCTTTACATAACAATTTAAAATGACACGCTTTTTTTAATTTAATATAAATTAAAAATCACGTTCTTTGATAAAGTATAAAAAGATTCTTACATGAATAAACACATCAGTTATAAACCAATAGCCCTCTTTTTGTTATTATTTATTTACAGCTTTTCTAATATATCTGCACAAAATAAAACGGTTAAAGATGCCGGTGATATTATTTTATTCATTCTGCCAGTAACCACTTTTGCGACTACATTTATCATTGATGATACAGAAGGACGTTGGCAATTCACAAAAGCGTTATTGTTAACGGCAGCAGTTACTTATGGTTTAAAGTATAGTGTAAAAAAACAAAGACCAGATATGAGTAATAACAATTCTTTTCCATCTGGACATACATCTGCAACTTTTCAAAGTGCATCTTTTATACATAGACGTTATGGTTTTAAATATAGTATTCCAGCTTATGCATTAGCAGGATTTACTGCTTTTAGTAGAATTGATGCACAAAAGCACGATGGTTGGGATGTTTTTGTTGGTGCAGTAATTGGTATTGGTAGTTCATATATCTTTACTACAGAATATCAAAAACAACATATGGAATTGACTTTCAACAGTCAAGAAGATAATTATTTAGTAGGTTTTACGTATAAATTTTAAATTGAATTTATCAATCAGAAACTCATAATGGTTTTATCTTTTTAACTGCTTTAATGGGCTTCCAGCCAATTTTCTCCAATTCCAATTTCTACATCTAACGGAACAGTCATTTTAAATGCATTTTCCATTTCTTGTTTAATAATTGGCTTTATAATATCTAACTCGTCTTTATGTGCATCAAAAACCAATTCATCATGTACTTGTAATAACATTTTAGATTTGAAGTTTTCTTTTTGAAAACGGTTGTAAATATTAATCATGGCTAGTTTTATAATATCTGCAGCAGAACCTTGAATCGGTGCATTTACAGCATTACGTTCTGCGCCACCTCGTACAATTGCATTTTGAGAATTGATGTCTTTTAAATATCTACGTCGGTTTAAAACCGTTTCTACATAACCGTGTTCTCTTGCAAAATCTACTTGAGCAGACATGTACGCTTTTAACTTCGGATAGGTTTCATAATAGGTTTCAATCAATTCTTTGGCTTCACTTCTAGATAAATCTGTTTGATTGCTCAATCCGAAAGCAGAAACGCCATAAATAATTCCGAAATTTACCGTTTTTGCGTTGCTACGTTGTTCGCGAGTAACTTCATCCAACGGAACATTAAACACTTTTGCTGCGGTAGAAGCATGAATGTCTTCTCCGTTTTTAAACGCATTCATCATCGTTTCTTCTTCACTCAAAGCAGCGATAATTCGCAATTCAATTTGAGAATAATCTGCCGCTAATAACACATAGTTTTCATCACGCGGAATAAACGCTTTCCGAACTTCACGACCACGTTCTGTTCTGATAGGAATATTTTGTAAATTAGGATTATTAGAACTCAATCTTCCAGTTGCAGCAACCGCTTGTGCATATACGGTATGAATTCTTCCTGTTTTTAGATTTACCTCATTTGGCAACGCATCTACATAGGTGCTTTGTAATTTTTTATACTGACGAAATTCTAAAATATCTCTAATAATTTGATGGTCTTTTGCTAAATATGAAAGCACATCTTCGGCAGTAGAATATTGCCCGGTTTTTGTCTTTTTAGGTTTTTTTACCAATTCCATTTTTTCAAACAAAACAATTCCTAATTGTTTAGGTGATCCAATATTAAATTCTTCGCCAGCTTGTTTGTAAATACTTTTTTCTAAACGATTGATATCATCCGTTAAAGCAACAGACAATTCTTTTAAGAAATCAGAATTTAGATTTATTCCTTCAATTTCCATTGCAGAAAGTACCGAAATCAAAGGTGTTTCAATGTCCTTAAAAAGTGTTGTCACATTTCCGCTTTCCAATTCTTTGGTGAAATGTTCTTTTAATTGCAAGGTAACATCAGCATCTTCAACGGCGTATTCTGTTTGTTCTTTTATAGGAACAACACGCATAGTCAATTGATTTTTTCCTTTTTTACCAATCAATTCTGTAATAGAAACGGGTTGATAATTCAAATAGGTTTCTGCCAACATATCCATATTATGACGCATGTCTGGATTGATTAAATAATGCGCAATCATGGTATCAAACAAGGGCCCTTTTACAGGCATATTATAGTTTGATAACACCTTAATATCATACTTTAAATTATGTCCAATTTTTTCAATTTCTTCAGCTTCAAAAAACGGACGAAATTCTTCTAATATCGTTTTTGTTTCTTCTTGATTTTCTGGAAACGAAACATAATATCCTTTTCCTATTTCGTATGAAAAAGCAATTCCGATTAGCTCAACTTCCAACGCTTTTAAGCCAGTAGTTTCTGTGTCAAAACAAACCGATGTTTGTTGCATCAATTTTTTTAACAGCATTTTTCTAGATAAAGGCGAATCGATATGTTGATAAAAATGATCTGTTGTTTCGATAGTTTTAAACTCGCTATTACTTTCTTCTTCAGAGAAACTTCCTGTTCCTGGAGCAGCAAATAAATCGAATTGCCCATTTTTATTTGTATTTACACTTCGACTACGTTCAGTGTCCAACTCTTTAGGTTTTTGTTGGCTGAGCGTAGTCGAAGAATGTTCGTTGAGTGTAGTTGAAGCGATGGTTTCTAAAGTTGCAAAAGTTTTGGTAAAGTTGACCAGTAAATTTCTAAATTCTAATTCGTTAAAAAGCTCGGTAACTTTTTCAATATCTGGCTGGTCTAGTTCAAAATCTTTGGCATTAAAAGTAACAGGAACATCGAGCATAATAGTTGCTAACTTTTTAGAAAGGATTCCCAACGCTTTAGCACCTTCAATTTTCTCTTTCAATTTACCTTTTAACTCATGTGTATTTGCTAACAAATTTTCCATAGAACCATATTGTGCTAAAAACTTTTTTGCCGTTTTTTCTCCAACACCAGGCAAACCAGGAATGTTATCTGAAGAATCTCCCATCATTCCCAAAAAATCAATGACTTGTAAAGGATCTGTAACTTCAAATTTTTCTTGCACTTCCGGAACTCCCCAAATATCATAACCGCCACCAAAACGTGGTTTGTACATAAATATATTTTCTGAAACCAATTGCGCAAAATCCTTATCTGGAGTTACCATAAATGTTTTATACCCTTCTTTTTCCGCTTGCTTAGAAAGTGTTCCAATAACATCATCAGCTTCAAAACCTTCTTTAACCATAATGGGTATGTGCATCGCTTTTAAAATCTCTTGAATATAAGGAACAGCAATTTTTATGGCTTCAGGAGTTTCGTCTCTATTGGCTTTATAGGCTTCAAACATTTCTACTCTGTCTGCGCTTCCTCCCTTGTCAAAACAAACAGCTAAATGATCTGGTCGTTCACGCTTTATGACATCCAATAATGAATTCATAAAACCCATAATTGCAGAGGTATCTAATCCTTTCGAATTGATTCTTGGGTTTTTAATAAACGCATAATATCCACGGAAAATTAATGCAAAAGCATCAACTAAAAAAACTCTTTTTTGATCTGACATTGTAAAAATATTGAAGTTATAAATCTACAAAAACTTATGCATTTTTAAGTTTAGATTGAACTAGAAATTAAAAAAACAATATAATTGTCACTTCTAGTGATTTCGCTTCTTGGTAGAATTGTATCGAGAAGTCTTTTTTATTGTGAGATAATTTAATTATAGTGTATTTTTGAAAAAAACTTATGAGATGAATACTTTTTCAATTGCTATTCATGGCGGTGCAGGAACTTTGGTAAAAGGAATGATGACTTCTGAATTGGAAGCACAATATAAATCAGCTTTAAAATCAGCCTTAGAGGTAGGATATTCAGTGTTGGAAAAAGGCGGAACTTCTGTTGACGCAGTAGAAAAAGCAGTTGTTGTTTTAGAAAATTCACCTTTATTTAATGCAGGTAAAGGCGCCGTTTTTACTGCGGATGAAACCCATGAAATGGATGCATCTATAATGGACGGAAAAACATTGAATGCAGGCGCAGTTTCTTTAATTACTGGAATTAAAAATCCGGTTTCCTTGGCAAAAGATGTAATGGAAAAAAGTGAGCACGTTTTTTTAGCTGGAGAAGGCGCAATGCAATTTGCAAAAATGAATGAGTATATAATTGAAGATGAAGCCTATTTTTATGATGAACTTCGTCATAAACAATGGCTAGAAATAAAAGACACAGACAGTTTTCAGTTAGATCATGCAAAGAAAAAAGATTCAAAATTTGGAACAGTTGGTGCAGTTGCTTGTGATAAAGAGGGTAATATTGCGGCGGCAACTTCTACTGGCGGAATGACCAACAAACGTTTTGGTAGAGTTGGCGATTCTCCAATGATTGGCGCAGGAAATTACGCGAACAATAAAACCTGTGCAATTTCTTGTACTGGAAGCGGCGAGTTTTTTATTCGTGGTGTTGTTGCCTATGATGTTGCTTGTTTAATAGAGCACAAAAACATGTCTTTATTAGCAGCGTCAAATGAAGTAATTTATAAAAGAATTTTAGAAATTGGGGGAGATGGCGGTTTAATTGCAGTTGATACCAAAGGAAATATTGCCATGCCTTTTAATACAGAAGGAATGTACAGAGCAAGTAAATCATCAATAGGAAAAGAAGAAATTGCTATTTATAAGTAGTTTGTCATTCAGAACGTAGCATAGCGAAGTGAAGAATCTTACTTTTTATTGTTAGATTTTACGTTGTCATTCAGAGTTAGCTTGTCATTGATAATCCTATTTTTATTAATACGTCATTGCGAGTGAAACGAAGCAATCTCATGAATGAAATTTCAATTATATAGATTCCTGCCTTCGCAGGAATGACAAATAGTTTCTAGTAAAAATAATTAATAAATAAGCTTAGCTATAATTGAAGTGGCAGAAATGACAACAAGAAAATTAAACGTATTGCTGAACCAACCCAATTAACGTATTTGCATCTTGCTCGCCAGTTTGACGCCATTTCATTTCGCCATTTTTGTAAATCATAAAAGTAGGATTCCCTTTTACGCGTAACGTATCGGCAAGGATTTCGTTCTTTTTAATATCTATTTTAATCACTTTAGCTTTGTCTCCTAATGCAGCAGCAACATCCTTTAAAACATCAAGGTTGTTTTCTTCGTTCCAATCAAAATAAAAGTCTATTAAAACTGGTTTTTTTACGTTAATTAACTCTCCAAATTTTGTCATAATTCATAGTTTTTAGAAAAAAACATAATAATCCACTATTTGTTAGATTACAAATATAACCTTTTTGATGAAATCTACTGATTATCAAGCTTTTTTCAATTCTATTACCGTAATTTCTGGCCAAATTCCAACTCTACCAGGAAACGCATGATACCCAAATCCTCTATTAACATTAATATATCTTCCAAACTCTTCATATAAACCAGCCCATTGTTTATATACAAATTTTGATGGACTCCATTTTATCCAACCCGGAATTTCTATTCCCATTTGTAAACCATGTGTATGTCCGCTTAGCGTAAGATGATAATTAAAATCGTTGTTTTTTACTTTATATTCCCAATGACTTGGATCATGAGACATTAAAATTTTAAAATCTTCTTTTTGTATACCAACAGCTGCTTTCTTTAAATCTCCCGCTTGATTAAATCCTTTTCCCCAGTTTTCCACTCCTATTAAAGCAATTTTCTGTCCGTTTTTTTCTAAATATCTATTTTCATTACACAACAAATCAAATCCTATTTTGGCGTGAATATCTTTAACATCTTGAAAATTTTTTGCTTTGGCTTCTTTGCTTTCCCAATCATTATAATCTCCATAATCGTGATTTCCAAGAATTGAATATTTTCCGTCTTTAGCTTCTAATTTATCAAATACCTCAATCCAATTATCCATTTCAAATGCCTTATTATTTATAATATCGCCAGTGAAAAACATCACATCAGATTTTTGTTGATTGATTAAATCAACGCCATATTGTATTTTTTCTTTGTTGGTAAAACTCCCAGAATGAATATCAGAAATTTGTGTAATTGTAAATCCATCAAAAGCTTCAGGTAAATCTTTAAAAGCTAGTTGATATTTCAACACTTTGTAATTGTATTTTCCTTGAATCATTCCATAAATAAAAGAAGCAAATGGAATCGTCGCCAAAGCTAAAGCTAATTGAGAAATAAATTTTCTTCGACTTGGTAAATCTTTTGTTTCTCCTGCCGATAGATAAGAAATTAGTTTTTGAATTCCGCGTACAACATCTTCGCCAAACATAAAAACAAGTACAATTAATTTCGGAATTAAAAGTGTAAGCATTAGGCCTATGGCTAACTGAAATTGTGGGGTTTGCCCTTGAGTTCTGTCATAGGTTAACGTAATATAAAAGAAATTTACGTAAACAGCTAAACTAACTAACAGCCAAGAATACCGAATAATTTTGCTTTTCGTAATCGTTTTTATTGCTTGAAAAGCATAGAATTCTAAGACAATAACTACTACTAAAATAATGAGTATTCGAATAATCCAACGCGACATATATGATTGTTTAAAAAAACCTTACAAATATAGCTGATAGCTAATAAATGAGTTTTAACATCGTGTTAAAGTTTCTAAGTATGAATTATATTTGATTAATCGTTAAAAACCAGTTCTCCTCTAGATTCTTGTTCTTTAAATTTTTGCACCAAAGCTAAAGCATCCGGAATTACATCGCTACATAAAACAATAAGTGATCCTTTTACCGCATTTTTAACCGCGTAAGTAATGGCTTCTTTTTCTGAAGGAATAATAGTTGTTTTTTTATTTGGATCTTTCATCTTAATCCCATCGTTTAGCATTTTAATCAGTTCTTCTTCTGTTTTTCCACGCAAACGTTTATCTTGTCTAATAATAATTTCGTCAAACATTTCTGCTGCAATACTTCCTATTTCATTATTATCTTCAAGACGTCTATCTCCAATTCCTGCGATAATTCCAACTTTTACAGTGGCATCTAACTCATTTACAAAATCTTTCAACGCTCTCATTCCTGCTGGGTTATGAGCATAATCTAAAAGTATGGTGAACTCTTTAAATTTAAATAAATTTAAACGCCCAGGAGTTTGTGAAGCAGAAGGAATAAATGTTTCTAAAGCGGCTTTCATATCTTCAATACTAATACCTTGAACATGTGCCGCCAAAACAGCTCCCAACACATTTTGAATCATAAATTTAGCTTTCCCTCCATAGGTTAACGGAATATTTTCTGCTTTCATGATGCGCATTTTCCATTGTCCTCTACAGATTGTTACGTAGCCATTTTCATACACTGCAGTAATACCGTTTAAGCGTTGTAATGCTTTTATCCGTGGATTATTTTCATCCATAGAAAATAAAGCAACATTACATTCAACATTACGTCGCATATCATACACCAAGTCGTCATCAGCATTTAAAATAGCATAACCATCAGGTAAAACAGTTTCAGGAACAACCGCTTTTACTTTTGCTAATTGCTCTATTGTATGAATTCCTTTTAATCCTAAATGATCAGCTTCAACATTTGTTACAACAGCTACATCACATTTTTTAAAACCTAATCCAGCTCTTAATAATCCACCACGAGCACATTCTAAAACTGCAAAATTTACCGTTGGATCTTTCAAAACAAACTCAGCACTAGCGGGCCCTGTACAATCGCCAGTCATTAATAATCTATTTTGAATATAAACTCCATCACTCGTTGTATAACCAACTCGATGTCCTTTCATTTTTGCAATATGCGCAATTAAACGAGTTGTAGTTGTTTTTCCATTAGTTCCTGAAATTGCAATAATTGGAATACGACCTGTATCGCCTTTTTGTGGAAATAATTTATCTATTACAGGAGCTGCTACATTTCTAGGTAATCCGGTAGTTGGAGCTAAATGCATTCTAAATCCTGGTCCAGCATTTACTTCAAGTACAGCACCTCCAGTTTCTGACAATGGTTTAGAAATATCTGTGGTCATAATATCGATTCCGCAAATATCTAAATCGATAATTTTTGAAATACGTTCTGCCATACTCACATTTGCAGGATGTACAATATCTGTAACATCTTCTGCGGTTCCGCCAGTACTAAGGTTTGCTGTATCTTTTAAAATTAATCTTTCTCCTTTTGCAATTACAGAATCTAATGTATATCCAGCATTTTTTATAATCATTTTTGTTAAATCGTTTACGGTAATTTGTGTTAGCACATTTTCATGACCATAACCACGACGTGAATCTTTATTTACTTCATCAATTAATTCTTGAACAGTTGATTTTCCGTTACCAATAACATGTGCAGGAGTTCGAATTGCTGCTGCTACTAATTTGTTATTAATCACTAATAATCTATAATCCCCTCCTGTAATAAATTTTTCAACAATGATTGCTCCACTTCTAGAGCTCTCTTTTGCATGTTGAAAGGCAATTAACGCATCTTCATAATTTTGTATATCTACAGTAATTCCTCGTCCATGATTACCATCCACAGGTTTAATTACTAAAGGATAGCCAACATATTTACAAGCATCTTCTAAGCTACTTTCTCTTCGGATGATATCTCCTTTTGGTACTTCTACTTCTGCTTGTTCTAACAGGTATTTTGTGTCTTCTTTATCGCAAGCCAATTCAACACCAATGCTACTAGTTTCGCTTGTTACAGTTGCTTGAATTCGTTTTTGATTAGCGCCATAACCTAATTGACATAAGGAATATTTATTCAAACGAATCCAAGGAATTCCTCTTGCTTCTGCTTCTTCAACAATAGATCCAGTACTTGGTCCTAAGCGATCAGCTTCTCTTAATTCTCTCATTTCTTGGATATCGTCGGTTAAATCATATTCTTCACCCACAATTAAGGCTTCACATATTCTTACCGCAGATTTTGCCGCAAATCTTCCCACAGATTCTTCCATGTAGGAAAAAACTACATTATAAACACCTTCTTCTCCATAGCCACGAGTTCTTCCAAAACCAGTATCCATTCCTGCTAAAGTTTGAATTTCTAGGGCAATATGTTCTATAATATGCCCCATCCAAGTACCTTCATCAACTCGCATAAAAAAGCCACCTTCGCAACCTTCAGAACATCTATGAGAATACATCGAGGGAAACATTTTTTTTAATCGCTCAGAAAAACCTTCTATTTTGTTTGATGGTTTTTGTTCCATTTCTTTAAGATCTAATACCATTACGATTAATTTATGTCTTCTAATTGACCAATAATTTGGTCCTCTCATTGCATTAATTTCTCTAATTTCCATATTCGTTATTTTTGATTTTTTATTGAAAGTTTATAAATATATACATTTTTAAAGATACTAATTAGTTTATTTTTGCTCTTCAAAAAGAATAATTTTATGCAGCATATAAAAGGAACATTAATTCCGATTGGTGGTAATGAAGATAAAGGGATTACTGAAAACGAAATGTACACGCTAGAATTTATTGATGATGGAATTTTGTTTCATGTTGTAAAAGAGGCTGGAGGAATTAATGCAAATATTGTAATTATTCCTACTGCATCTAGCATTCCGAAAGAAGTTGGCAAAAACTATGTAGATGCTTTTACCACTTTAGGATGTAAAAATATTTCTGTTCTAGATATTAGAAGTAAAGAAGATTCTGAAAAACAATCTTCAATTGAGTTAATTAAAAATGCCAATTGCATTATGTTTTCTGGCGGAAATCAATCAAAAATTACCGATAAAATTTGCGGAACAACCATTCATGCAATTTTAGTAGACCGTTACAAAAACGAAGAAGGGTTTGTAATTGCCGGTACAAGCGCTGGCGCAATGGCTATGGCTAATGAAATGATTTCTGGCGGAAGCGCCTCTGAAGCATTTATTAAAGGCGCTGTTACGATGTATAAAGGATTGGGCTTAATTCCTGAATTGATTATTGATACGCATTTTATTAAACGTGGTCGTTTTGGAAGACAATCTGAAGCGATAGCGAAGTTTCCGAATTTAATAGGAATTGGACTTGCAGAAGATACCGGAATGGTAATTAAAAATGGTAATGATTGTACCGTTATTGGTTCTGGAATGGCAATTGTTTTTGATGGAAATACATTAACACATAACAACGAAAAAATCCTCAAAGAAGGTACGCCAATGACTATGGCGAATCTAACAATTCATGTGCTTTCTAACGGAGATAAATACGATATTAAAAACAGAAAAGTTTCTGTTTTACCAATTGAAGCACCTTTTATTTAATCCGAATTGCATTAATTTATTTTACTGTCATTTGCGAGGAACGAAGCAATCTGTTAATTTTTATGAGATTGCTTCGTAAACTCGCAATGACGCTAATAAAAAAACTCTCGAAATTAATTTGAGAGTTTTTAATATTTTAGTTACACTTTATATTTTTCAGTATGAGTGAAATACTAAAAGAGGTCTGCGACCTCTATCCAAGATACGTCATTAAAATTTTACTTCTAGATGTGTGTTTTAATCTGCGAATTGCTTTTTCTTTAATTTGACGAACACGCTCACGAGTTAAATCGAATGTTTCACCAATTTCCTCTAACGTCATTGGTTGATGTTCACCTAAACCAAAGTACAATTTCACAACATCGGCTTCTCTTGGAGTTAACGTTTCTAAAGCTCTAGAAATTTCAACACGTAAAGATTCGTGTAATAATGCTCTATCTGGGTTTGGAGACTCTCCTGAATTTAATACATCGTACAAGTTAGAATCTTCTCCTTCAATTAAAGGTGCATCCATTGATACATGACGACCAGAATTTTTCATTGATTCTTTTACGTCATTTACAGTCATATCTAATTTCTTAGCAATTTCTTCTGCACTTGGTGGACGTTCGTTTTCTTGTTCTAAGAAAGCGTACATTTTGTTAATCTTATTAATAGAGCCAATTTTGTTCAAGGGTAAACGTACAATTCTAGATTGTTCTGCTAATGCTTGTAAGATTGATTGACGAATCCACCAAACAGCGTATGAGATAAATTTAAATCCACGAGTTTCATCAAAACGTTTTGCAGCTTTAATCAAGCCTAAATTACCTTCATTAATTAAATCTGGTAAAGTTAATCCTTGATTTTGATATTGTTTTGCAACCGAAACAACGAAACGTAAATTAGCTTTTGTTAATTTTTCTAAAGCTATTTGATCTCCAGCTTTAATCCGTTGTGCTAATTCTACTTCTTCATCGGCAGTAATTAAATCAACTTTTCCAATTTCTTGTAAATATTTATCTAATGATGCAGTTTCTCTATTAGTAACCTGCTTGGTAATTTTAAGTTGTCTCATCTATTTTACTAGTTTTATTAAAGATTAATAGTACTCTACATACTCTTATACGTTTAATTATAAGTTTATGTTACAAAAAAGATAAAATTATTTTATTTGCATATGCATATATGATATTTTTTTTGTAAACTGATCCCTGATAGGTATTTGGAGATTTCTATCAAAAAATAAAAAGCCATTTACATTTGTAAATGGCTTTTTTCTTTTTTTAAATATTTTAGTTAAAACAACCCATTTATTTGAGCGTCAATTCTGTCAATAACATATCCTAAATCTTCTTGATTGTCTACAAAATTTAAATTATCTACATCAATAATTAATAGTTTTCCTTTTTTATAAGTAGAAACCCAAGCTTCATATCGTTCGTTTAATCTGCTTAAATAATCAATACTAATTGAGTTTTCGTACTCTCGACCTCTTTTATGAATTTGCCCAACTAAAGTCGGAATGCTAGAACGTAAATAGATTAGTAGATCTGGTGGAGTAACCAATTTTTCCATCAAATTAAACAATGAGCTATAGTTTTGAAAATCTCTATTTGTCATTAATCCCATAGCATGAAGATTTGGTGCAAAAATGTGTGCATCTTCATAAATAGTTCTGTCTTGAATTATTTTTTTACCGGTTTCTCTTAATTCTAAAATTTGTCTAAATCTACTATTTAGGAAGAAAACTTGTAGGTTAAAAGACCATCGCTCCATTTCTGCATAAAAATCATCTAAGTACGGATTTTCTTCAACAGATTCAAAATGAGGTTTCCAGTTGTAATGTTTGGCTAGTAATTTGGTTAAAGTTGTTTTACCTGCTCCAATATTTCCTGCAATGGCTACATGCATAATTTATTTTTTGTGATACGTTTAAATAGGGTTGATAAAGTTAAACAAATTTTATAATTAGCAATGCTTTTAGCAAATCAATTTATAGCCGTAACCCCTAACGTTCACAATTTGAATATTTTGGTTTCGTAATACAAATTCATGGTTAATTAAACCTTTTGTGTTTTTTTATGTCTTATGAATTTATTACAAACTTTACTGAAATATTTTAAACAATAACCTTAGCTGTTTTTTTAACAATAGTATAACAGTTCTATTTAAATTATTTAAAGTACCTTTGTTTAAGAAAAAATGAAAATTATTAAACAAAATTTTTTATCATGAGAAATATATTTATTATTCTTTTTTCGATTTTTACAATTACAGCCTATTCGCAATCTAACTTTCAAGGGAATGCAGTTTACATGTCTAAAACTTCTATGGATATGAATTTTGGAGGAAGACAAATGTCTGAAGACCAAAAGAAACAAATTATGGAAAGAATGAAAGGGTTTTTAGAAAAAACCTTTGTCTTAAATTTTAACCAAACAGAATCTACCTATAATGAAGAAGCTAAATTAAGTGCTCCTGGAGGACAAGACGGAGGAAGATTTGGAGGAATGATGAGTTTTGGTAGCGGATTAAAATACAAAAACACAAAAGAAGGAATCGTTTTAGAAGAGTCAGAATTTTTTGGAAAACAGTTTTTAATTTCAGATAGTGGTACAAAACCAGATTGGAAACTTGAAGCAGAAACAAAAAAAATTGGGGAATATATTTGCTATAAAGCTACTTTAGTTAAAGAAGTAGATGCTTTTAGTATTGCTGCATTTGGTAGAAGAGGAAATAATAATAATGATGCTGCTGAAAAGAAAGACGAAACACCAAAAACAATGATTGTTACTGCTTGGTACACACCACAAATCCCTGTAAGCCAAGGTCCAGGAGAATATTGGGGTTTGCCAGGGTTAATTTTAGAAGTAAATGCAGGTACAACTACTGTTTTATGTACAGAAATAACAATGAATCCTGAAGAAAAAGTAACCTTAAAAATGCCAAAAAAAGGGGAAAAAGTTACTAGAGAAGAATATAATAAAATAGTAAAGAAAAAGACTGATGAAATGCGTGAGCAATTTAGAGGTAGAGGTGGTAATCGTGGTGGCGGTAGAGGTAGAGGATAAAATTTAAAAATCAACTTTTTATGAAAAAATATTTTTTTACATTTATTTTATTAGTTGCTTGGAGTTCTAATGCTCAAATTAAATTAACAGGTGTTGTTAAAGATAGTATTGGTGAACCTTTAGAAATGGCAAATGTAATTGCTTTAAACAAAACAACAAATACGCTAGATTCATACGGATTTACAGATTCTAACGGAAATTATAAGTTAACTTTAAAAGAGAATACAAGCTACAGTATTAAGGCAAGTTATATTGGTAATAAAACTTCTGATGTAATTATAAATACAAAATCAGAAAATATTATTAAAGATATTGTTTTAATGCCAGATAATACACTTGATGAAGTTAATATAACTTATAAAATTCCAATTTCTATTAAAGGAGATACCTTGGTTTATGATGCCGATTCTTTTAAAGTAGGAACGGAAAAAAAATTAGGAGATGTTTTAAAACGATTGCCAGGAGTAGAAGTAAATGCCGATGGAGAAATTGAAGTAGAAGGGAAAAAAGTTGGAAAAATTTTGGTAGAAGGGAAAGAGTTTTTTGATGGTGATACAAAAATTGCAGTACAGAACATACCTGCAAATGCTATTGATAAAATACAGGTTCTAAAGAATTTTAGCGAAGTAAATCAATTGAGTGGAGTACAAGATAATTCTGATAATTTAGCCATTAATATTAGGTTAAAACAAGGAAAAAAGAATTTTTGGTTTGGGGAAATCACTGCTGGTGTTGGAGGAGATAATAGATTTGTCGCTAATCCAAAGTTATTTTATTACAGCCCAGAATATAGTATCAATTTAATTACTGATATAAATAATATAGGTAAAATGCCATTTACGAGAAGAGATTATTTTAGGTTTACTGGTGGTTTTAGACCAGGAGGAAATTCTGGTACAGGATTTAATGTTGCTTCTTCAGATATTGGTTTTTTAACTTTGCAAAATAATAGAGCGAAAGAAATTGAATCAAAATTTGCTGCAGCTAACTTTAGTTATTCACCTAAAAAAACATTGGATTTAAGTGGATTTGCTATTTACTCTAGTACAAAAACAGAATTAGAACAAGGAAGTACAAGAAATTATATAAACAATGGGTTTACAGAAACTACAACAAGTAATTCAACTCAAGATTCTAAATTAGGATTGTTTAAATTAAGTTCTAGTTATAAGCCAAATGTCAATAAGCAATTTGATTATGACGTTTTTGCAAAAATTTCTAATCAGAAAGAAAATCAATTGTTTACTTCTTCTCAAATAACAGGTAATATTTTACAAGCTCAAAATCAAAATCCGTTTTCTGTAAATCAGAATTTGAATTATTACTATACACTAAATGAGAAAAATATTTTTGCTTTAAGTGCGCAACATTTATGGCAAGATGAAGATCCTTTTTACAATGCTAATTTGCAACAATTATCATTTGCTAATTTGTTAACATTAACAACTCCAGCAATTGGAACACCGTTTGATGTTTCTCAAAATAAGCGTGTAAAAACAAACAAATTAGATGCTAAATTAGATTACTATTATGTAATAAATTCTAAAAGTAATATCAATTTTAATGTAGGGGCAACTTTAAGTAGTCAGCAATTTAGTTCAGATATTTTTGAAAGATTAAATGGGTCACAAAACTCAATTACAACTCCATCAACAACAAACGATGTAGAATATCAATTTAATGATTTGTATGCTGGTTTAGAATATAAATTTATAACCGGAATATTTACATTCACTCAAGGAGGAACTTTACATTCTTATTCTGCAAAAAACACACAATTAGGAACTGTTAGAGACGATAATTTTAGTGAGTTTCTACCAAGTGCTTCTGTTTTGCTACAACTTAAAAAGTCAGAAACATTACGTTTATCATATAACAAAGTAGTTAGTTTTACAGATATTAATAGTGTAGCAGAAGGCTATGTGTTTAATAATTATAACCGCTTGTATTCTGGTAATAGAAATTTAGAAAGCTCTTATGCTCACAGTGCTAGATTAAACTATTTTAGTTTTAATATGTTTAATTATACCAATGTTTTTGCATCAGTAAATTATAATAAAAGAATCAATTCTACTACAGGAAGTATTTTGCCAGTAGGTGTAGATCAAATTTCCACTTCTTTAAATTCAGCTTTTCCAAATGAGTCTTTAGCTGGTTCAGCTAATGTTCAAAAAACAATTGGTAAGTTTAAAGGAACTCTTGGAGCTAGAGTTTCATTGTCTAAATCTACAAGTACAATTGCATCATTTAGAGATACAGATAACAATCCAAATACTCCACCTGTTAGAGTTGAAGAAGAAAGAGATTCAAAATCCTTTTCTCAAACATATAAAGTTGGAATTAGTTCTAATTTCAGAACTGCACCAAATTTTGATTTTGGGTATAATGTTACTGTAAATGATTACGATCAAGGTGGAAATTTAAACACGTTTACTACACATAGTCCGTATTTAAACTTAGATATTTTGTTCTTAAAAAACTTTACGTTTGCATCTAGATACACCTACAATAATTATAAAAATGAAACTAAAACGTTAAATGATTATAGCTTTTTAGATTTAGATTTAACCTATCAAAAGAAAGATAGTAAATGGGAATATTCTTTAAACATGACTAATGCTTTTAATACATTATCTATAAATAATGACAATAGTAATGCGATTTTTAATAGTACTTCGACCTATGTTATTCAGCCAAGATTTACGGTGTTTACCATAAAGTATAATTTATAAAGAATTAAAAATTTTAATAAGAAAAAAGCGAATAGAAATATTCGCTTTTTTTTATTCTAAATTGTATGTATTTTCGTCTCATGAATTTTGAAACGGCAATCGCTTTATTTTCTTCTTTCTTTAAAACGCTGGGATATTTATTTCTATTTGTAGTTTTTGGACTTTTTTTAGATAGTGCATATATGTCATCTATTTTTTCAGAAACTCAGCATTTAGCAACCTTTGTAATGCTAATTGGTTTTGCAGTTTTGTATTACAGATCTGCTTCTAGGTTAAGAGAGCAAATGTTGTATGCTGTAATTATTGGTTATGTTGGTGAGTATCTGTTTTCTATTGGATTAGGAATGTACACATACAGATTGGGAAATGTGCCACATTACGTTCCGCCAGGTCATGCAATTGTATTGATATCAACAATGTACTTTTGTAAAGAATCCATTGTAAAAGCACATCGAAAACTACTTGAAAAGGTTTTTACAATTTTCATACTTATTTATGCTTCACTTTTTTTGATTTTTATGGGTGATATATTCGGATTTGTAATGTCTTTATTGGTGATTTTCTTAGTAAGAAATAAGCCAAGAGAACGATTGTTTTATTTAAGCATGTACATTTCAGTCGCTTTTTTAGAACTAGTTGGCACAAATTATCAATGTTGGTTTTGGCCAGAAACGGCTTACGATACATTTCCGTTTTTGAAAAGCGCAAATCCACCAAGTGGCATTAGCTTATTCTATTTTTTATTAGATTTAGGAAGTCTTTGGTTGTATAAAAAACACCATAAAATTACTTGGGCGAGAATGAAGAATATTAGAAAATTACAAGAAAATTAATGAGTTTCGCTAACAGGAGTTAGCGAAGTTATCGAAAAATGAGTTTAGAAACAAGCTAAATTAGGTATAATAGACAAAAAGTAGGTTGTTTTTAGTTATTTTTTTTCAAGTGGACAAAAAGCCTCAAACAAATATGTTTGAGGCTTTGATATATCCTTATAATAAAAAGTTTTAGAACCCAAAAGCTTCTCTAACTTTATCTACATAATCTAATTTTTCCCAAGTAAACGTTTCTACTTCTTTAGAAACGGTTTCTCCCATAGGATTCGTAAAAGTGACTGTTTTTATTTCTGGAGTTCTACCCATATGACCATATGCAGCAGTTTCAGAATAAATAGGATTTCTTAACTTTAAACGTTGCTCAATAAAATATGGACGCATATCAAAAATG
>JBDNGO010000093.1:0-3265 GCA_041689245.1 Flavobacteriaceae bacterium | reverse complement strand
TCTATCCGTAGGAAATTGCTTTGCATCATTCATTTTCAAAACTTATGCTTGAAGCTACGCTTCGCAGTTTCGTTTTTTCATTCATTATTTCTTCGGATAGCCGCCAAATAGGAATTTTATTTTTTTATTTCATTAAAAAAAGAGACATCATTTTCAAAAGCAGTTCCGATTACCACCAAATCTGCACCAGCGTTAAAAGCTCTTTCAAGTTGTTGTTTGGTTTTAATTCCGCCACCAATGATTAAGGGAATCTGTAAATTATCAGAAACTTCTTTTATGATTTTTTGTCTGACTGTTACAGTTGATCCGGAACCAGCTTCTAGATACATGAGTTTTTTACCAGAAAATTGGCCTGCCAAAGCAGTATTTATGATCAAGTCGATGTTATTTTGAGAAATTGGTTTTGTGTTACTAACTTTTTGAACAGCAGTTTCATTTCCGCCATCAATGAGAATATACCCCCGTCGGAATAATCTCTAAATTTGTTTGTTTTAAAATTGGTACAGCTTTTATTTGTTGCTCGATTAAGTATTCAGAATTTCTGCCAGAAAGCAAACTAAGAAAAAGGATTCCGTCTGCTTTGTCTGTAATCTGATTTGTATCACCAGGAAAAAGTATAACAGGTAATTTTGTGATTTTTTTTATAGCGATGACAACATTTTCAGTTTGTTTGTTTTTATCTGTACTTCCACCAACAAAAATATGTGTAGCAATGGACAACTGTACCTTTTCGAAAAAAGAAGAAAGATGATTGATATCTATTTTCTCGGGATCAATTAAAACTGCGAGCAATTTTTTGCCTTCTTTTTTTGCTGATAAAATGTTTTGGTAAATGTTCATGTTGTTTTTAAAAATACGTCATTACGAGGAAGAATGACAAAGTAATCTGTTTTTTAAATAAGAGATTGCTTCGTAAACTCGCAATGACAAATCGTTACAACTCTGCAACTTTGTTTCTTTGCCACTATAACTTTGCAACTTCTCTTAATAGGCATACACACACGTAAAACCTTGAAACTCTAAAAAGTGAACTTGATATATATTCGTTTCATCTTTATAATCAATTCTTCCGCTTGTTTTTTCATCTTCAAACTTAAAATCTTCAATATAAATATGTTCTAAAAAACGTAATTTTTTCTTTCCGTAAATTTTATATAACGATTCTTTTGCACCCCAAACAATCGTTAGTTTGCTAATCAAAGCATCATGATTTGCAATGGTTTTGTACTCTTGAAAAGGCGTGAATCTATGAGCTATTTTTAAAATTTTATCACGTTGTTTTTCTATGTCAATTCCTACAGGAATTTTATCAGAAATTATAATTCCAGTAAACGTAAATGAATGTGTAATAGAAATGTACTTTCCGTTTTTTAAATGTGGTTTTCCAAATTCATCATAAACCAAATCAGCATCATTTAAACCAACTTCTTTAAGTAAATGACGAATACTTAAAAAACCCCTTTGATGCAATTCAGATTTCATAGAATCTAAACGTTCTTGATTGTTATCTGTTAATTTTAGGCTAAAAGATAATTCTTTAAAAGATTCTTCAATCTTCCAAATCAATACTTTAGTTGAATTATTAACGATTATCGTCTTAAAAAGAGGCATAAATTTTAAAAGTTATTACGTAACTTTGCAACTCAAAATTTTATATAAAACAAATATAGTAATATGAGTACAAAAACCATGACTTACGTTCCGTTTAAAGTTAAAGATATTTCTTTAGCTGCTTGGGGAAGAAAAGAAATGAATTTGGCAGAGGCAGAAATGCCAGGATTAATGTCTTTAAGAGAAGAGTATAAAGAAAGTCAACCATTAAAAGGAGCAAGAATTGCTGGGTGTTTACACATGACCATTCAAACTGCTGTTTTAATTGAAACATTACAAGCTTTAGGAGCAGAAGTTACTTGGAGTTCTTGTAATATTTTCTCAACACAAGATCAAGCTGCGGCTGCGATTGCTAAAGCGGGTACTTCTGTGTATGCATGGAAAGACATGACAGAAGAAGAATTTGATTGGTGTATAGAACAAACATTATTCTTTGGAGAAGACAAAAAACCATTAAATATGATTTTAGATGATGGTGGAGATTTAACAAATATGGTATTAGATAGATATCCTGAGTTAGCTGCTGGAATCAACGGATTATCAGAAGAAACGACAACAGGTGTTCATAGATTGTACGAAAGAGTAAAGAACGGAACATTACCAATGCCAGCAATTAACGTAAATGATTCTGTTACAAAATCTAAATTTGACAACAAATACGGATGTAAAGAATCTGCTGTTGATGCAATCAGAAGAGCAACTGACATTATGTTAGCAGGTAAACGTGTAACAGTTTGTGGTTATGGAGATGTTGGTAAAGGAACTGCAGCTTCATTTAAAGGAGCTGGAAGTATCGTTACTGTTACAGAAATTGATCCTATTTGTGCGTTACAAGCTGCAATGGACGGATTTGAAGTAAAACGTTTAGAAACTGTTGTTGCAAATTCTGATATTATTATTACTACAACAGGAAATAAAGACATTATTCAAGGGCGTCATTTCGAAGTAATGAAAGACAAAGTAATTGTTTGTAACATTGGTCATTTTGATAACGAAATTGACATGGCTTGGTTAAATAAAAACCACGGAAACACAAAAGATACCATCAAACCACAAGTTGATAAATATAATATTAACGGAAAAGATATTATCATTTTAGCTGAAGGACGTTTAGTTAATTTAGGTTGTGCAACTGGTCATCCAAGTTTTGTAATGTCAAATTCATTTACAAACCAAACATTAGCGCAAATCGAATTATGGACTAACTTAGATACTTACGAAAACGAAGTATATATGTTGCCAAAGCATTTAGATGAAAAAGTAGCAAAATTGCACTTAGCTAAAATTGGTGTTGAGTTAACGGAGTTACGTGAAGACCAAGCATCTTATATTGGTGTAACTGTTGATGGTCCATATAAACCAGAACATTATAGATACTAAAAGAGAGGCGAGACATTAGATCGCTCCGTTCTTAGAAATTAGACTTGTTGTCATTCCTGCGAAGGCAGGAATCTCATCATAAAAACACAAAACCCTTGCATTCAATTGTAAGGGTTTTTTATTGCCTATCGGTGTCATTGCTGTAAAGGTTAACTAATTCGCGGACAAAATTAAGAATATTTAATTTTGTTTATATGAGAAATAACAATCAAGATCTAACCTTAGTTCGTAATTATCTTCAAAAATATCAATTTTTGATATCTGAATACGAATT
>JBDNGO010000092.1:0-2570 GCA_041689245.1 Flavobacteriaceae bacterium | reverse complement strand
TTTTCTTTCGGATTATTCTTAGGAATCTTAGTAAAACGTTCAGCTTTTGCAGTTGGCGCAATGGTAGTTTGGTTGATTATTGAAAGTATGTTTAAAGGCTATTTATTCTATTCTTTTAGAAACGAAGACAGCACGTCAGAGCACGTAAATAGCATTATGCAGTTCTTGCCTTTAGAAGCAATGTCTAATCTTATAAAAGAACCATTTACAAGGCTTGGTGCTGTTAAATCTGTTGCAAATCAGATTGGTGAAGAAATAACTAAAGATTTTTCTGTACAGTTTACTGATATTATTATCGTTTCTGTTTGGACAGCAATCTTTATCTACTTGTCATACGCATTGTTAAAAAAGAGAGATTTATAATACTTTTCAACTATATTTGATGTTCGAATAAAAAATCGTTAAATGAGAAGAATTTTAAGTGTACTTATATTTCTAATTACCTTAACTGCATACGGACAAAAAGAAGCCAATGTTTGGTATTTTGGTGAAAACGCAGGATTGAATTTTAATTCTGGCTCTCCAGTTCCACTTACAGACGGACAATTAATAACAGACGAAGGTTCTGCTTCTATTTCTGACACTAACGGAAACTTATTATTTTATACTGATGGGTCAGATGTATATAACAAAAACCATGTACCAATGTCTAATGGAAGTGGACTTTTAGGCGATTCTTCTAGTGCACAATCGGGCATCATAGTACCTAAGCCAAAAGACTCAAATATTTATTACATATTCACGGTAGATAGACAAGGAGGAGGAAATAGTGTTCATTTTTCTGAAATAGACATGACTTTAGATAGTGGTTTAGGAGCGGTAACAATTAAAAACACAGCACTAAGTCAATCTTTAAATGCTAGAGAAAAAATAACATCAGTAAAGGGTGCTGATTGTGATACTTTTTGGGTAATCACTGGAGATTCAAATCAGTTTCAGGCTTACTTGGTTAATGATACAGGTGTAATCACACCTGCAATTACTTCAACGAACATTCAAACTGGAGGTGATTTAAGAGGGTCTTTAAAGCTCTCTCCTAACGGTACTAAGCTTATAAGCGCGGGGAATTCTGGTTCGTATATTTATGATTTTGATGATGCTACCGGAAGCATCAGTAACGGTAGAACTCTTAACGTAAGCGGTGGTTACGGCGCAGAATTCTCTAGAAGCTCAAATAAATTGTACATCTCTACAGGAGTTCATAGTCAATTTACTAATGCAGGAACAAGAAACCTTCCTAACTCTGCAGAAATTTTTCAATTTTCTTTAGAGTCCAGTAGTATAGCAGATATTAACGCTAGTCGCCAAGAAATTTACAACACAATTGCAGGATATAGAGGAGCTTTACAATTAGGGCCTGATGGGAAAATATACTACGCGCAAAGTAGAACAGATAAATTAGGAGTTATCAATTTTCCTGAAAAGAGTTTTAATGAGGTTGTTTTTAATACTAATGGTGTAGATTTAAATGGTAAAATTTCGACAGAAGGGTTGCCTCCTTTCATTTCTTCCCTTTTAATACCTATCGAAATTAAAGACAATAGCAATAACGGCATTGTAATTAACAACCTAGATTTAGAATTGTGTATTGGGCAAAATAAAGAAATTGCACCTGACCCTGTTATAGGGCCTGCTACATATAAATGGACTTTTGATGATGGTACTACGACAACTACACTTGCCATAACTTCAATGTTAATTTTAAATAACATACAGGCAAACAGCACAGGTAAATACCTACTGACGATAGAACAAACAGATGCTTGTGGAAATACTATAATTTCTGAAGGAGAATTTAATATTTCGGTCTTCCAAGCTGCAGTTGCTTCTCCAATAGTTTTTCCACCCTTTTGTGATATAGCCAATACTGGTTTTAATACTTTTGATTTACAAACCGAGGCTAGTCCAACCATACTAGGTCTTTTAGACAATACAATTTTTGAAGTGCGCTATTTTACAGACTCAGGAGATGCTGATGCCAATACCAATGCAATTTCAAATCCGTATACAAACCCAACAGCATATAGCAATCAAACTATCTACGCAAGAGTGCACAATATTCTTGCACCCAATGCGTGTTTTGATATTACAACATTTACTTTAGCCGTAACAGGGTTACCAGTACCACAAGACCCAACAGATTATAATATTTGCGACAACACATCCGTAGGCACAGATACCGATGGGTTTATTGATGATTTTACACTATCAACCAAAGATGCTGAAATATTAGGCACGTTAGATCCGCTTATTTATAGTGTTACCTATCATACAACATTGGCTGGCGCGCAAAGTGACAATACTACTGATGTTATTGACAAAGCAAACCCGTATTCAAATGCAGTTGCCAATACACAAGCTATTTTTGTTCGTGTAGAAAACAACAATAACACCGCTTGTTTTGACGCTACTAAAACATTATATTTGGTCGTAAACCCATTACCAATTATCACCGCTGCTGTAGAATTAAAACAATGTGACGATGATGTAGATGGATTTAGTATTTTTAATCTAAACGAAGCCAATAGTAAAATTTCTGCAAATTCTGCGAATGAAACCTTTACGTTCTT
>JBDNGO010000091.1:0-3542 GCA_041689245.1 Flavobacteriaceae bacterium | reverse complement strand
CTTTACCCCTAATAATGATGGCGTTTTAGATACTTGGAAAATTCCTGTCTCTAACAATAGTTTCTACACTTCTGCCAGGGTAGAAATTTTTGACCGCTACGGGAAAGTTGTAGCCCTAATTACCGATAAAAATGGACAAGGTTGGGACGGAATGTATAATGGCAGTAAATTACCTTCTAACGATTATTGGTTCAATGCAGTTTTAGAAGATATAAATGGTACTATTAGAAAAAAAGCTGGGCATTTTAGCTTGCTTAGAAAATAAATATAACTTCTTTTTAATTTATATTAGCAGCAATGAAAAATAAGTTTAAAATATTTATAACATTTTTATTTGTACTTATTGTTTGCTCTCCCAAAGTTCAATCACAATTAAGTAAAAAACACTATATACCTCCACTAACAAGTGCAGAATTTGGGAATGCCAATCCAGAAGATCAATATTTTTATATTTCTACACCAAGTACTAAGAATGTTACCTATACAATAACACTGGTAGGACAACCATCATCAAGTACTATTTCGGGCATTATTTCTAATGCCAATCCTGCTGAAATTTCATTAGGAACTGGTTATGGGCAACTTTTTATTGAATCAAATCAATCTAGTGTTGTAAAAAATACCAAAGGCTACATTATAGAAGCTGAAGATGTTATTTATGTTTCTTTAAGAATGAAAGCTGGAGGTGGTGCTCAAGCTGGAGCCTTAGTAAGTAAAGGGTTATCAGCCTTAGGAAATACATTTAGAGTCGGTTCGTTCACAAATCAAAATCCACAGACAAACTATATGAATTTTGTATCTGTAATGGCTACAGAAGACAATACTGCTATTACTTTTGATGATTTACCTATAGGATTAACAATAAAAAATTATACTGGCCCTTTTCCTGTAATTATCAATTTAAACGAAGGAGAAAGCTATACAATTGCTACTAATAGTTCAGAAAACACAATTAATAGAGATGGGTTAATTGGTACATTAGTTCAATCTGACAAACCCATTGTTGTAAATTGTGGGTCAGCTAATGGTAGTTTTCATAATGGCACCGGAAGAGATTACGGAATCGATCAAATTGTGGGGTACTCTAAAGTTGGAAATGAATATATCTTTGTAAAAGGTGATGGAAATAACGAATGGGAAAACGTATTACTTGTTGCTCATGAGGATAATACAACGATTAGTATTAACGGAAATACACCAGTTGCAACCATAAATGCGGGAGAATATTACCTTATAGAAGGAGATAATTATTCAGCAAACCAAAACATGTATGTTCTTACCAGTAAAAATGTATTTGCATACCAAGGAATTGGAGCTAATACTAGCGAAGCAAATCAAGGCTTATTTTTTGTACCTCCATTAAGTTGTGAAAATAGAGGAAATGTAAATACGATTGCGAGTATTCAAAATATAGGAACTACAACATACAATGGTGGAATCACAATTATTACCAACAAAAACGCTACCGTTACTGTTAATTCACAACCTATAAATGCGTTACCACAAGATGTTACCGGTAACACAAATTATGTTACTTACAAACTCTCTGGATTAACAGGAGATGTTTCTATAGAAAGCTCTGGCGAATTGTATTGTGCGTATTATAACTTTAACGGCGCAGCTACTTCTGGTAGTTTTTATTCAGGCTTCCCTTCTGCTCCAGAAATAAATTTAAATACAGCTGTACAATCCTTAGGAACATGTATTCCAAATATAACATTATCAGCAACTAATATTGATATTTTTGACCAATTCGAGTGGTTTTTTGATGATGGTACTGGATATGTTACAACTGGCACAACAAGTAATAGTATTGTTCCTACTCAGCCCGGAAAATATAAACTAATCGGAACCATCAATTGTTCTGGCTTACAATTTGAATCCATTGAAATACCTGTAAGTGTTTGTCCTGATGATGCTGATAATGATGGAGTTATTGACAATAAAGATATTGACAATGATAATGATGGAATTCTAAATTGTGATGAAGGAAAAGGAGATGCGTCTATAAACTTGGCAGATATTTCTAATCCAAAAATTGTATTTTCTGATGCCACTACAAATACTACAATTCCCTCAAGTACATTTACTCAAACCAATATAAACGGAACTATAAATACATTCATTGGCCAAACCAGCGGTAATTTTACATCCACAGCAAATGCAGCAAACACATCCAATTTAGAGTATACATTGAACTTCACACAGCCTGTTAATTTTAAATTTACAGAAACCACAGGAACAAATCATTCTAATATTACTGGTGAATATTTTATTCTAAAAATTGCACCATCAAACAAAAACATAACACTACTAGATCCTGATAATCAATTGCTTATTGATACAAATTTTGACGGAATTTTTGAATCTGGAATTTTAGACTTTTCAGCTTCAGAAATACGGTTCAAATACAATCCAAGCTCAACAGGAATAACACCATATCAATTTATTGCAAACCAAGTCAATCAAGTCTCTTTTGTGCATCATTTAAGTAACTTAATAGAAAATTCGGTTTTTAATGGAACCCTTCAATTAACTTGTTTTGATCTTGATACAGACAATGATGGAATCGTAAATAGTTTTGATTCGGATTCAGATAATGACGGAATTCCTGATCTTATTGAAAAGAATGGTACATCTATTACGCTATCAAACACAGATACAAACATTGATGGTTTAGATGATATTTTCGATATCACAATCAAAGCAATTGATACGGATAATGACACCGTATTGAATTTCCTAGATATTGATTCTGACAATGATGGAATTTTTGATCTAGAAGAGTCTGGCCATGGTTTACCAGATTTAGATGCTGATGGAATAATAGATAACGCTATTGCTTTAATTGGCACAAATGGTTTTGTAGATGCGCTTGAAACCAATCCAGACAGTAATTTGATTGGATATATCATTACTGATACAGACAATGACAGTATATTTAATTATCTCGAATTAGATAGTGATAATGATACTTGCTCTGATGTCACAGAAGCAGGTTTTACTGATTTAGATGAAGATGGTTTATTAGGGAATTCTCCAATTACAATCGATACTTTTGGTAAGGTAATCAATGTTGCAGATGGTTATTCTACACCACATATAAATTATGTAATCTACGCTCCTATTGTTTTAAACTCTTCTTTTGAAGATGTTGCTTTTTGCGAAACATCAACCTCTTTAATTAATATTGACTCCACTGCCGATACCTTTCAATGGGAGTTAAGCACTGATGGTACAAACTGGTCGACAATTACAGATAATGCAGTTTATAGTGGGTCTGCTACCAATACTTTACAAATAACAAATATTCTATTATCTTATGATGCTTATAAATACAGAGTCAACCTAAATAGAACAGGAAATAGTTGTGGATTCACCTCAAATGAGACAACCTTAACCGTAAACCCATTACCAATTATCACCGCTGCTGTAGAATTAAAACAATGTGACGATGATGTAGATGGATTTAGTATTTTTAATCTAAACGAAGCCAATAGTAAAATTTCTGCAAATTCTGCGAATGAAACCTTTACGTTCTT
>JBDNGO010000090.1:0-2487 GCA_041689245.1 Flavobacteriaceae bacterium | reverse complement strand
TAGAAGTAGTTAGAATGATAAAGAAAAATCAACTGGTGAACCCTGAAAGTTCAACCTACAAATCATTTATATCATTAGCTTCTTAAAAAATTAAATTAGTTTAAAACTTGATGCTTAATTTTAGCAGATGCGACAGAACCTCAATTTTTCACGATACCAGTTTTTATCTGTCAATCTTTTAAATAACCAAACCCGGTGCTCTTTGTGAAGAATAGCTGCATAGAGAATGTTTAATCTAACTTTTATAAATAGCTGAATTTCAATTCTATTGTGGTGTCTTTTTGTTTTTACACTATTGGTAAACTGTCTTTTAAAAATTGAAAGATATGCTGTTGTTTCTTTTGTTTTATAGTATTCTAAACTATCTATTGTATTAAAAACCTCATAGCAGCTTGCTAAAAAACAATTTAATGGATGTTTTAGTTTCTGTAATGTATTCACTGCGTCTTTTGCATTGGTTTTTTTTGAAAGCAAAAAAACATCATACGCATTTCTTAAAGCAATGGTTTTATAATAAAATCTACTGTCGTTTATTTGGTTTGCAATTATCGATAAATTTAATTTGTTCGCATAACTCAAAACAGCAGTTTCGTTTATAACTTGGTAGTCTTTTTTTATAAAGGTGTAATTAAATTCATGGGCATATTTCTCTAACAAAAGCTCTTTATGAATCTCTACAGCGGCAATACAACCTTCTTTTTTCAATCTTGGATAATGCTTAAACTGAGGAAAGTTATATTCCGTTTTCACGACTTCTAGATACTCGTTGTTTCTTAAAACGGTTATTGCTTTTGGGTAGTCTTCTTTTGAGAAAATAAAATCAATATCTCCAACCATTCGTTCTGCAACATCACTATACAAACCGGCAACTAAATTACCTGTTCCTTTTAAAAATATCGGAGTAATACTATTGGCTAATAACAACGTATTCAGTTCTTTTGCTTGTGTAATTACTTGCTCGTTTCTCTCACGGTTTAAATTGGTAATATGCTCCATGTAAGCAACCATATCTTGAGGTACATAGTGCAAGAAATCTGCACGCTTTAAATTACAATACAATGCCGGAAACACATAATGACTAGTACTCACTTTTACAACAGCATCCCAGTCTATCGTATTTTCTTTTAGCTGTTTCTCTATCGCTTGTTTATTTTTCTCTTCCAAAGAAATTGTTAAACAGGTGGCAACAAAATACAGTGTTTCTTTATAGGTCATCATTAAATATTTTAGAAACTGCAGCAACCAATTCATTTGTATCTGAGTAGGTAAGTTGATAACAGTTTAGTTTTTCAAACCAATCTAAGAACACCTGTGCATTTTCTTTTTTTGGAGACAGCCAAGAGTCAGGAACAAGCTGTTCAAAAGCAGCAATCTTAGAAATCTCTGTACACGATATTTTAGCATTCTTTAGGTATTTTATAAACACTAAATCTTTACAAGGCAAATGGGTAGAGAAATCGGTGTTATTCGGTTTCAAATACCTTACAATTTTATGTAATTTTTTAAAGTCATATTCTGTAGCCTCATTTAATTCAGGGTATAATGGCAGTAAGGTTTCTAAGCTATTCTTTTTTACAGAAATTGCAGCCGGAAAACTATACACTTCTTGGTTTTGCAAATCAACTGGCACAAAATCATCTGCAATGCAGTTAAAACCGTGTGCTTGTAAAAGGGCTAGAGAAGTACTTTTGCCATTCCCAGAATCTCCTAAAAAAAGAATTGCTTTTTTGCCGTTTGCTACCGCAGAGGCATGAAAAACACCTAACCATTTATCTTCTTCTTTTTTATGAATTTCTTGAATGAGTTCCATAGAAAATTTTCCTTGAAAAAAATGAACAGCATCACTATCCCAAGAACCTATAATTTTAGTATTTACGGCCAAGAAAATTTTAGTGTCTTTTATAAAAACATTAAAACAAGCAGTGTGTTTTGTTTGAGGTATTTCTAAATGCGCAAACTTAGGATGCACTAAAGAGCATTCTAACTCACTGTTAAAACCTACCTTTATAACCGTGTCGTTTATTTTATAAAATTTATGGATCTTTAAATCATCAGGAATTACAACCTCTTTAAAATTATTGCTATTTTTTAGATTTTCTAAAGTACTACATTCAAAAAAGCGCTGTTGCAGATCTATAACAAAGGTAGTACTGTCTTTAATTGGTATGGATAATTTTTTTGACACCTCTTTTGAAAGGACTTCAACTTTTTCTCCAGTAGACAGTTTTTTGAGTATAGCTGCAGCCGTATTTTCTAACACCAAATATTGATTATTCGATGCAGTCCAAACAATGGTTTTATTCTCTATGGTTTTACTAATCAATCGCTCTAGTCTTTTTTTTCATAGAATATTTCCCAGATACTTATATTAAGTAGTATGCTACTTGTCTTTTTCGTAGGACTGCTTATTTTTTATTTTACCACCCTGGATTTGATGGTACTGATGCTGCTTGTGCCTTTTGGGGGTTTAATATCATAAAAGTACCC
>JBDNGO010000089.1:0-22220 GCA_041689245.1 Flavobacteriaceae bacterium | reverse complement strand
GTTTGTTCAATATCATTTGCTAAATGATCTACTAATTCGGTTTGTACATCATAATGATACACAAAATGTTGACGTGTAAATTTGTAGAGTTCTTGTATGTGGTTTTCTGTTAATTTCATGACAGCAATTGTTTACGCATTTTCTCTACTTTAGAAATTGCTTTTTTATAAATTCGGTAACCTGAATATGTAGCTATAAAATAAATCGGAATAAAAATTAATAATAATATTTTTTGATTTGTTTCAGAAGTATATTTTAAAAGTTGTAGAGGAAGGTTTATCATTAAAAGCGCAAAGGAAAAATAAAATGTTCCGTAATCTAAATTTACAGATTTCCCGTATTTTTTAAAAAGTTGTTTTATTGCTAAAAAAAAGAAAGGAATAGCAGATATGATAAGTAGAATAAAATTTAATTTTTTAAATAATTTAAGTGTTAAATATTCTGAAGCAAAATAAAGAAAACTTATAAAGATTAATAAAATAAAGATGTTTTTTGAGTTTTTAAAAAAATTAATAAATTCTTTATGGTACTCTTTTCTATATTTTTTATTTGTGTTTTGCCAACCTTCTGCATTTACTTTAACTAATTCCCCTAACCAACCAGCTCTCATTAAAGAATTTGTAAGTTCCATTTTAAAATCTTCTGTTCTAGAATTTTCTTCAATGTCAGTAACTACATGATCTAACATTTCTATTCTGATATCCCAATATTTAACACCGTCTTTTTTTAAACGGTTGTCTATTTCTTGTATTTGTTTTGTTGTTAATTCCATAGCTTATAAAATTACATTTGCTTTATATGTTTTTAATTTCATGAACTCAATCTTTGTTTGTTTTTTGCAATTTCTAAAAAATGCTTTTTATAAAAATGATGACAAGTGTATGTTATTGCCAGGCCTGCAAAAGAAAAGCCAACAAAAATTCCATTAATTTGACCCGATGTATCAAAGTAATTTGAGACAAACTGAGCAATAATTAAAAGTGAAATCCCTAAATATTGGGTTTTTAAAATAAATCGATACGTTGTTTTTACTTTAGAAAATATCACTTTAAAAATGATAAAAACTACATATAATAAAGCCAACAAGGTTGTAATTCTAAAAAAGGTGTTTACAGCAAACATGGTATTCTCGTTAAATTCTACCGATATCTTTGTAAAAATGATAAATGGTAAAAAATAAGACAAGGTGTATAGTAAGTAAAATGGTCTAAACTCTTTCACAGCTTTTTTTAGTACAATTTTTGAAGCAGAATATTGAAATCCTAAATACAAACTCGAAGAACTTCTAAAGTGTTTATTCCATTTTTGTTTTGTTGATTCAAAAGCATTTTCAAAAGAAAAACCTTTGTTTATTAAGTGTTCTACATCAGAAATGATATGATCTAAAAGCTCTATTTTTAAATCTATATAATCTACATCTTTATCCTTAATGTAGTTTTCTATTTCTTGTGTTTGTGTTATTGTTAATTCCATAGTCATCAATTATTCTAAACTAAATTTAGGATTTACCAACTGTTGCATGGTTTTTAAAAACTCTTGCATTTCTACCAATTTATTAGCAGTTTCTTTGGTTCCGTGTTCGGTTAGTTTATAATATTTTCGTAAACGATTTCCAACTTTTGCAACCTCAACATCTAACAAACCATCGGCTTCTAATTTATGCAAAGCTGGGTATAAAGCGCCTTCCGTAATTTTTAGCTCTCCTTTAGTTAGTTCCTTTACTTTTTGAGTAATTTCATACCCGTACATTTTATCATTTTGAGCCAACAACTTTAAAATAATTGTCTGTAAAGAACCTTTAAATAATTTTTGATTTCCCATATTAATGTGTAATCGTGTATTTTGATTATTTATTGAATCTAAACACATAAAATTTATGAAACTAATTGTCTGTGCGACTCGTAACAAATATATACATAATTTTATTATGTATAAAATTCTTAGGTATTAATTTATAGAAACTCTAACAAGTAATTCGTCTTTTGTTTGTTATTTTTGTAATCTTAAAATTTATACATGTCAACATTTCATAAATTAACAGTACAAAAAATCATCAAAGAAACACAAGATGCGGTTTCTGTACTTTTTGAAGTTCCTGCAGCATTAAAAGAGTCTTTTTCTTTTGTTGCCGGACAATATATTACCGTCAAAAAAATAGTAAACGAAAAAGAAGTTCGAAGAGCATATTCTATTTGTGCATCGCCAAAAAGTAACGAATTAAAAGTTGCTATAAAAGCAGTAGAAAAAGGATTATTTTCTGTTTTTGCTACTACAAAATTAAAAGAAGGTGATGTCTTAGAAGTTGCAGAACCAGAAGGAAAATTCTTGCTAAACCCAACAGCGAATAAAAATTATATTTCGTTTGCTGCCGGAAGTGGAATTACACCAGTGTTGGCAATGATAAAATCAGTTTTAGAAACTGAAAATTCATCTACTTTTACATTGATTTACGGAAATAAATCTGCCGAAAGCACCATTTTTAAAAACGAATTAGAAGTACTTTCTGAAAAGCACAAAACACAATTTAACCTACATTCTGTATTTAGTAAAACACTAAGTGGCGACAATATTTTTGGAAGAATCGATAAAGGAAATACAAATTATTTCATCAAAAACAAGTATAAAAACACTGTTTTTGATGCGGCTTTTTTATGCGGCCCAGAAGAAATGATTAACATAGTTTCTGAAACACTACAAGAAAACAACTTTGAGAAAGAAAATATCTTTTTTGAATTATTTTCAACTTCTGATGAAGAAAACAACATCTATATTCCTGATGGAAAATCAGAAATTACTGTGTTGTTAGATGATGAAGAAACAACCTTTATCATGGAAAAAACTGACGATATTTTAGCGGCTTCTTTACGTAATAATTTAGATGCGCCATATTCTTGTCAAGGCGGAGTTTGTAGTAGTTGTTTGTGTAGGGTTACAGAAGGAAAAGCAATAATGACTAAAAATAGTATTTTAACCGATAGCGAAGTTGAAGAAGGTTTAATTTTGGCGTGTCAAGCACATCCAACAACGGCAAAAATCTCTATCAATTTTGATGATGTTTAATAACAAATTGTATCTTTAAAAAATGGATTTCTACGATATAAAAAATGCAATACTTTTTGGCTTCTTTCTTTCTTTTATGATTGGACCTGTATTTTTTATGTTGATACAAACAAGTATTTTAAAAGGCGCTAGAGCCGCAATAACATTTAATGTTGGTGTAATTTTAGGAGACGCTGCATTTATAGTTATTGCTTATTTAGGAAGTAGACATTTATTAGAAAGAATTAAAGACGATCCTCGATTGTTTTTTATTGGCGGGTTAATTTTAGTAATCTATGGATTGATTACCTACTTTGATAAATCGAACAAAAGAGACACTGAAAATACCCCAATCATAGTAATTCCTGTTAGTAATAATTACTTAAAGTTACTATTAAAAGGATTCTTTTTAAACTTTATTAATATTGGTGTTTTAGGTTTTTGGCTCGGTTTAATTGTTGTTATTGGACCAACATTAGATATGAATCCAAATCATATTTTTTGGTACTTTACCACCATTATTATCAGTTATTTTATTACTGATTTAGGAAAAATTTTCTTAGCCAAAAAATTAAAGACAAAACTTACTGCAAATGTGGTTTACAAGATTAAAAAAACCATGGGTATTATGCTAATTATTTTTGGTGTTGGTTTAATACTCAAAGGGTTTATACCAAAAGAAAAATTAAATTTAGACAACTTTATAGAGCAAACAGATAAATAAAAAAGCGAGGTAAAAACCTCGCTTTTTTATACACTAAAATTATTCTTAGTTTTTCATTTTCTTATTTAACGCTTCGTAAACATTGTTTTTTCTGTCTATATCAGCCATTAATTGAGAGCTGTCTATCTCTACTTTTTTAATGTCTTTTGTTACAGAAAAAGAATACGATGGATGAGACCAAGTCCAGTCATCAATAACAGTTGCATTTGTTGGTTTATTTCCTCTCATCATTCTTAACGGAATATTAAAATCTTCTGTTGTTCCATCTGCATAAGTAACCGTAACATCAATTGGCATTGGCATTTTTCCAACACGTTGTAAGGTAATCTTTTTACCTTCTACACTTTGAATACCGTAATCAATTGTATTTGTAGTTTCTGCCCATTCGTTTAAGTACCAATCTAATTGTAGTCCAGAAACTTTTTCTGCTGTTCTTTTAATATCGTTTGGTGTTGGGTGTTTAAAACTAAAATCGTTGTAGTATTTTTTTAAGGTTTTCTTTACATTATCTTCTCCAATGATATAATTCAACTGAGCTAAAAACATGCTTCCTTTTGTATAACTAGCAACACTATATGCTGTGTTTACCTCAAATCTATCAGAGTGTGTTACTAATGCTTCTTCAATACCTTCTTTTACTACATAAAAATATCCGCCATAACTTCTTCCTCCTGTTGGTCTTCCGTCTCCTCCTTTTAAAATCTTATTTGATGCTAAATCAGAAATATAAGATGTAAAACCTTCATCCATCCAAGGATGTTTGCTTTCGTTATTTGCTAAAATCTGTTGGAACCAAGTGTGTCCTAACTCATGAATAATCGTTCCAATATTGCTTCTTTTTCCTCCGCCTGCAACAAATGTTGCCATTGCATATTCCATACCACCGTCACCAGCTTGTATAACTGAGTATTGTTTCCAAGGATATGGACCAACGTTTTCGCTAAAAAACTCCATTGCTTTAGCCGTCAAAGCTTGATTTTTTGTCCAATTTTCTTTATTTTCTTCTCTGTCTTTATAGAAAAAGTGTAAATCTGGACCATTTTCCATTTTATAAATATCGTGCACATATTCATCATCTGCTGCCCAAGTAAAATCATGTACTCTTTCTGCTGTAAAATGCCACGCTAATTTAGAGCCTTCTTGTATGTTTAATGGTTTAGACTTGTCTTCGTAACCATGACCTATTTCTTGTGGATTTTGCAAGTTTCCTGTCCCTCCAATTGTATAATTTTTATCAATATGAATGGTAACATCAAAACTGCCCCAAACACCAATAAACTCTCTTGCAATGTAAGGATGTGCTTGCCAACCTTCAAAATCATATTCTGCCATTTTAGGATACCATTGCGCCATAGACATCGCAATATCATCTCCACTATTTCTTCCTGCTCTACGAATATGAACAGGTAATTGTCCATTAAATTCCATATCAAAAGTAACTTTAGATCCTGCTTTGATTGGTTCATTCAACGTAACTTCTAAAATTGTTCCTGCAACTTCAAACTTTACTTCTTTCCCATTTTGTTTTAAAGACTTAATTTTTAAATAGCCTATTTCATTGGATTTTAACATAGCAATTCTGCTCTTATAAATAGGTTTTTCACGAGTTCCTTCGTTGATTACCATTCTTCCGTCTGGATCCGAGATGCTTTGCAAACGAGCATCCATTTCGCTTCCTGGTTGAAATGCATTGTAGTACAAGTGATAATACACATTATTTAAATCGTCTGGCGAATTGTTTGTGTAGATTAATTTTTGTGTTCCGCTATATTGAAACTTTTCTACGTCAACATCAACATCCATTGTATAATTAACATGTTGTTGCCAGTAGCCATTTGAAGATGCAATTGAATTTTTTGAGTTTTGTGCACTACAAATCATTAGAGATAATGATAGCGCAACAAATAAACCTTTTTTCATAATAGTATTAATTTTAGTTAAGTTTGTGGTCTCTTTTTTAAAACGAGCTTCTGTAAATTTAAAGCTCTTTTTTTTTATATGCTAATTCGTTGTGTATGTTTTATTTACCGTTAACCATTCTGTCTGCCATTTTTAAAGCATTGTATGCATTCACGATTCTTCCGGTTACTGATAATTCTGAAAAAAGAACTTTTACTCCTTTTGGATTTTCTTCAGAAAATGATCCTGGTTTTATAACTTCTAAATCTATTTTAGTTCCTGAATTCATTATAATATGTTTTACCTGTTTTGCAGATAATTTAGGGTAATACGAACGAATTAATGCCGCAACTCCAACAGTTGATGGTGCTGCCATTGATGTTCCGCTAAAATATTCGTATTCATTTTCTGGAATTGTTGAATAAATTTGAACTCCAGGAGCAAAAATATCTACATTAATTTTTCCGTAGTTAGAGAAATCCGCTGGTAAATTCTCGTTATAATCAGAACTCATTGCTCCGATCGTAATTACATTATCCGCAAACTCTGTTTTTAAATCTTTTGAATCATTCGGGTACGTTCTTTCTACATCAATGTCTTTTGCGTCGTTTCCTGCTGCATTTACAATTAATACATCTTTTTCTGCTGCATATTTTATTGCATCGTAAACCCATTCTTTGTTTGGCGAATATGATTTTCCGAAACTTGTATTAATTACTTTTGCGCCATTGTCTACAGCGTAACGAATTGCCAACGCAACATCTTTATCATACTCATCTCCATCTGGAACAGTTCTTACGGCCATTATTTTTACATGGTTTGCAACGCCGTTCATTCCAATTCCATTATTTCTTACTGCTCCTATAATGCCCGAAACATGTGTTCCATGGGCCTCGTCTTTTGTTGTTGGATTTGTGTTATTATCACCATAATATTTTGTTGAAAAATCTTGTGCATTATCTCCTAACGTTTTTCTATAATCGGTTTTTAAATTGTCTCCACTAATTAAATCATCTGCTTTTTTGATTTCTTTTTTAATTTCTGTGATTGCTTGACTTAACGAACTTAATCCAAAACCATACATTTGGTTTGCAATATTTACACTTTGCATTACAGCTGTATCTTCTGATTTTATCGTCGCTATTTCTTCTTTAGTGTACTCTTCCTTTTTTAAATGATCTGCAAGTGTTTTATCTGCAAACTGAACCGCTTGCAGCATCTGATTAAATCTAAACTTGTTTGTTGTTGCTTCTTTAGTTTTATTATCTTGAGCATCTTTGATGATTTTATACGTAGCATCATCTACTAATTTTGGGTTTTTAAGAATTCGCTCTATCTCTGCATTTTCTTTATAGATTGGCCCTAAAAAATTCCAACCGTTAATATCATCTACATATCCATTATTGTCATCGTCTTTTCCATTGTTCGGGATTTCTTTTTTGTTTACCCAAGCAACTGCACTTAAATCTTCGTGTTTTAAATCTATTCCAGAATCTACAACTCCAACAACAACTTCAATTCCTTTTTTACCTTTTAAAAATACGTATGCTTTATTTATACTCATTCCAGGAATTGTGTCTGTCGCTAAATCTGCTTGACCCCAAGTTTCTTTTTGAATTTTTGTAAGCGGTGCTTTTTTTGCTGATAGAACAACAATATTATTTGTTCCGGTTGGAACCACAATTGTATTTACTGATTTACATCCTATTAAAGCGATAGCAATAACACTTATTACATAAAGTAGTTTAAAAAATCTCATACTTATTCATTTTTATTAATTAAATATATCTGCAAACTTAAATGTTTCTTTTAATCGTATTCCTTTTTCCGTGTGTTTTAAAGTACATAGTTCTGTAAAAGCATCATGTTCTAGGAATAAAAAATATTCGTTAGTTGCTGCTTCATTTAAAAACTGTTCTTTTTCTTTAATGGTTAACAAAGGTCTTGTATCATAACCCATAACATATGGCAACGGAACATGACCAGTTGTTGGTAATAAATCTGCCATAAAAACGACAGTCTTTCCCTTATATTCTATTTTCGGAAGCATTTGTTTTTCTGTATGACCATCCATATACAAAATATCAAAACCAACATCTTTAATGCCGTTCTTTATAAAATTTAACTGTCCGTTTTCTTTTATGGGATGAATATTTTCTGTTAAAAAAGATGCTTTTTCTCGCGGATTCGGAATTGTTGCCCATTTCCAATGGCTTTCATTGCTCCAAACTTTGGCGTTTTTAAAAGCAGGTATGTATCCCGTTTTTTCTTTATTCCTTTGGATAACACCACCACAATGATCAAAATGTAAATGTGTTAAAAAAACGTCAGTAATATCATCTCTATGAAACCCTAATTGAGCTAAAGAAGTATCCAAAGAAAAATCTCCATACAGGTAATAATATCCAAAAAACTTTTCTGATTGTTTTGCTCCTAAGCCTGTATCAACTAGCGTTAACCTTTCACCGTCTTCTATCAACATACAGCGCATGGTCATAGAAATTAAGTTGTTTGCATCTGCTGGATTTGTTCTTTGCCAAATTGATTTTGGGACAACACCAAACATAGCACCACCATCTAACTTAAAATTACCTGTTTCTATTGGATAGATTTTCATTAAAACAAAGATGCAGAAAAAACAGGGATTTTTTGTTAAATAAAACAAAAAACGCATTGATTTTCAATGCGTTTTTTTGAGGTGTCGAGCGGATTCGAACCGCTGTAGATGGTGTTGCAGACCACTGCCTAGCCACTCGGCCACGACACCTTTTGAGTTGGCAAATTTACGTAAAATTCCTATTTAGGCAAGATTTTTTTATGCTTTCCTTTTTTTGGTTAGAATAATTTTTACATCTTCTACATTACCTCCAATTGGTGGATTAATTTTTGCAACACTAATTGTTGTTGTTTTAACCATTTTAAGCTCGCTAAAAACTCTATTGATAATTCTTTGAGCCACATGTTCTAATAATTTAGATCGTGTTGCCATTTCTTCTTTAACAATTAAATTTAAATGAACATAATCTACCGTGTCATTTAATTCGTCTGTTTTTGAAGATTTTTGTAAATTTGCTTTAATCTTAATGTCAATTCGGTATTCAGAACCTATTTTTGCTTCTTCTTCTAAACAACCATGAAAGGCATAAATTTTGATATTGTTTACTTGAATAATTCCCATATAACAAAAGTATAAAAAGTTAAGGAAAATTTAAGATATGATAACTAAAAATGGTGATGTCTTTTATTTTTTTATGGGAAACAACAACAGAAAGAGATGCTTTTATTCCTCCAAGCGGATATAATGTATATAACATTGTGAAGATTCTGTAAATAGTATCTGGCATTCAAATGGTTATGCAGGTGTTTTTGATGATTCAATTAAATCTGTTTAGACATTTATTTCATATAACGGATACGAAGTTTCATATCCTGCAATATTTAGTAGTCAAGCCAATTCTAAAATAAGTGAAGCCATGAACACTGCTCGTGGCGGCATTTTTTAAAACCCTCCAGCAAGTTCTCTAGCTAGCGCTTGGTTTACAAATTCTGATGTTACTTGTGATTTTTCTTGTCAAGTAACGAAATATAATTTTTGTGTACTTTCTTCGATGTTGGGCGCAAATGAAAATCGATTAACAAACATTCGAAACGAATGGACATTAAATACACGTGCAAAAGTGCAATAAGATGATGTTAAAGCTTGGGCTATTTTTACCAACATAAGTTATAAGTTACCTACTGTTTTACCAGACGGAACAGATAAGCATTAAACAATTATTCTCTATAAGAAACCCTTTCATAATATATGAAAGGGTTTCTTTTTTAATAGAACCAACCTCAACTATTTTGCTTAATTTTGCAGCTTCAATCTTTAAGAGAATATGTCAGAAGAAAAATTACCGCTTAACTTTTTAGAGCAAATTATTGAAGAGGATTTAGCAAACGGAATGCCAAAAGAAAATTTGCGCTTTCGTTTTCCACCAGAACCAAATGGGTATTTGCATATTGGTCACACCAAAGCAATAGGTATTAGTTTTGGCTTGGGAGAAAAATACAATGCACCTGTTAATCTACGTTTTGACGATACAAATCCAGCAAAAGAAGAGCAAGAATATGTAGATGCAATTAAAGAAGATATTTCATGGTTGGGTTATAAGTGGGCAAATGAATTGTATTCTTCTAATTATTTTCAACAATTATATGATTGGGCTATCTTATTGATAAAAGACGGAAAAGCTTATGTTGATAGCCAATCCTCTGAAGATATGCGTGTGCAAAAAGGCACACCAACTGAAGTTGGAACAAATAGTCCGTTTAGAACTCGTTCTGTAGAAGAAAACTTGGATTTGTTTCAAGGAATGAAAGAGGGAGGGTTTAAAGAAGGAGATCACACATTGCGAGCAAAAATTGATATGTCAAGTCCAAATATGTTATTACGTGACCCTTTGATGTACAGAATTATGTTCAAAAAACATCATAGGACAGGCAATGATTGGTGTATATATCCAATGTACGATTGGACACATGGAGAAAGTGATTACATTGAACAAATATCACATTCTTTATGTTCACTAGAATTTAAACCTCACAGAGAATTGTATGATTGGTTTAAAGAAAATGTTTATAGTTATAGTAACGAAACATATCCATTACAGCCAAAACAACGTGAGTTTTCTCGTTTAAATTTGAGTTACACAATAATGAGCAAACGTAAGTTGTTGACCTTGGTTGAAAACGGAGTTGTTGCTGGCTGGGATGATCCGAGAATGCCAACAATATCTGGTTTAAGAAGAAGAGGTTATACTCCAAATTCTATTAAAAATTTTATTGAAACGGTTGGAGTTTCTAAACGGGAAAACGTAATTGATGTTGCGCTTTTAGAATTTAAAATTAGAGAAGATTTAAACAAAACCGCTAATAGAGTAATGGTTGTTTTAGATCCTGTAAAAGTAATTATTGATAATTATCCTGAAGGAAAGGAGGAGATTTTAATCGCAGAAAATAATCAAGAAGATGAAGGCGCTGGTTTTAGAGAGCTTCCTTTTTCTAGAGAAATTTATATTGAGCGAGAAGATTTTAGAGAAGAAGCAAATAAAAAATTCTTTAGACTTAAATTGGGAAAAGAAGTTCGTTTAAAAAATGCTTATTTTATTACAGCAACAAGTTGTGAAAAAGATGAAAACGGGAAAATTACAGTTATTCATTGTACATACGATCCGTTAACAAAATCTGGAAGTGGCACAGAAGAAAGTAACCGAAAAGTCAAAGGAACTTTGCATTGGGTTTCTATAAAACATGCTTTAAAAGCAGAAGTTAGAGCTTATGATCGTTTGTTTTTAGATGAAGCGCCAGACGCACACAAAGACAAAGATTTTATGGAGTTTATCAACACTAATTCTTTAGAAATTATAACTGCTTTTGTAGAACCAAGTTTACAAACTGCAAAAATTGGAGAACGCTTTCAGTTTCAGCGTTTAGGGTATTTTAATGTTGATAATGATTCTACTTCTGTAAAACTGGTTTTTAATAAAACCGTTGGTTTGCGTGATAGTTGGGAAAATAAAGATTAACAAAAAGGATCGAAAATTGCGATCCTTTTTAGCTTTATTTTCTCTTTTGTTTAAAAAGCTGATTGGCCTAATATTCCTCCCATTAAAGCCAATGTTACTGTCCAATATCCAACATTTATTAGTACGTATTTAAAACTTTTTCTTTCAAACATTGCATTGATTCCCATAATTGGAAATCCTATTAATAAACCAACCATTGTTCCGTGTAAAGCTCCGTGCCCAAAAGTTCTAAAACGATCTCCGTATGTTGCCATAAACTCTTGGAAGTACGCTAAATCATTTCCAGACAAAGCTGATTCTCCTGATTTCATTAAAGTTGATTGAACTCCAAACTGATGAATTACTATGGTTTGTAAAACAAATGCCATTAGAAAACTTAGCACATAACTAAGTCCAAAAATTAAAGCCATGTTTCCTCCTTTTAAAGATTCTTCGGTAAAACTCATTTCTTTTATCCATGCTTTTTGAAAAAGCATTGGTCCGTACCAAATAAACCCCATTACCAAGGGTATTAAAGCCGCTACTGCTGTTGTTAAAAAATTAAATTCCATAATATATCCGTTTTTTGATTCTCTCAAATATAACAATTCTCTTTTTTATTCAATTAAAACAAAAAAAGGCTAAAACAGATTGTTTTAGCCTTTTGTAAATTAAGTGTTTTATTATTTGATTTTTAACGATTTTCCGATTGCTTCTAGCTCAAAAATAAAATCTCTTTTATCTATTGATGGGGCATACGTAAAGCCTTCAAAAATAATTAATCTATTCTTTTTTTCATCAATTACCGTATAATTTAAAAAAGGGCCAGCCATGAAGTCATTTTTTACTTCCCATTTACCTCTTGTTTCATATGCTTTTTTGTTATCAATAATAGCATCTAGGGTTTCTGGAGTAAATGCTGCTTCTGTAATCATATACATTCCTTCTTTAGAGCCAGGAATATACTTCTCTCCAATAGCATTTCTGTTGTTAATAATATTATTATTAACATCTAAATCAAACTCTTCTGTTAAAGGAACAGAATATATAAGGATACTACTTATTCCGTCTCCTTGAGCAATTCCGCTCATTAAATGTTGTCTTAACCATAAAAAATCTCCAGTATCTTTTACTGTTCTAAAATCTCTTAGAATCGTTAAAGACAATCCTAATTTTTCTAATGTCTTATATTTAAAATCATTATCTCTTTTGTTATAAAACCGTTGTTGAATGTGTTTAATATCTGAATCTCTAAAAGTTTTAACGATTTCTGTTTTGTGTTTTTCTAACTGTGCATTTAATCCTTCTTTGTCTTTAGCTGTAACATAAACTAATGTTTGTGGTCTGGCAAATAAATCGCTTTGAACTCGAAAAGATTCATTTTCTCCAATTTGTACAAATAAAACATTTCTGTATTTATTCATCATGCTTCCAAAACCTTTTGGAGCAATTTGAGTAACGCTAAATGTGGTTTCTGGCTGAGGTAAACCAACAACTAATTTTCCTAAAAAAGCTCTAAGATTATCTCCAATTTTACCATACCAATCACTTGCTTCTGTTACTACAAGAAGGTGATTAGATTTTCCAACCGAGCTACTTAAAACAAAAGTGTCTTTTGCATCTTTACATGATGTTAAAAGAAGTAATAGTGTAACTATTGTTAATCCTTGTTTCATTTTTATCTATTTATTGTTTTAGTTATGTTGATGTTCTCTTCAAATACTATTCCAGTTTTAAAAAAATAGAGTTGTTTTTTACTTATAATCTTCTTGGAAAAACAGTCAGGCTTTGTCCAATTTTTAAATTGGAGCTTCTTAATCTGTTCCAGTTTTTAATTTGGCTCACACGCACACCAAATTTTTTAGCTATTTTTCCTAAATAATCACCGTTACGAACTTTATATTTTATTCGTTGATTTAGCTCTAAAAATTTTGGTAAAGGTTTTTCTCTCTTAGCATTGTCTTCTTTCACTAAAGCATATAATTCTTTCTCTTTAGCTAAATATTTAATGGTTGCATTTCTAGGAAGTGTCACTGCATAATTTTTTCCTTTTACAAAAGGAATGATATCTAATTTGTACTCAGGGTTTAAAAATTGCAACATTTCTGTTTCTATTCCGGTAACTTCTGTTATTTGATCAAAAGAAATTGTTTTCTTCACTTGAATTGTATCTGTTGCAAAATGATAAATTGGTGGGTTTTCTGGCGCCAAACCATGCTCTTTTGCGTATTTAAAAATATACAGCGTTGCATAAAATGCAGGAACATACCCAGCTGTTTCTATTGGTAAATATTGACGGATATTCCAATAGTTTTGATGTCCTCCAGAACGTTTTATTGCTTTAGAAACATTTCCTGGACCAGAATTATACGCCGCTAACGCTAAATCCCAATCGCCAAAAATATCATACAAATCTCTTAAATATTTACAGGCAGCTATTGTTGCTTTTATTGGGTCTTGTCGTTCGTCTATGTAAGAATTTACCTTCAGTTTATATTGTTTTCCGGTTAAATACATAAACTGCCACAAGCCTCTTGCACCAGCTCTAGATATTGCTTTTGGGTCTAAAGCAGACTCTACAATTGCTAGATATTTCATTTCTAGCGGAATATCATATTGATCTAAATATTTTTCGAACATCGGAAAATAATACTGTGCTTTTGTCATTAACCTTGGATAGTGTTTTTTTCGATATTTTAAATATGAATTAATTACATTTTCTAAAATAGGATTGTATTCTATAAAAAAGGGCGATGTATTGTCTAAGTACTTTAAACGTTCTTTTAAAACATTTGTAGGAATTTTTTCTGTAGGTTTTTCTTTTGCTTCTAATCCTTTAATTACATAATTAATGTTGGCTGTTAAAGGAGATTTGTATTGTGTTTCAACAACCAAACTATCTATTAAAGATAAATCTTTATCGCTAAAAAACCCTTTTTTTGTGCTGTTTTTTAAAGAATCATTGGCCGTGCTATCTCGCTTGGTTTGTGCAGATAAAGAAAAAGATAAAAAAATAATTAAAAATGTAATTTTCTGATATTTCATATTTTAAAAATTTAATTCAACAACAATCGGACAATGGTCTGAGTGTTTTGCCTCTGGCAAAATATATGCTCTAGAAATATTTTCTTTAATTGGTTCTGAAACCATTGCATAATCTAAACGCCACCCTTTATTGTTTACTCTAGAGTTTGCTCTATAACTCCACCAAGAAAACTCCTGTCTTTCTTTATTTAGGTATCTAAAGCTATCTATAAAACCACTATTAATAAAACGACCAATCCACACTCTTTCTTCTGGTAAAAAACCAGATACTCCTTTCATTTTTGGATTGTGTATGTCTATTTCTTCGTGACAAATATTGTAATCTCCGCAAATCACCAAATTCGGAATTTCTTTTTTTAAAGTATTGATATATTCTTGGAATTCATCCATATACTTAAATTTAAAATCGAGCCTAGCATCATTTGTTCCAGAAGGAAGATATAAGCTCATAATAGAAACATCATTAAAATCTACACGTAAATTTCTCCCCTCTAAATCCATTGACTTAATTCCTGTTCCGTATGCTATATGATTTGGTTTTTCTTTACATAAAACCGCAACAGAAGAATAGCCTTTTTTTTCTGCAGAAAACCAATAATGATACCGATATCCAGCCGCCTCAAATTCAGACAGATCTAATTGCTCTTTATGTGCTTTAGTTTCTTGAATACAAATTACGTCTGGATTTGCTAGTTTCAACCAATCTATAAAACCTTTTTTTAACGCAGCTCTAATTCCGTTTACATTGTATGAGATTATTTTCATTTAATTATAATTTAGTTCTCGATTCTGCTCGAACTCACAAAATTAAAGACGTTATACGTCCATTTCTAGAATTTCTCCCTCAATAATTAATGTTCCTTCTGTAGCCTTTTGAATTTCTTCTACAGAAACGCCTGGTGCTCTTTCTAACAGATAAAATGCTCCGTTTTTTATTTCTAAAACAGCCAAGTTTGTTACTACTTTCTTAACACAACCAACTCCGGTAAGCGGTAAAGAACATTCTTTTAATAATTTAGATTCTCCTTTTTTATTGGTGTGCATCATCGCAACAATAATATTTTCTGCTGATGCTACTAAATCCATTGCGCCGCCCATTCCTTTTACCATGCTTCCCGGTATTTTCCAATTGGCGATATCTCCGTTTTGTGCAACTTCCATTGCGCCAAGAACTGTTAATTGAACATGTTGTCCACGAATCATTGCAAAACTCATCGCAGAGTCAAATAATGATCCTCCTTTTAAAATGGTAACGGTTTGTTTTCCTGCATTAATTAAGTCTGCATCTTCTGTTCCATCTAATGGAAATGGGCCCATTCCAAGCAATCCGTTTTCTGATTGAAACTCAATATCAATTCCTTTAGGTATATAATTTGCTACCAGTGTAGGAATACCAATTCCTAAATTCACGTACCATTTGTCTTGTAGTTCTTGTGCAATTCTTTGCGCTATTTGCTCTTTTGTTAAAGCCATTTTGTTACGATTTGGGAGTTACAGTTCGTTGTTCGATTCTCTTTTCGTAATCTTTTCCTTGAAAAATACGTTGTACAAAGATTCCTGGAGTATGAATTTGATTTGGATCTAATTCTCCAACCTCTACCAATTCTTCTACTTCTACAACCGTTGTTTTTCCTGCCATTGCCATCATTGGATTGAAATTACGCGCTGTTCCTTTAAATATTAAATTACCAGCAGCATCCCCTTTCCATGCTTTTACAAAAGCAAATTGTGCATCAAACCCATGTTCTAACACATACATTTTTCCATTAAATTCTCTGGTTTCTTTTCCTTCTGCAACTTCAGTTCCGTAACCAGCCGGAGTATAAAAAGCAGGAATTCCTGCGCCTGTTGCTCTACATCGTTCTGCTAAAGTTCCTTGCGGAATTAAATCTACTTCTAATTCTCCTGACAACATTTGACGCTCAAATTCATCGTTTTCTCCAACATAAGAAGAAATCATTTTTTTTATTTGGCGTTTTTGTAATAACAATCCTAGTCCAAAATCATCAACTCCTGCATTGTTAGAAATACATGTTAAGTCTGTCGTCCCTAGTCGTACCAATTCTGAAATACAGTTTTCTGGTATCCCACACAAACCAAAACCTCCTAACATAAAAGTCATTCCGTTTTCAACCCCATGTAAAGCTTCTGCTACATTTTTTACTACTTTGTTTATCATTCTTCTATAGTATTAAAAGTCTGTATCTCCTTTTTTTATTATTGGTTTTTTATCGTCTTTTTCTTCTAAAGGATTTTTATCAGAACAATCTAACCTAATAGATAATGGGTTTTTTGGTTTTTCAAAATCTTCTTTACTTATCTTTAATGTTGGATCTTCATAACATTTTCTCATAAATATCCCCCAAGTTGGCAAAGACATTGATGCCCCTTGTCCTTTTCCGATAGTTTCAAAATGAATAGCATTGTCTTCTCCACCTGTCCAAACCCCTGTTGCTAAATTTGGTACCACTCCCATAAACCAACCATCTGTTTGGTTTTGTGTTGTTCCTGTTTTCCCTGCTATCGGGTTTTGAAAATCATAAGGATAACCTGTTACATAATCTGCTCTTGTGCCTGTTGTTCTTAATCTAATTCCAGACCCTGCTGTTGTTACTCCTTTTAATAAATCTAACACAACATAGGCAGATTCTTCACTTAACACTTCTTGAGTTTTTGGTGTAAATTGCTTTAAAACTATTCCGTTTTTATCTTCAATTCTGGTTATAATCATTGGCTCTACTCGCAAACCTTTATTTGCAAACATTGCATAAGCGCTAACCATTTCATATAAAGATAGCTCAACTGTTCCTAATGCAATTGATGGGGTTTCTGGAATTGGTCTTGTAATTCCAAGAGCTGTTTTTGCTAATCTTGAAACATTTTCTGGACCAACCATGTCTATTAATCTCGCAGACATTGTATTCACAGAATTTGCTAAACCTTCTTTTAAATTCAATTTTCCTTTGTATCTCAAAGGATTACTTCCAGAATTTTTAGGTGTCCAAGATTCTGGAATTCCAAATCTACCTTGTGGAATTGTATATAACGAAATTGGCAACTCATCACATGGAGATAATTTTAACTGATTAATTGCCGTTGCATAGACAAAAGGTTTAAATGTAGAGCCAACCTGTCTTTTCCCTTGTTCTACATGATCGTATTTAAAATATTTGTTGTTAATTCCGCCAACCCAAGCTTTTATATGTCCAGTTTGTGGCTCCATTGACATCAACCCAGAATGTAAAAAGTACTTGTAATATTTTATTGAATCTGCTGGTCTCATTAAAGTATCTACATCTCCTTTCCATGTAAAAATTTTCATCTTTATTTTTCTAAGAAAAGACGCTTCTATTTCTTTTTCTGGAGTTCCTAGTTTTTTCATTTCTCTCCAACGGTCAGAGTTTTTCTTTGCTCTGGTTAAAATCATTTCTATCTGTTCTGGATCTAAATCGTAAAACGGAGCCGTTTTATTACTTTTTTGTTCTTCATTAAAATAAGATTGAAGATTTTCAATATGTTCTTTTACCGCCTCTTCTGCGTATTTTTGCATTCGAGAATCTATAGTAACATACACTTTTAATCCATCAGAATAAATATTGTATTCTTCTCCGTTTGGTTTTGGGTTTGTTTTTACCCATTGTTTTAAATAACCTCTTAAATGTTCTCTAAAATACGTTGCATAACCATCGCTGTGACTTTCTGGTGTGTAATTTATTTCTAGAGGTCGTCTTTGTAAAGAATCTTTTACTTGAGTTGTTAAAAACTCATTCTTTTCCATTTGTTTAAGCACTACATTTCTGCGTTGATTTACTAGTTTTTTTCTTCTAAGAGGGTTAAAATAAGAGGCGTTTTTAAGCATTCCAACCAACATTGCAGATTCTTCTATCGCTAAATCTTTTGGTTCTTTGCCAAAATAAATTCTTGCAGCAGAACGTATTCCTACCGCTTGGTTTATGAAATCATATTTATTTAAATACATCGCAATAATTTCTTGCTTTGTATATTGCTTTTCTAATTTTATAGCAACTACCCATTCTTTAACTTTTTGAAGAACTCTTTTAATTTTATTCCTAGATTTTATTCCTGTGAATAGCATTCTTGCTAGTTGTTGGGTAATTGTACTCGCTCCTCCACTTCCTGGTTTTAAAATCGCTCTTGCTGTTCCTCTAAAATCAATTCCAGAATGTTCGTAAAAACGTTCGTCTTCTGTTGCTATTAGTGCTTTTACTAAGTTATCTGGTAAGTCTTTGAATTTTATGGGTGTTCTGTTTTCGTACGCGTATTTTCCTAAGGTTTTCCCATCAGAAGAAATAATTTCTGTTGCTAAATTATTTTCTGGGTTTTCTAATTCTTCAAAGGTTGGTAATGCGCCAAAAACACCCCAAGAAGCCAATAAAAATAAGAGTATAAAGAATGTAAATCCGCCAATTACAATTCCCCAGAACCATTTTATCTGTTTTTTAAAATCTGTAGTTTTTTTCTTCGCCATTATTAATTCTTTTCTATTCTAAATCCAACTTCCATAATTCCTTTTAAATTTTCTATTCCATTTACTTCCCCGTTTTTTCTCATTGCTTGAGTTACAGAAATAGAATATTCTCCAGATACAGGAAAAACGACGTTTTCTTTATAAAACAATTTGTTTTCTTTGGTTTCTGTAAGTCCTTTTCCTAAAAAATGTCCAGAATTATCAGCCATTTCATACTCCAACGTATCAACAATTTTCTTGCCATTCTGAAAATTTAACGTAGTTATTAAAAATAAATTACTATACCTGTATTTTTCATTGTTTCTAATATTTAAAAACAAGTTCTTTTTGTTAATCGTATCATTAATTTTAAAATGAAACAAAACCGCTTTTTCTCTTTCCCAAGAACTGTTAGGTATAGAAACAAAAGAATCGTACTCTCTTTTAGAATCGCACGAAATGATGCCAAAAGCAATAAAAACAAGGACAATATAATTAATCTTGTTTGTTTTCATTAGGCTTGTTTTGGTTCCTATTTTGGTTTCTGTTATTATTTCTCTGATTTGGTTTCTTCGCTTGTTTTGCCTCTGCTACGTTTATTGTTGAAGGCTTGTTTTGGTTTGGGTTTCTCTTTTGTTGCGGCTGATTTGTATTTTGAGTTTTAGCAACCTGATTCTTTCTATTTCTATTGTTTTTTTTGCGTCCTTTTTTCTGCTTAGGAGCATCAAAACGAGTTAAACTGTCTTGTCCAACCACATTTTCAAAATCAACTTTAACAAGTTCAGTAATATCAGATTCATAATCTTCTAACGGAGCAGCCTCTTCATTGTTTTTGTTTAACTCAATTATTTCAAGAACTTGATCTAGCGATAATTTAAACCACTTAAAACTATTGTCTTTGTAAGTGTACCACAACAACTTCTTAAAGATATCCATTTTTACAAAAACGGCATCTCCGTTTTCTGTTTTCAAGACCTTGTCTTGCTTAGGAAAAGCTTTTAACGCATCTAAATAGGTGTCTAATTCAAAATTTAAACAGCATTTTAGTTTTCCACATTGACCCGCTAATTTTAGAGGGTTCAACGATAATTGTTGATATCTTGCTGCCGCAGTATTTACTTTTCTAAAATCTGTTAACCAGGTAGAACAACACAGCTCTCTACCACAAGAGCCTACACCTCCTAAACGCGCTGCTTCTTGACGTAAACCAACTTGTTTCATTTCTACTCTAATAGAAAAGGCACTTGCTAAATCTCTGATTAATTGTCTAAAATCTATACGTTCATCAGCTGTATAATAAAAAGTAGCCTTGTTTCCATCGCCTTGATATTCTACATCAGAAAGCTTCATTTTTAAACCTAATCTCCCTAAAATCTCTCTTCCTCTTCGTTGTGTTTCTTGCTCTTTTTCTCTGTAAGATTGCCAAATATCAATATCTTTTTGAGATGCTTTTCTGTATATTTTTAGAATTTCTTCGCTATCTTCTTTTATATTTTTCTTTTTTAATTGCACTTTCACCAATTCTCCTCCTAAAGAAATTGTACCCACATCGTGCCCTGGAGAACTTTCTACGGCAACAACATCACCCATAGAAAGAGTAAGGTTTTCTGTGTTTTTAAAGAAATGCTTACGGCCGTTTTTAAATCGGACTTCGTAAATATTAAAATACGCTTCTCCGTTTGGCAAGGTCATGTTTGATAACCAATCGAAAACAGATAATTTACTTCCGCTTCCACAAGACCCGCCTGTTCCACAATTTCCGTTACTTTTACAGCCATTTGGAACGCCGTCTTTTTTAGTTGAGCAACTAGTACAGCTCATAAAATATATATCTTTTTAAAAAACATTTGTGCTTTTTGTAGCAGCTCTTGTTTTTATTGGGTTCTTAAATAATTTTGAAAATCAACTTATCGTTGATTAATCTGTAAATATACGCATTCTCTAAGAATGATAAAACAGGATTTTGAAAGTTCTCATAACTGCTTTTTTATTTGGTTATATAACAAATGTAAGTTAAGAGCTTGTTTAATTTTTGGTCTCTTTTAGAATTCGTACAAATTGAATTAGAATTCGTGAAAAAGTTGTTTTTTGTGCATAAAAAAAGCTCCGTAATCGGAGCTTTTCAATATAAAATATTTGTTTTCTTAAAACTGAATTCCAATACTTGCTCCAAAAGAAGTAAAACTAATACTATCAGGAATCTCATTTAAAATCAAAGGCTTATTAAGTCTGTAAAAATCTTTATCCCAAAAGAAATTGAGTGTAACGTTATTTTCTCCTAACTCTTCTATTGGGAAAAAAAGACCTAATCTCACATTTCCCATTTCACTTTTTGCTTTATTACTAATTGTATTATGTAAAACCTGTAAATACAACGTAGCGTTTTCATAGTTGGTAAAATGATAATTCATTTTACCACCAAGTTTTAATGCAACAATATTCTGGGATGTTTGGTATTTAAAACTACTAACAGCTCCTAAAGAAAGTTTATTGAAAACTGGATAATTTATAGAATAAGTTAATCCGAAAGAAATGCTTCTAGTTAGTTCAACATCAGTATAGGTTGTTTGATTATTACCTTTTGACACATAAATATAACTTGCTTTACTTGGAATTAAAAACCCTACTTCTGCTATAGAAAACCATTTTTTATCTAAAGTATAATCTGTTCCATAAGAAATTTGTTTCCCTGCATTTACAACATCATTAATGTTTATTTGAGCCTGTAAACTGATGCTAGCAATTAAAAATAAAAGTGAAATGGTTTTTTTCATTCTTTTTTATCCTTTATAATTCAAATCCTAAATTAAATTGAAACATTATTGGAAAAACATTTCCTTTTCCGTTAGTATCAAAATAATAAATAGGCCCTACGTCAAATAATAAATGGAAATTTTTTCCATATTTTCTTTGCAAACCCCATGTTGGTCCAATTGCAAAATCAAAATTAGATGTTCTGCTAAAGTTACTTTTTATTGTATTTCCTCTTATTAATAATCTAGTAGAAATAAAATTTCCTGAGTTGTTTTCAATTGATAAATTTTTATTTTTCCTTTTTTCTAAATTATAAAAACGCTTATATTGTAAATCCAAAAAAGGGTTAAACCTACATGTTTATGGTCGACTAGCTGCAGCATTTATAACACTATTATTTAACTCTTGATTCGCATAAGTAACAAATTTACTATTTTATAAAGATATAAACAATACCCATTTATGGGGTATTTTAACTCACGGTTTTCCGTGATGTGTATAACATAGTACCCTTTATTTTGTTGATTTTTATTAAAAAAAGTAAAATTTGTTCTTAAACTTCAAAACCTCACTTCTTCCTTTTTTGAAAATTTTATTGCTATTTCCTTTTCCTTTTCTCAATTCTTTTTGGTCTAAAAAAGGCAATGCTGCTACTTCTTTACATTCATCAGAACAACAAGTGTTCATTTTTTCTTGGCAAGATTTACATTGGATAAACAACAAATGACACGCTTCATTTTCG
>JBDNGO010000088.1:0-2494 GCA_041689245.1 Flavobacteriaceae bacterium | reverse complement strand
TATGCCTCTGTATACGGTTTCTGTTCGTCAGTACCGAGTTTTGTAGTCTCGCTTTCTTCAGATGTAACTTCACAGTTACCACCCTTGCGACTTACTAATGCTTCTAGACGTTACTCCAGCGCATAAGGGACTTGCACCCTCTAGATTAATTCCCTACTTTGCAGTAAGGTAAAGATGCCCATACTGGGCACACACAACGTATATAAAAAATAGCAGAAAAGTGCAAACTATAAGGTTTGTGCTTTTCTACTATTTTTGTTTTTAAACTGAAAGTAAAAGTGTTTTTATTTTGCTACTTTTCATATACCAACAGTTGCCAGCAATTTAAAAAAAACAACATCGATGATAAAAAAAATAATAGTTGGAATTCTAACAATCGGAATTTTTGGTTGTAATTCTGACAAAAAGAAAACCAATTCTATTGAAACGTATTCAGACGTTAATATTGTGGGTGCTATGAAAAATGTAATGTGGAAAGGGGAATTAGGAGCAAGTATTCAATTAGATACTATTTCTAATAAAAAAGGACTTTATGGAATTGGACCTGAAAGTTATTTGACTGGAGAATTACTTATAAATGATGGACAAAATTATGTTTCAAAAGTCACGTCTGATTCAACTATGACGGTTGAAAAAACATTTAATGTATCAGCACCTTTCTTGGTTTATGCCAATGTAAGAGAATGGAATGAAATCGAATTAGCTTCTAACATTAAGTCTATTAAAGATATTGAGAATTTAGTTGATGCAAAAACGACTAAATTAAAAAGACCTTTTGCTTTCAAACTAACAGGAAGAATATCAAAAGCATTAATTCATATTCAAAATTTACCTAAAGGAAGAAAAGTTTCATCACCAGAAGAGGCTCACGAAGGACAAACAAATTACGAACTGAAAGATGAAGAAGTTACAATTATTGGCTTTTTCTCAACAGAACATAAAGGAATTTTCACTCATCACGATTCTAATATTCATTTACACTTAATAACAAAAGACGAAAATAAAATGGGACATTTAGACGAAGTGGAAATCGAGAATATGAAGTTATATTTACCAACGAAGTGAATAAAAAACTGCTGGCAACAACGTATATAAAAAATTCGGCTCGTGATTCATCCGAAAATTATCGCTTATTTTCAGCGCTACTTTTCATATACAAGACCGTTGTAGGTAATTAAAATCAAGTTAACCATATCCAAGAATCAGCTCTGCTTGGAAGAAAAAAATAAAAGAGTCAAAATCTGAATTATCTGATAACAGAGTTACTCAATAGAGAAGGCAAAATTGCAAGTGTTTAACCCTCGAAAAAAAGTTAAATGCGTAAAACTTAAATATTATCTAAAATGAAAAAATTCAGAAACCCAAATGTATCATTAATTTTAGCTTTTTTAATATTAATTGTTTCATGTAGTGAACCAACAATGGACAATATAGAAATAATAAATTCCAAAACGCTTAGTGAAACTATCAAGGATCATATATTTTTATCAGCAAAAATTTCTAAAATATTTTCTGAAGAAAAAAATATTGATTTTGAAAAATTAAATAAATTTCCAACTCATTTTAACAATAAAGAAATACAGATAAAAAATCTTAAGGATGCTAATCTTAAAAATGCGGAGGAAATTTCTAACTTATACGAAGAGCTTGGTGAGAATTTAGAAAACTTTCTGCATTCTATAAAAAATACAGAAAACTATACCAAAAAAGATTTAGAAATTTTATTAAACAACGAAATAAGGAACCAATTTACTTTGAAAAAAGAAAAAAATTCTAAATACTTATCAAAAGTAGATCCTTGTCTAGAAGCTTTAAATGAGGCTGGTTCAAATTGTGAAGAAAATTATGCTATCTCTCTGGCTGCTGTTGTTCTCTCTGGTTTTATTACCTTTGGTTGGGGTACAGTGATTGGATACGGTGTTGCAACTGGAATAATGGTTAAATGTTACGAAGATTCAAGTACAGCATATAGAAATTGTGTAGAAAATCAATAGACTCATGAAAAAAAGAAATATATCTATTATTACATCAATTATAGTGATTATTATACTAATTTTTCAGTACTTGAATAGTGATGGAAGATATACTGGTATAATGTATTCATTATTAATATTAATATTAATAATACTTGGATATTCCATTTTTAAAAAAAAATAATTAACTAAAAGAGGAAGTGCCTATAGCTATTTCCTCTTTTATTCTTTCTGATTATATCTATAAAATTAGAGATTGTAAACTTAAGCCGTGTATAATTAATTACTAGTTGTTTCCTTGTTTGGAAACTAACCGTGAGCTTCTTTATTATTGCTTGTTTATTAAGTTAATACTAAATTTACGCAACTAATCATACACAAACTCGTTGTACAACATTTGAGAAAAATTTTGCTAACATACCAATTTTTGGTATATTTGGGTCAAATAGTAATCAAATGAACAAAAACACATCAATATCACTCGGAAATTATTTTGACCAATTCGTCCAAAGTAGTATAAG
>JBDNGO010000087.1:0-2935 GCA_041689245.1 Flavobacteriaceae bacterium | reverse complement strand
CATCTTCAGCTAACTTATCTCCGTAATCATTTCCACCGTACCAGTTAGATTCCCAACCTCTGATGATTCCTAAACGAAGTCCTATTGGATTTGTTTTTTGTCCCATGTCTACTTTAATTATTTGCTTTCAATATTTTTACTCCCTAACTCTAAAGTAACGTGATTAGAACGCTTACGAATTCTATGAGCACGTCCTTGCGGAGCTGGTCTTAATCTTTTTAACATCCCTGCGCTGTCTACACAAATAGACTTTACATATAATCCAGCTTCTTCAATACTAGCACTTTCGTTTTTAGCTTGCCAGTTTGCAATAGCAGACAACAACAATTTCTCTAAATTAATAGATGCTTCTTTTGAACTGAATTTTAAAATTTGTAGTGCTTTTTCTACTTCTACACCTCTTACTAAATCCGCTACTAAACGCATTTTTCTTGGTGATGTAGGACAGTTAGTAAGCTTAGCAAAAGCTTTATGCTTTCTATCTTCTTTTAACTGTTCTGCCATGTTATGTTTACGAACTCCCATTTCCTACTATTTTTTACCTTTATTTTTTGCACCTGCATGTCCTCTAAAAGAACGTGTTGGTGAAAATTCACCTAATTTATGCCCTACCATGTTTTCAGTAACATATACTGGTACAAACTGCTTTCCGTTATGAACCGCAATTGTTTGTCCAACAAAATCAGGAGTAATCATCGTTGCTCTTGACCATGTTTTAATTACTGATTTACTGTCTGATTCTACATTCGCTAAAACTTTCTTTTCTAACTTGTAGTGAACGTAAGGTCCTTTTTTTAATGATCTTGCCATAGCTTATTATTTCTTTCTACGTTCTAAAATATACTTATTACTAGCTTTCTTTTTAGATCTAGTTTTAAATCCTTTAGCAGGAATTCCGTTTCTTGATCTTGGATGTCCTCCAGAAGATTTCCCTTCACCACCTCCCATTGGGTGATCTACTGGGTTCATTGCTACTGGTCTAGTTCTTGGACGTCTACCTAACCATCTACTTCTACCTGCTTTACCAGATACTAGTAATTGATGATCAGAGTTTGAAACAACTCCAATAGTTGCCATACATGTTAACAAGATTAATCTTGTTTCACCTGATGGTAACTTAACCGTTGCATATTTTCCGTCTCTTGCCATTAACTGAGCAAAAGATCCTGCAGAACGAGCCATAACAGCTCCTTGTCCTGGACGTAATTCAATACAAGAAATTGTAGTTCCTAATGGTATCTCACTTAACAACATTGCATTTCCAATTTCTGGAGCTACACCTGCACCTGATACGATTGTTTGACCTACCTGTAATCCGTTTTGCGCAATTACATAACGTTTTTCTCCATCAGTATAACTAACTAGTGCAATAAATGCAGTACGATTTGGATCGTACTCGATAGTTTTTACTGTTGCAGGGATACCTGTTTTATCTCTTTTAAAATCGATAATACGGTATTTTTGTTTATGACCTCCTCCAATATTACGAGTTGTCATTCTACCCTGATTGTTTCGACCTCCAGATCTTTTTTTCGGAGCTAATAAGCTTTTTTCCGGCTTGTCAGTAGTAATGGTGTCGAACCCATTTACTACTCTAAAACGCTGACCTGGTGTTACTGGTTTTAATTTTCTAACTGACATTCTGTCTTTTTACTTAAAGATTGTTATAAAAATCAATAGTTTCTCCTTCTGCTAACTGTACTATCGCTTTTTTGTAAGCACCTTTCATACCTGTTACCATACCTTTCTTTGTGAATTTAGTATTTCTTTGAACAGGATAATTCATTGTTCTTACAGCTGAAATTGCAACTCCATAAGCAGCTTCAATAGCTCCTTTGATTTCCAATTTGTTAGCTCTTTTATCTACAACAAATGTATAACGGTTATTTAACTCGCTATCGTTTGTTGCTTTTTCCGTAATAATAGGCTTTATTAAAATATTCATTTCTATTATTTGCTAAAATTTGCTTCAACTCCTTCTAAAGAACCTTCTGTAAATACAATTTTATTTGCATTTAAAACTCCGTAAGTGCTTAAATCTGAACCACTTACGACCATAGTTCTTTTTAAATTTCGTGATGACAAATATACATTATTATTTGACTCGGCCAACACAAACAAAGATTTTTTGTTTTCCAACCCTAGTGCTTTCAATACATCAACAAAATTCTTAGTCTTTGGATTTTCAAAATCGAAGTTCTCAACAACTACTAAATTTTTATCTTTTGCTTGTGTACTTAACGCAGATTTACGAGCTAAACGCTTTAAATTTTTGTTTAGTTTGAAAGAGTAATTTCTTGGTCTTGGCCCGAACATACGTCCTCCACCTCTAAAAACACCAGACTTGATAGAACCTGCTCTTGCAGTACCAGTTCCTTTTTGCTTTTTAATCTTTCTTGTACTTCCTGCGATCTCAGCTCTCTCTTTAGATTTGTGAGTTCCTTGTCTTTTATTTGCCAAGTGTTGCTTTACATCTAAGTAAATAGCATGTTTATTTGGCTCTATTCCGAATACATCGTTAGAAAGTTCAACTTTTCTACCTGTATCTTTTCCTGTAATATCTAAAACTGCTACTTTCATTATTTCTGAATAGTTACGTAAGCATTTTTGTGTCCAGGAACAGCTCCTTTAACAACAAGTAGGTTTTTATCTGCAACCACTTTTAATACTTTTAGATTCTGTACTTTAACACTATCTCCACCCATTCTTCCTGCCATACGCATTCCTTTGAATACTCTCGCTGGATAAGATGCTGCACCAATAGATCCTGGTGCTCTTAAACGGTTATGTTGACCGTGAGTTGCTTGACCAACTCCGGCAAATCCATGACGTTTTACAACTCCTTGGAAACCTTTACCTTTAGAAGTTCCTGATACATCAACAAACTCACCTTCTTGAAAGTGCGATACTGTGATAGAATCTCCTAATTTATACT
>JBDNGO010000086.1:0-16716 GCA_041689245.1 Flavobacteriaceae bacterium | reverse complement strand
CAACAGAATAAAGTAATAATGCGAACCTATAAAAGAAAAAACACTTGCAAGAATGTTCTTACAAGTGTTTAATTAAGTATTATTGTCTAATAATCTGTATCGTTTATTCAGGACGGGACATGTCGAGTTTTTCGACTACATCATTCCTGACATTCCACCACCCATTGAAGGCATTCCGCCACTAGTGTTTTCTTCTTTAATATCAATCAATGCACATTCAGTTGTTAAAATCATTCCAGCTACTGAAGCAGCATTTTCTAAAGCAACACGAGTTACTTTTTTAGGATCTATAATTCCAGCTTTTAGCATGTCAACATATTCATCATTCTTAGCATCGTAACCGAAGTTTTTTTTGCCTTCTAATACTTTGTTGATAACAACAGAACCTTCTCCTCCAGCATTTTCTACAATAGTTCTTAAAGGAGCTTCTATGGCGCGAGCAACAATTTGAATTCCTGTTGCTTCATCTAAATTATCAGCTGCTAATTTTTCTAGTACTTTTTTAGCTCTAACTAAAGCAACTCCTCCACCAGCAACAATCCCTTCTTCAACAGCAGCTCTTGTAGCATGTAAAGCATCATCAACTCTATCTTTCTTTTCTTTCATTTCTACTTCAGAAGCAGCGCCAACATATAAAACAGCAACTCCACCAGCTAATTTAGCTAAACGTTCTTGTAGTTTTTCTTTATCATAATCAGAAGTTGTAGTTTCTATCTGAGCCTTAATTTGGTTAACTCTAGCTTTAATATCAGCGGCGTTACCAGAACCATTTATGATTGTAGTATTATCTTTATCAATAGTTACAGTTTCTGCAGTTCCTAATAAGTCTAATGTTGCATTTTCTAGAGAGAATCCTCTTTCTTCAGAAATTACAGTTCCACCAGTTAAAATAGCGATGTCTTCTAACATTGCTTTTCTTCTGTCTCCAAATCCTGGAGCTTTTACTGCGGCAATTTTTAATCCACCACGTAATTTATTTACTACCAAAGTTGCTAATGCTTGTCCGTCTACATCTTCCGCAATAATTAATAATGGTCTGCTAGATTGTGCAACGGGTTCTAAAATTGGAAGAATTTCTTGTAAGTTAGAAATCTTTTTGTCGAATAATAAAATATATGGATTTTCTAAATCTGCAATCATTTTATCAGCATCGGTAACAAAGTAAGGAGATAAATATCCACGATCAAATTGCATCCCTTCAACAACATCTACATAGGTGTCGATTCCTTTTGCTTCTTCAACAGTAATAACACCTTCTTTACCAACTTTACCAAAAGCTGTAGCAATTAATTCGCCAATTGTATTATCGTTATTTGCAGAAATTGCAGCAACTTGTTTTATTTTTTCTGAAGAGTTTCCAACTTTTTGAGATTGCTTATCTAAATCTGCAACAATAGCAGTAACAGCTTTATCAATTCCGCGTTTTAAATCCATTGGGTTAGCACCTGCAGCAACATTCTTTAAGCCTTCTTTTACAATTGCTTGTGCTAACACAGTTGCAGTTGTTGTTCCGTCACCAGCTAAATCATTAGTTTTAGAAGCAACTTCTTTTACCATTTGAGCACCCATGTTTTCTAACTCGTTTGCTAACTCAATTTCTTTTGCAACAGTAACTCCGTCTTTTGTAACAGTTGGAGCACCAAATGCTTTTGAAATAATTACATTTCTTCCTTTAGGACCTAAGGTTACTTTTACTGCATTTGCTAATGCATCAACTCCACGTTTTAATCCGTCTCGAACTTCAATATCAAATTTTATATCTTTTGCCATTATTTTATGTTTTTAGCTTTTTGCCTTTAGCTGTTGGCTATTGGCTTAATCTTAATTTATTAGTTTATTGGAGCTAAAAGCCAGAGGCTAATAGCTAGGAGCTATTTATATGATTGCTAAAATATCGCTCTCTCTCATTATTAAGTAATCCGAACCTTCAAATTTTAACTCAGTTCCTGCATATTTTCCATACAAAACAGTGTCTCCAACTTTAACAGTAATCGGTTCTTCTTTAGTGCCTTTTCCTGCAGCGACTACGATTCCTTTTTGTGGTTTTTCTTTTGCGTTATCAGGAATAATAATACCTGAAGCTGTAGTTGTTTCTGCAGCAGCTGGTTCTACAAGAACTCTGTCTGCTAAAGGTTTAATGTTTAATCCCATTTTATAAATTTTGATTAATTAATTAGATTCTTTATGTGAAATAGAATAGTCAGAAATTATGCCATTCAAAAAAAACTGCCAATTTTACTACATCCTAGTTTTTTGTCAAAATGCGATAGATGTAAAAAATGCCAACGTGTCATTTACGTTGGCATTAATATAACTTATTTAAAAGCTATTACTTGTTAATGCTATCATTAGTTGTAGCAGGAACTGTATTTGTTTCTGCAGGAGTTGTGTTTACATTTTCTAATGTATTCTCTAACTGAGGATTGTTGCTACTTGCTCTAGGAATTGCAAAATTTGCTAATAAAATTAAAGCAAACATTGAGATAGCCAAAGTCCAAGTAGAACGATCTAAGAAGTTATTTGTATTTTGTACACCTCCCATAGATTGTGCTCCACCACCACCAAATGAAGAAGATAATCCTCCGCCTTTTGGATTTTGCACCATAACGATTAATATTAATGCGATTGCAACAGTTAATATCAAAATTAAAATGATTGTATACGTACTCATGATTTATTATTTTGTAAAATTCTAATTCTTTTAATTTGGTCTGCAAAGAAACCACTTTTTTCTGGATATTTCAAACTTAATATTTCATAAGCTTTGATTGCATTTTCATATTTATTTTGCTCTAAATATACTTTCGCTAGCGTTTCGGTCATTAAGGATGAGTCTTGTTTTTCTTCTAAGACAATTTCTTTCTTTTCAGCATCTTTAGAAACTTTAGAGATTTTCGGGTTTTGTTTAATAAAATTATCAATAATTACGTTTTTATCAATTTCATTTTTTTGATCAGAATTTCGTTCAATCTTTTTTTGTGAAGCTAATTGCAGCCATTCATTAAAAGAATGTGTTTCTGCTTTAGAAAAAGACAATGGTTTGCCTATTGCTAATTTTTCTTTTATTTCAATAGGTTTTTCTGAAATTATTTTTTCAGTAATTTGTTGATGTACTTCTTTAGATTCTAGTTTCGATTCTTCCGCAAATTCTAATGACGTAATGAAATCAAACAAAACAGTTCTGTCAGTTGTGTATGCGGCCGTTGTTTTTAACTCAGCATTGTATTTAAAACTTTCATTATTCTTTAACCCTTTTAAATAAACTGCTCTTGCAGCTTGAAAATATGGATATTCGTTAATGATTGTTTTTACTACTTCTGTGTTTTCAGGAGTAATTTTTTGTGGATTTTTTAATAGTTCGGTAAAGCTGTTTGTGTTCATAATACGTTTACCATTTAGCTACTGAAGCATTAAAAATATCTTGTGTAATTCTTTCAATAATTTCTTTATAAGCAGTTTCTAACGCGCCACCAACTAACTGTGTATTTGCCGGATAATCGTGATAAAAAGAAAATCCTTTCTCGAAATTATCTTTTTCTATAAACGTATTAAAATAACGAACATTTATAGTAATTGTTAATCTGTTTTGCGCTGCAGTTTGCTGAGCTGTTGCACTCATTGGCGCAATTCTATAATCAGTAATTTCCCCTTCAAAACGTAAATCGCCACTTGTGTTTACCAAACTCAAATTGGTTTGCCTTAAAAATAAATCTTGTAAATCTTGCGTAAATTTTTGACTTAAAGAAGGTTCAACTAAGGGAGCATTATTTCTAAAAAAATCTATTTGTAAGGTTTTTGCTTTGCCGGTGTCTCCACCAGTAAAAGAATAAGCACCACAAGAAATAATTAGTACTGAACTAATAAAAAAGATAGCGATGTAAAATAGTTTTTTCATAAGGATTTCAAAGATAAACAAAAGAATGTTTTACAAATTGTATTGTTTAATTTTTCTATATAATGTTCGTTCAGAAATACCTAATTCTTTGGCGGCTAATTTCCGTTTATTATTATTTTTTTGTAAAGATTTTTTAATCATCTCAACTTCTTTGTCTTGTAAAGATAATGATTCGTCTTCTTCAATTGTTTCAATGAAATCGTACCTGTCATCATTATCTGATGAATTTGATTTCGAAATTTGAACTACTTCTACATTTCCAGTATTTGAATGTTGCTCTTTATAAATTTTTTCTAATAACTTGTGATTTTCTTCTTGTAAACCATCAATGTCAGCATTCTTTAAAATATCTAGTGTTAATTTTTTTAAATCGTTAATGTCATTACGCATATCAAACAAGATTTTATACATGATGTCTCGTTCGTTAGCAAAATCTGAATTTGAACCTGAAGAGTTACCAATTACAGCAGGTAAATTTCCTTGATTATTTGGTAAATAGTGAATCAATTTTTCAGCACTAATTAACCTGTTTTCTTCAATTACAGAAACTTGTTCGGCAATATTCCTTAACTGTCTAATGTTTCCTGGAAAACGATAATTTGTAATCAAACTGATAGCGTTTTCTTCTAATCTGATCGTCGGCATTCCGTATTTCTGAGCAAAATCTGCAGCAAATTTTCTAAATAACAAATGAACATCTTCTTTTCTGTCTCTTAATGGTGGTAAAGAAATTTCTATGGTGCTTAATCGATAATATAAATCTTCTCTAAACTTTCCTTTCTGAATTGCATTTGCCATTTTTAAGTTTGTTGCGGCAACAATTCTAACATTTGTTTTTTGTACTTGAGAAGAACCCACTTTAATAAATTCTCCGTTTTCTAAAACCCTTAATAAACGAACTTGAGTTGTTAAAGGTAATTCGCCAACTTCATCTAAAAAAATAGTACCACCATCGGCAACTTCAAAATATCCTTTTCTGGATGCTGATGCTCCTGTAAAAGAGCCTTTTTCATGGCCAAACAATTCGCTATCAATAGTTCCTTCTGGAATTGCTCCACAGTTAACAGCAATGTATTTAGCATGTTTTCTGTGTGATAATTGGTGTATAATTTTTGGAATATTTTCTTTACCAACACCACTTTCTCCAGTAACCAACACAGAAATATCTGTTGGTGCAACTCGAACTGCTTTTTCTAAAGCCCTGTTCAGTTGAATATCGTTTCCAATAATTTCGAAACGCTGTTTAATTACTTGTAAGTTTTCCATTTTTTATAATTGCAAAGACTCAAAGAGGGTTTTATTTTAGCTTTGAAACATTGCTTCTTTTTATCCAATTTAATTATTATCAGAATAACCAACTGCGGTTCCTTTCAAAGTAGCAGAAGTACAATCTTCTACTTTTACATCTACAAAATCGCCCACTTTATAATGCTCTTTAGGAAAAACAATTACCATATTTTGTGTGTTTCTTGCTTTCCAATGTAAGTCAGATTTTTTAGATTCTCCTTCAATTAAAAACTCTTCAGTTTTCCCTAAATGTTGTTTTGTTCTATATAGACTGTGTTCTCTTTGTAGCTCAATAACTTCAGCTAATCTTCTTTTTTTAACATCAAACGGAACATCATCTTCCATTTTTTTAGCAGCCAAAGTTCCTGGTCTTTCAGAATACGCAAACATATAACCGTAATCATATTTTACATATTCCATTAAGCTCAACGTATCTTGATGATCTTGCTCTGTTTCTCCACAAAAACCAATAATCATATCTTGAGATAAAGACATTTCTGGTACAATTTCAAGAATATTACCAATCAATTCCATATATTCTTCTCTGGTATGTTGTCTATTCATGGCTTTCAGGATTTTTGTGCTTCCACTTTGCACAGGCAAGTGTACATATTTACACACATTTTTATGTTTTGCAATTACATAAATTACATCTAAACTCATATCCTGCGGATTAGAAGTAGAAAAACGAAAACGTGTTTTTGGAAAACGAGTAGCAGCCATATCTAATAATTGAGCAAAATCAATAGCTGTTGCTTGAGCCATTTCTGACGCTTTATTTAAATCTTTTTTTAATCCCCCACCAAACCACAAATAACTATCTACATTTTGACCAAGCAATGTAATTTCTTTGTAATTCTGATCTACCATAGATTTAATTTCTTCCAAAACACTTTGTGGATCACGACTTCTTTCTCTTCCACGAGTAAACGGAACTACACAAAAAGTACACATATTGTCGCAACCTCTAGTAATAGATACAAACGCAGAAACGCCATTGTTGTTTAAACGTACTGGAGAAATATCTCCATACGTTTCATCTTTAGATAAAATTACGTTTACTGCGTCTCTACCAGCATCAATTTCTTCTAATAAATTAGGTAAATCTCTGTATGCATCTGGACCAACAACTAAATCAACAATTTTTTCTTCTTCTAGAAATTTTTCTTTCAATCGTTCTGCCATGCAACCTAAAACACCAACTTTCATTTTTGGGTTTATCTTTTTTACAGCATTATATTTCTCTAACCGTTTTCTAACGGTAAGCTCTGCTTTTTCACGAATAGAGCATGTATTTACCAAAACTAAATCTGCCTCTTCAAGATTTCGGGTAGTGTTAAAGCCTTGTTCTGAAAGGATTGAAGCTACAATTTCACTATCGTTCATATTCATTTGACAACCGTAGCTTTCTATGAATAATTTTTTTGTATTTTCAGGTTTATTTTCTTTTACAAGCGCTTTTCCTTGTAAATTCTCATCAATTATTTTTTCAACTTGTTCCATATTCATATTCAAAATAAAAGGCAAATATACGAACAAATTCTAAAAATTATGACACATTGGCAGAATAATAATAATAGATTTTCGGTCTAAATCAACTAAAAATCAATAAGAAAATTTGAAATAAAAAAAAACTACCTACTTTTGCAATCCAAATCCACCATTAATAATAGGTGTATTTATTTTTAACAGAATAGATTTATGGCAAAGAATTTAGTAATAGTTGAGTCACCTGCAAAAGCAAAAACAATAGAAAAATTTCTTGGAAAAGAGTTTCAAGTTGAATCAAGTTTTGGTCATATTGCAGATTTACCATCCAAAGAATTAGGGATAAATGTAGATGGCGATTTTATGCCAGAATATATAGTTTCGGATGATAAAAAAGCAGTTGTAAGAAAATTAAAAGCATTAGCAAAAAAAGCAGATACTGTTTGGTTAGCAAGTGATGAGGATAGAGAAGGAGAAGCTATTGCTTGGCATTTGAAAGAGCAATTAAAATTAAAGGATGAAAACACAAAACGTATTGTTTTTCATGAAATCACTAAAAACGCCATCTTAAAAGCAGTTGAAAACCCAAGAGATATTAACTACGATATGGTAAATGCGCAACAGGCGCGTAGAGTTTTAGATAGATTGGTTGGATACGAATTGTCTCCAATACTCTGGAGAAAAGTAAAAGGAGGTTTATCTGCCGGAAGAGTACAATCTGTTGCTGTTCGTTTAATTGTAGAAAGAGAACGAAGTATTCAAGAGTTTGAAACCACTACACATTATAAAGTTGTTGCTCAGTTTTCTAATGCAAAAGGGAAGACGTTTAAAGCTTTAATTCCTAAAAATTTTGAAACTAGAGAAAAAGCAGAACAGTTTTTAAAATCGTCTGCATTGGCGGATTTTAAGATTGCTGATTTACAAAAAAAACCAGCAAAAAAATCTCCAGCAGCACCATTTACAACATCAACATTACAGCAAGAAGCATCAAGAAAATTAGGCTTTCCGGTAGCTAAAACCATGCAGGTTGCACAGCGATTGTACGAAGCAGGTTTTATTACGTATATGAGAACAGATAGTTTAAACTTATCTGAAGATGCGAGAAAAGCAGCAAAAGAAGAAATCACTAAAAGCTATGGGGTTGAATATAGTAACCCTAGAGTTTTTAAAACAAAAAGCAAAGGCGCACAAGAAGCACACGAGGCAATTAGACCAACAGAAATGGATTGTAGTTCTGTGAATGTTGAATATGACCAAGATCGTTTATATGATTTAATTTGGAAAAGAACGATTGCTTCTCAAATGAGCGATGCAAAATTAGAACGGACAAACGTTAAAGTAGTCAATTCTAAAAACAGTAAAATATTTACTGCAAATGGAGAAATGATTCAGTTTGATGGATTCTTAAAAGTATATTTAGAAGGCATAGATAACGATGAAGAAGAACAAGCAGGAATGTTGCCTAAATTAAAAATAGGTGAAGATTTGTCTTATGAGTTTATTACAGCAACACAACGTTTTACTAGTCCGCCATACCGTTTTACAGAAGCTTCTTTAGTGAAGCAATTAGAAGAATTAGGAATTGGTAGACCATCTACCTATGCGCCTACAATTTCTACAGTTCAAAGAAGAGGTTATGTAGAAAAAGGAGAAACTGAAGGTGTAGAAAGAAATTACGAAGAGTTTATCTTAAAAGCAGGAACAGTTTCAAGTACTTCTTTAACGGAGAAAACAGGTTCTGATAAAGGAAAATTAATCCCAACAGATATTGGAAATATTGTCACCGATTTTTTAGTTGCTAATTTTTCAAATATTTTAGATTTTGGGTTTACTGCTAAAGTAGAATCTTCTTTTGATGCTATTTCTGAAGGCACAGAAGATTGGATTGATATGATTAAAAGTTTTTATAATGAATTTCATCCAATGGTAACTTTTGTTTCTGAAAATGCAGATAGAGAAAGCGGAGAACGTGTTCTTGGTAATCATCCAGAAACAGGAAAAACAGTCTTAGTTCGTTTAGGAAAATTTGGCGCGATGGCTCAAATTGGTGATAGAGATGATGATGAAAAGCTATTTGCGAGTTTGCAAAAAGATCAAAATTTAGGAACTATTACATTAAAAGAAGCGTTGGATTTATTTTTATTACCTAAAAGTTTAGGTTCTTATGAATCTGAAGAAGTTGTAGTTTCTAATGGTAGATTTGGACCGTATATTAAATTTGGAGAAATGTATGTTTCGTTAGATAGAGGAGAAAACCCAATGGAAGTCGATTTAGAACGGGCTATAGAATTAATTGTAGTAAAACAAAAAGCGGATGCGCCAATTGGAGAATATAAAAGAATGCCAATTCAAAAAGGAGTTGGACGTTTTGGCCCTTTTATCAAATGGAATTCAATTTTTATCAATGTAAATAAAAAGTATGATTTTGATAATTTATCGCAACAGGATTTAGAAAATTTAATTGAAGATAAAAAGCAAAAAGAACGAGATAAATTAATTCATAATTGGGAAGAAGCAGGAATTAGAGTTGAAAAAGCACGTTGGGGAAGATTCAACATTATTAAAGGAAAAACAAAAATTGAATTACCAAAAACAACCAAAGCAGATGAATTAACTCTTGATGAAGTTGAAAAAATTATTGAAGCCAAAGTTTCTAAGAAAAAAACAACACGGAAAAAAATTACTAAAAAGAAATAGCAATTAGTTATATTGCATTCTTTAAGGATAATAAGTAAATGAATTTCGATTTTTTAATCCCTATAAAAGATACGATCATTGCTCACTTAGTGCTTCAGTCTGCACAAAGTTTGGGTAGGAATATACAAGTACATTCAATACAAAATGGTTTTCCGGAATTAGATACTGTTCAGATTGCAATCTTTGGCGTTCAAGAAGATAGAAATGCATTTGATAATATGTCTTGCGGAGAAAATATTTACGAGATTCGTAAACATTTATATCAATTATTTCCAGGAAATTGGCATACAAAAATTGCAGATTTAGGAAATATAGTAAAAGGAAATTCGGTAGAAGATACTTATTTTGCTGTTAAAGAATTAACTGCGTATTTAATTAAAAACAAGATCATTCCTGTTATTATAGGTGGAAGTCAAGATATAACATACGCAAATTATAGAGGGTATGATTCTCTTGAACAAACCGTAAATTTAGTTTCTGTGGATGGTAAATTTGATATAGAATCTACAGAGGAAGGATTAAATTCTCGCTCATATTTGAGTAAAATTATTATGGATAAACCAAATAATTTATTCAATTTTAGCAATATTGGTTATCAAACATATTACAATTCGCAAGAAGAATTAGATTTGTTAAATAGTTTATTTTTTGACACCTATCGTTTAGGAGAAGTAAAAGATTTAACAATTGTAGAACCAATAATGAGAGATGCAGATATTGTAAGTATAGATATTGGTTCAATTCGACAAAGCGATGCTCCGGCAAATAACAATGCATCTCCAAACGGATTTTACGGTGAAGAAATTTGTGCTATTTCAAGATATGCAGGCATAAGTGATAAAGTAACGTCATTCGGAATTTACGAATACAATTCAAAATTTGACAAGAATAATCAAACAGCACATTTAATTGCGCAAATGATTTGGTATTTTATTGAAGGAGTAAATTTTAGAGCAAAAGATTATCCGTTTTGTACAAAAGAAACCTATCAGAAATTTATTGTTTTAGTGGAAAATGATGATCCAATTAATTTTTATAAAAGCGATAAAAGCGGAAGATGGTGGATGGAGATAAATATTATTACAAATAATAAATACAAGAGACATGCGTTAATACCATGTACATATCAAGATTATATTGAAGCAATTGAGCAAAAAATACCAGAAAGATGGTACAAAGCTTTAAGGAAATTAATGTAAATATCAATTTAATGTTTAGCTATTGTAATATAAAGTATTAAAACGATTGGATTTTATAAAAAAAATAATAGGTTTACGAACTTTTTGAGGAAAGATTATAAAAATATGAAGAGAGTAGCATTATTTGCATTGATAGTAACCCTGTTTTACAGTTGTGGTTCTAATGATAGAGGAGAGTTGACAGGTGTTAATTCTAAAAGAAAATGGTTCGCAGAAAAACCTATGGGGATGACATTAATCCCTGGTGGTTCTTTTACCATGGGTAAGCAAGATGAAGATGTTATGGGAACACTAAGTGCACCCACAAGAACTGTTACCGTTAGTCCATACTATATGGATGAAACAGAAATCACGAATAACGAGTACAAGCAATTTGTATATTGGGTAAAAGATTCTGTAGTAAGGACTCAACTGGCATTAAAAGATGAAGAAGTGGTATTACTTTCTAATGGAACTCCTTTAACAGGAGGAATACATGATTTTGAATTTATAAACGACACAATAAATGCAACACCATATCAAAAATACATGATAAAGTATTATGGTGATTCTGAAAAGCCATTAAATTGGGATGTAGATATTATTTGGGATAAAAACGAGTATCCAGATGAAGCTTATGTAGAAGTAATGGACTCTTTGTATATAAAAAAGGACGAAGCTGTAGATGGAAATAGAAGTTTTAATACTAAGTTTTTAAACTATAAATATTCTTGGTTTGATAAAGAAGCTGCTGCTAAAAGAGGCGGAAATAGAAAAGATTTTTTACGTACAGAAATGATTAATATTTATCCAGATACAACTGTTTGGGTAAAAGATTTTAATTATTCATACAATGATCCAATGCATCAAAATTATTTTTATCACCAAGCGTATGGAGATTATCCTGTAGTTGGTATAAATTGGTACCAGGCGGAAGCTTTTTGTAACTGGAGAACAAAATACAAAAACGATTATTTAAAAGGAAAAAAGAAAGCCTCTCAAGTTTCAAATTTTAGATTACCAACAGAAGCAGAATGGGAATATGCAGCTCGTGGAGGATTAAATTTCGCAAAATATCCTTGGGGAGGACCAAATACCACAAGCGATAGAGGATGTTTTTTAGCAAACTTTAAACCTGTAAGAGGAGATTATGCAGTAGATGGGGCTTTATATACTGTTGAAGCAAAATCCTATAATGCAAATGATTATGGCTTATATAATATGGCAGGGAATGTAGCAGAATGGACAAATTCATCTTATAATATGTCATCTTATTATATGGGTTCTACGATAAATCCAAATGTTGAAGATAGAAATAATAAAAGAAAAATTATTCGTGGTGGTTCTTGGAAAGACGTAGCTTACTTTTTAGAAGTGAGTTCTAGAGATTACGAATATGCAGATACCGCAAGAAGCTATATTGGCTTTAGAACAGTGCAAAATTACCTTGGTAAGATTAACGGAAAATAGAATAACTAAAATTAAAATTATGGCACAGTCAAAAAAAGGTAAAAAAATTATGAATATGGCTTACGGTTTAGGAGCCTCAATCGTAATTCTTGGAGCTTTATTTAAAATATTACACTGGAAGTTTGGAAATGAAATGCTTATGGTAGGTATGATTGTAGAAGCAGCTGTATTTGCTCTTTCTGCATTTGAACCTATTGATGATGATTTAGATTGGAGTAAAGTATATCCAGAATTAGGTGATTCTGGTGAAGATGCTACTGGAGCACACGGATTACTTTCTCAAAAATTAGATATTATATTAAGAGAAGCAGAATTAGACGTCGCTTTAATTGCAAGCTTAGGAGATAGTATTAAAAATTTCCAAGGAGCTGCACAAGGATTGCTCTCGGCTTCAGAGACTATTGCAACAACGAATAGTTATAACGAACAAATGTCATTAGCATCATCGCAAATGGAATCTTTAAACGGATTGTACCAAGTGCAGATGGAAAATGTTAGAAATCAAGCTGAATTAGACAGTTCTTTAGCTGAGAATTCAGAAAAATTAAAAAAACAAATGGAATCTTTAGCCCAAAATATGGCTTCACTAAATGGAGTTTATGGTGGTATGTTATCTGCAATGTCAAGCAAATAATTAGTAATAATAAATAACTAAAACTAATTAGATATGGCAGGAGGAAGAATGTCTCCAAGACAAAAAATGATAAATTTAATGTATCTTGTATTTATTGCAATGATGGCATTAAGTATGGGTAAAGAAGTGTTGACCGCTTTTGGATCAATCAATGAAAAATTAACCGAAAATAACAATTCTACATCTCAGAAGAATGAAGCTGCATATAGCAGTTTAGCAACAAAAGCTACAGATCAACCAGCAAAATATTTACATCTTAAACAAAAAGCAGATAAAATTAAAATAGCTTCAAATAAGTTTAATAGTTATATTGATAGTTTAAAAACAAAGATGTTAAGCGATCAGGAAGATAAAAATAATTATGAAGTCATGGATAGAGGTGATTTCTTAGATGAATACCTCTTTAAAGGTGATACGTTTACTAAAAAGGGGGATGAATTTGTTAATGAAATAAATGAGTACAGAACAAATGTTGTTGAAGCTTTAGGAGCTGATTATAAAAGCTTATCGGATAAGACAACAATCTTATTTAGTACTGATAATCAAACAGATAGAGAAGGCGTTACAAAAAAATGGTTGAATTATCATTTTGAAGGATTTCCTTTAGTAGCGTCATTAACAAAACTAACTCAATTACAAGTTGATATTAAAAATAGCGAAAGCAATATTTTAACTACTATGTTAGGTGGTCAGCTTGAAAGTGAAGTTTCTTTAAGTAATTATAAAGGAATTGTACAGTTAGATAAAACAGCATATTATATTGGTGAAAAAGTAACAGGAAAAGTTGTTCTTGGTCGTTACGATCCAAGCATGATTCCTGATAAAGTAACTTTAAACGGAGGTATTTACACAAATATAAAAGCAGGACAAATAATTTTAGACTTAAGAGCTAGTAAATTAGGGGATAACGATATTAAAGGTGTAATTAACTTTACTGAAAACGGAAAATCTGTTCCTGTTGAATTTAACAGTTCTTATACGGTTATTCCAGAACCAAATGATGCAGTTATTTCTGCAGATGCAATGAATGTTGTCTATCGGGGAGTAGATAATCCTGTTTCAGTTTCTTTACCAGGTGTAAGTAATAATAATTTAAAAGTTACTGCAACTGGGGGTAATATTATTACAAGTGGCTCTAGTTATATGATTAAAGCAGGACAAGGAAGTGAGATGACTATTAATGTTGGTGCTACACTTTCTAGTGGTAAAAAAATAAATTCATCTAAGAAATTTAGAGTAAAAGATATACCTGCCGCACAAGCTTCAGTCAGAGGAGAATTTGGTTTGGTAAGAATGCCAAAAACCAGTGTTGAAAATGCAGATATTGGTGCTGGTTTACCAGATTTTGTTTTTGACTTACAATTAAAAGTAAATAGTTTTAAAGTAAAAGTTCCTGGAGAATTAACAGTTTTGGTAAATGGTACAGCTTTTAATGCAGCAGCAAAAAAAGCATTAGCAAGAGCTAGAAGAGGAGATCAAATTACAATTTTTGATATTGAAGCTGTAATAGATAACAATACATCTTATAAGCTTAAGAAAGTATTGCCTGTAATTATTGAAATTTCAAATTAAGATTAAATTAAGTAGTATGAATAGGAAACGTTTTTATATTGTTTTTCTAACATTAATTACCTCAGGGATAATTAATGCACAAGCCAACTTATTAAATTCAACAAGTGGTAATCAGATAGGTAAGAAAACAACAGAGCAATTGTTGGCAGATAATGATGCACCTTTGCCTTACGGATATATAGACGATAGAGATATTTTATGGTCTAAAATTGTATGGGAAGTAATTGATTTAAATCAAAAAATTAATCTTCCGTATTATTTCCCGATTGATACTACCAATATTTCTAACAATCGTAGATCGTTGTTTGACACATTATATAAAGGAATTAGAACAGGAAAAATTAAAGAAGCATATTCAGATTCTTTTTTTGGTTCTAAAATTACTAGACAAGAAATTGCAGGTAAATTATTTAATGCACGTCAAAACGGAAATAATATTGATACATTTAGAATTAGCACACAAGATATTACCGCTTTTAAGATAAAAGGAATGTGGTATTTTGATAAAAGACAAGGAGAACTAAAATATAGATTATTAGCGATTGCTCCATTAGGACCAGATGTGCAAACTTTAGGTGTTTCAGAAATTGAAGACGATAATTTATATGAATTATTCTGGGTTTTTTATCCAGCAGCAAGAGATGTTTTACACAAAGCAAAAGTGTTTAATCCAAAAAACTCATCGCATTCAATTTCATTTGATCATTTGTTGAACGCAAGACGTTTTGCATCCTTTATTATAAGGACAGAAAATATTTATGGCAATCGTAAAATAGCTGATTATATTAGAGGAAATTCATTATTTCAATTGCTAGAAGCAGATAAGATAAAAGAAGAGATTAGAGATAGAGAAATTGATATGTGGAATTACTAATGTCAATTAACAACGACTAAAAAAGCGTTCTGAATTTCAGAACGCTTTTTGCATTTAATAGCGTATTTTTACACCATGAAAGTAGATTATATTGTTGTTGGTTTAGGCTTAGCTGGTTTAGCATTTATAGAAGAATTGATCCACGCTAGAAAATCATTTATCGTTTTTGAAGACGATTCTCAAACATCATCTTTAGTTGCTAGCGGAGTTTATAATCCAGTAATTTTAAAACGTTTTACGCCAGTTTGGAATGCCGAGAAACAATTAGAAATTGCACTTCCATTTTATAAAAAAATTGAAGAAAGACTACAATTAAAGGTTGATGTAAAATTTACGACTAGAAAAGTTTTTAAATCCATTGAAGATCAAAATAATTGGTTTGAAGCCTCAGACAGACCAATGCTTTCTAAATTTATGAATTCTGATATTATTCACGAAAAAATTAATGGTGTTATTGCAGATTTTGGTTTCGGAGAAGTACATCAAACTGGAAGAATTGATACTGAAAAGTTGGTTTCGTCTTATCGAAATTATTTGAATGAAAAAGCACAAATTATTTTCGAAAAGTTCAAATATGATTCGATAGAATTTAAAAATAACAGTATTTTATATAATGAAATAGAAGCAAAAAGAATCGTTTTTTGTGAAGGATTTGGAATCAAGAAAAACCCATTTTTTAATGAGTTGCCTTTAAATGAAGCAAAAGGAGAATTATTGACTATTCATGCGCCAGAATTAGAGATTAACTTTTTATTAAAATCTACACTGTTTGTATTGCCATTAGGAAATCATTTCTATAAAGTTGGAGCAACTTTTAATTGGAAAGATAAAACCTCAAATCCGTCAGAAGAAGGAAGGAAAGAGTTGATAGAGAAATTACAAAAAGTAATTACAGTTCCGTATACAATTATCAATCAAACCGCAGGAATTAGACCAACCGTAAAAGATAGAAGGCCTTTAGTTGGAATGCACCCAGAGCACAAGCAGTTATCTATTTTAAACGGGCTAGGAACTCATGGTGTAATGATTGCTCCAACAGTTGCTAAAAACTTATTCAATCATCTAGAAAAAGGAGAAGCGTTAGATGAAGAAATAGATATTAAAAGATATTATTAATAAATACGATCTTCTTTTTGCACTTGGTATTCAATAAACATATTTATCCAAAGAATTCTAGACAGTCGTAAATTTATTGGCATAAATAAAACAATTACAATAAATATAGCTGTAAAAGACTCAAGCATATTCAATCCAAAAATTAGTGAAGAAACAATAAATACTAGAACACAAATAGCAACAGTAATTGCATAGCCAACATACATTGCTCCATAAAAAAATGAAGGTTCAATCATATATTTTAAATTACAACTTGGGCAATTTTCATGCAGTTCGGTTACCTTACTTGGTTTATAAGTAAACTTAGATTTAAAAAAATCTCCTTCTTGACATCTTGGGCATTTATTGTTGAAAATACTATAGATTTTTGTGCCTTTCTTAAACATGATTACTCTAATTATTTTAAGTAGATTTGCAATCACAAAATTACAAAAAAATAGATGCTTAACGTACATAATTTATCAGTCTCTTTTATGGGGACAGATTTGTTTTCTGGAATTACTTT
>JBDNGO010000085.1:0-23634 GCA_041689245.1 Flavobacteriaceae bacterium | reverse complement strand
AGACACTACAGGAAAAGAGTTACCTGAAGGATTTCAGCGTTCTGAATTTTTGTTAGAACATGGTTTTTTAGACGGAATTTACGAACGTAAAAATCTAAAAACTCAAATCAATTTATATATTGATTTAATACAGAACAATCCTATCAGAAGTTAAAAAAGAAGCCTGCTCTTCCTTTTTGTATAATAATCTTTTAATCAACGAATTACTATTGTTTTAAGATTTTTAAAATCACATAGTATTTAGCTTAAAAAATAAAAATAGTTGTATCTTTGCAGCTTAAATGAAAAAATCATTGAGTACATAAAAATCATTTAAAACAATATTGGCATGTATTTAACAAAAGAAGTAAAAGAGGAAATCTTTTCAAAACACGGTAAGTCAGTAACTGACACTGGTACATCAGAAGGACAAATTGCATTGTTCACTTTTAGAATCAACCATTTAACTGGACACTTAAAAAATAATCATAAAGATTATAACACAGAGCGTTCATTAGTGAAATTGGTAGGTAAGCGTAGAAGTTTATTAGATTATTTAAAGAAAACTGATATTACAAGATATCGTGCTATTATCCAAGAATTAGGAATTAGAAAATAAAACCTAACAAAAAAAGAGGCTCTATAAACGTGCCTCTTTTTTATTTTAAACACGTATTTTATTCTGATTAATAAATTAGAATCTATATAAAAAAGTCAAAAATAGTAACAGCATTTTTGAATTTCCATTGAAACAACAGACAACAACACAGCAAAAAACAAATTAAAAATTTAGAATTAAAATTTATGATTCCAAAAGTATTTAGAGAGGTTATAGACCTTGGAGATGGAAGAACCATTTCATTAGAAACCGGTAAATTAGCAAAACAAGCACACGGTTCAGTTGTTGTTCAAATGGGAAAAGCAATGCTGTTATGTACAGTTGTATCTAACTACCAACAAAGTCCTGTAGATTTTTTACCGCTAACAGTAGATTATAGAGAAAAATTTGCTGCTGCAGGTCGTTATCCTGGAGGTTTCTTTAAAAGAGAAGCAAGACCAAGTGATGGTGAAGTATTAACAATGCGTTTAGTAGACCGTGTTTTACGTCCATTATTCCCAAAAGATTATCATTCTGAAGTACAAGTAATGATTCAGTTAATGTCTCATGATGAAGATGTTATGCCAGATGCATTAGCAGGCTTAGCAGCATCAGCAGCTATTCAATTATCTGATTTTCCTTTCGAATGCCCTATTTCTGAAGCACGTGTTGCAAGAGTAAATGGAGAATTTGTTATCAATCCAAGTAGAGCTCAATTAGCAGAATCTGATATCGATATGATGATTGGTGCTTCTGCAGATTCAGTAATGATGGTTGAAGGTGAAATGGATGAAATTTCTGAAGAAGAAATGGCAGATGCAATTAAATTTGCTCATGAGTCTATTAAAGTACAGATTGCAGCTCAGGTTCGTTTAGCTGAAGCTTTCGGAAAGAAAGAAACTCGTGAATACCAAACTGCAGAAGTAAACGAAGAATTAGAAAAAAGAATACACGCTTTAGCATACGATAAATGTTACGCTATTGCAAAACAAGGTACTTCTAAAGCTGAAAGAACAGCTGCATTTTTTAATGTAAAAGAAGATGTAAAAGCTTCATTTACAGAAGAAGAAATGGCAGAATTTGGCCATCTTGTTGGTGGTTATTACAGAAAAGCAGAAAAAGAAGCGGTTAGAGAATTAACTTTAGCAGAAGGTATTCGTTTAGACGGACGTAAAACAGATGAGATTAGACCAATCTGGTCTGAAGTAGATTACTTACCATCAGTTCATGGTTCTGCAATCTTTACACGTGGAGAAACGCAAGCTTTAGCAACAGTAACTTTAGGTACTTCTAGAGATGCAAATAAAATAGATATGCCATCATACGAAGGTGAAGAAAAATTCTATTTACATTATAACTTCCCTCCTTTTTGTACAGGTGAAGCTAGGCCATTAAGAGGAACTTCTCGTAGAGAGGTTGGTCATGGTAATTTAGCGCAACGTGGTTTAAAAGGAATGATTCCTGCTGATTGCCCTTATACTGTAAGAGTTGTATCCGAAGTATTAGAATCTAACGGTTCTTCTTCTATGGCAACAGTTTGTGCAGGTACAATGGCATTAATGGACGCAGGTGTTCAACTTATAAGACCCGTTTCTGGTATTGCGATGGGATTAATTTCTGATGGTGATCGTTACGCAGTTTTATCTGATATTTTAGGTGACGAAGATCACTTAGGAGATATGGACTTTAAAGTAACAGGTACTTCTGAAGGAATTACTGCTTGTCAAATGGACATTAAAATTAAAGGATTACCATACGAAATTTTAGTAAACGCACTAAAGCAAGCTCGTGAAGGTCGTTTACATATATTAGGAAAAATAACTGAAACGATTGCTTCTGCAAATATCGAAGTAAAAGCGCATGCTCCTAAAATGATCAACAGAAGAATTCCTAATGAACTAATTGGTGCATTTATTGGACCAGGTGGTAAACATATTCAAGAATTACAGAAAGAAACAGGAACTACAATTGTTATTACTGAAGACGCTGTAACTGAAGAAGGAATTATTGAAATCTTAGGAACAAACCCAGAAGGCATTGAAAAAGTTATTGCTCGTATTGAGTCAATGATGTTTAAACCAGTAGTTGGTAGCGTTTACGAAGTAAAAGTAATAAAAATGTTAGATTTTGGTGCAGTTGTTGAATATATTGAAGCTCCAGGAAACGAAGTTTTATTGCACGTAAGCGAACTAGCTTGGGAAAGAACAGACAATGTTTCTGATGTTGTTAAAATGGGAGAAATCTTAGATGTAAAATACTTTGGTTTAGATCCAAGAACTCGTAAAGAGAAAGTTTCTAGAAAAGCTATTTTACCAAAACCAGAAGGGTATGTTGCAAGACCACCAAGAGATGATAGTCGTTCTAATGGACGTGATAACAGAGGTAGAGATAATCGCGGACGTGATGACAGACGTGATGATAGAAAACCTAGAGAACCAAGAAAAGAAGAATAAATTATTACTACTTAAATATTTAATAAAAAAGACTGTCCATATAGACAGTCTTTTTTTCTTCATAGAACTACCTATAAGCACTTAAACATCTGGCTTATAACGAATATTTTAGGCACTTATAAATAAACAATAGTACTAAGCTGCAAGGCTCGTGCAATTAGGCTATTCCTATAACCAACCTCAAAAAAAATATTTCACCAAATAGCTTCAATTTATTAACTTTGTAAATATTCAAGAAAAAAAACTCACTAATAGCCACCATTATAAATGATACTAACTCCTCTTTTCGCTCTTTTTTTACTACTCGTGTTCATTCTATTATGGCAGTTTGTCAAATCCATTGATGATCGTAAATGGCTCAGTTTTATAATAAGCGTTGTATTTACACCAGTAATCTATTTTTATCTATTTTACCCCTTATTAAATATTTTTAGCAGTTACCACCACGAAAAGCACTTTGATGCTCCAGCATGGGAGAAAAAACCTACTTTGCGTTTCGAAATGAGCAACCAAATTATCGATAACCAATTATTTAAAGGTAAAACAAAAAGTGAAGTACAAAAAGCTTTAGGTAAAAGCGAATGGTATGGTTGGGATGACAGCATCAAAATGAATTCTCCTGAAAAATGGAACTACAACCTAGGTTTTAAACCTGGTGCTTTCAACACCCAACAAGAGTGCTTGGAGTTGGTTTTCAAAAACAATGTAGTTGTAAACAGCACCCAATACCAAATGGAGAATACTGATTATTAGAAGTATAAGCTATTAGAGAATACGTAAAACGAACAGAATATCCATCCGCAAAAAACTTCTTAACTTAAAAATAAAATAATGGTAAGAATTAAAATGCTTTTATTTTCTTTGTAAATATTTTATGAAAATACAGCGCATCACATATTTGTCTTTAGGAACTAATCAAGGAAACAAAATTGAGAACCTACAAAATGCAATTGATTTAATTGCAGATAAAGTAGGTGCAATTCAAAAAATATCTTCGGTCTACAAAACTGCCTCTTGGGGTTTTGATAGTGACTATTTTTTTAACACCTGTTTACAAGTCACAACCTACCATGCACCTGAGAAACTGATGAGTATTCTTTTAGATATAGAATCAAAATTAGGAAGAACAAGAAAAGAAACATCCGCATATATCGCTAGAAATATTGATATAGACATCTTATTATTTGATGATGAAATTATATTTTCAAAGACACTTATTGTTCCGCATCCAAAAATGTTAGCACGTAAATTTGTATTGATTCCTTTAACTGAAATTGCTGGTAATAGTATGCATCCTATAGAGAAAAAACAACTTTCTATTTGTTTACAAAATTGTGATGATACTTCAGAAATTTCTTTAATTAAAACACAGCTAAAAAGACCCATACCTATTTCCGAAAAGTACAATTACATCGCTATTGAAGGAAATATTGGCGCAGGTAAAACATCTTTATCAAAAATGATGTCTGATGAATTTAATGCAAAAATTATTTTAGAACGTTTTGCTGACAATCCTTTTTTACCAAAATTTTATGAAGATAAAGAGCGTTTTGCTTTTCCTTTAGAAATGAGTTTTTTGGCTGATAGATATCAACAATTATCTGACGGTTTAGCTCAATTAGATTTATTTAAAAATCTAATTGTTTCTGATTACTACATTTTTAAATCATTAATATTCGCTCAAATTACTTTACAAAAAGAGGAATATCTATTGTATAGAAAAATGTTTGATTTAATGTACAAAGAAATTACAAAACCAGATTTGTATGTTTATCTTTATCAAGATACGGAGAGACTTTTACAGAATATAAAGAAAAGAGGGAGAGAATATGAGCAAAATATTAAAGCTAACTATTTACAAAAAATACATGATGGCTATAAAAATTTTATAAACACACAACAAAAATTAAATATCTTAATTATTGATGTTTCAGAAATTGATTTTGTAAATAACACTGAAGATTACAATTATATTATCAATAAAATAAAAAACACTTAAAAACTTACTTTTTAAGTTCTAGTTTTTCGGCAAAATAATCACAAAAATCTTTCATAGTTGCACTCATTTTTTGATCATCAGTTGCACGCTCAAAAGTTTCTGTCATAGAAACCAATGTTTGATGAAAGAATTGTTTCATTTCATCTACAGGCATATCTTTTGTCCATAAATCCATACGGAGTGTGTCTTTTTGTTTGGTATCCCAAACAGAAATCATTAATGCCTTTGATTCAGAATTTTCTATTCCACCATCTTCTGCTGTCCAAAAAATAGTTTCAGGAACTTTATTTTCGTCTAATCCTACATTAAATTTAATTTCTGAAGTGTGTTTTACTGCCATTACTTTTTTGGTTTGTATTTAGAATTTTTATAAACTTCTTCTGAAGGCATTTTTAATAATTGCTGCAAAGATACATCATTATGTTTCATGTATGACTTTACAATTTGCCAACCAATCCAAGCTCCAATTCTTCCAGGAGACATCGAATCTTCGGATCTATAAAACTTAGAAAACGGCGCCAATTCTAAAAACCTTTTGTTTAATTTTGTGTCGGTACTAAACAGTACTTTGTTTTCAATAAAGTATTTCCAAATTTGTTCTTCATTTTCAACTGCCCAATTATTTTTTTCCTCTGAATATCCAATTTTTTGATATTCTTTTACTGCTGGCAAATACTTATCTAATAGATAAAGCTGCTTTCCTTCTGTTATCATTTTACTGATAAATGTCCTATCATTTGTATTCGTTTGTTTTGGAATTATTGCTTTCGCAACATCAATCACGATATAATTTTTTTGAAAATTTTGTTTTATATAATTTGGGTAATCCGCATAGAATTCATGATTTTCTCCTAAATAAACATCCAAAGAAATTAATAAATACTCTCTTGTATATAGTACCTTATTTTGATACTCTATATTACTTAAAAGCGTAACCACTTTTGGCGCATAAAAATCTGGATTATAGTATTTTATATGTTTAAATAATTGTTCTAAATCTTTTTTAAGAAAATCAATAGTTGAAAATACTTTTTGTGTTTCAACAAACAATTCTTGCTCATCTGCATTCTTAATTTTCTGAATCCAAACAGAATCTAGCGTATTTACTGGAAAAAATAATGGATATTTTTCTTTTGTTTTGAATAGAGAATCTTCTTCTGTTGTATAAAAATCAACATCAAATCTATCAATCGAAAAATCTATTTTTATAGCACTTACATCAATTTGATTTTCTTGTTTTGTTTCACAAGAAAACAAGAATGTAAAAAGAGAAAAAATGAAAAAAAATTTCCGCATTATCTTTGTATATTAGAGTTCTAGTTTAAGAACGACAAAAATACTAAAATAGTTTATAAATGAACACAGAAAAAGTCTCTGAACATATTGTAAATTGGTTAAGAAATTATGCAGTTAAGGCAAAAGTAAACGGATTTGTTATTGGAATTTCTGGCGGAATAGATTCTGCAGTAACTTCTACGCTTTGTGCAAAAACGGGTTTAAAAACTCTTTGTGTAGAAATGCCTATTCATCAAGCAGAAAATCAGGTTAGTAGAGGATTAGAACATATTAATAATCTTAAAGATACATTTAGCAATGTATCTTCTGTCAAAATTAATTTAACTAGTACTTATGATAATTTTAAAAATCAAGCTTCTAGCACCGAAAATTCATCAACAGTAGATTTAGCTTTAGCAAATACAAGAGCAAGATTAAGAATGACTACGTTGTATTATTTAGCGGGCATAAATAGATTGTTAGTTGCCGGAACAGGAAATAAAATTGAAGATTTTGGTGTAGGTTTTTACACAAAATATGGTGATGGCGGTGTAGATGTAAGTCCGATTGCCGATTTGTTAAAATCAGAAGTTTATGAATTAGCTAACTATTTAAACATTGCAACATCTATTCAACAAGCACAACCAACTGACGGCTTATTTGGAGATAGCAGAACAGACGAAGACCAAATTGGTGCTTCTTACGACGAGTTAGAATGGGCAATGAAAATGTTAGAAAACGGAAAAACCACCTCAGATTTTGATGGCAGAAAACTAGAAGTATTTAAAATATATACTAGATTAAATACCATCAATCAACATAAAATGCTTCCAATACCAGTTTGTAAAATTAGTAATACTTTAAAGTAAGTGTGCGGAAATCATCCTTCTTTTAATTCTATGATATGCTTTTTTCTTAGAACCATTAACTATGGAAAATGGTAATATTATAAAAAGTTGAATAATCTTTAAAATTTGTAGTGTTCTTTTCTTGTCTTTTTCTTTTTTAGCGTATCTAGTGTACAAAAAATTTAAAACAATAACTACATATAAATACGTGTTTTTCTAAAAATCAATTAAATAACTCTATTTAATTTTTCAAATAAACGCTTTTTAAGCCCTGTATAATCAGAAATTAACTCTAAATCTACCTTTTTAGAATTTTCGCTTTGAGCTTCTTTCATTATTTCATTAATCTTACGTTCTATTAATACTCTTCGAAGATTTAGAATAGCATCTGTTACTAATTTTGGTAAAATATTAATTGTTTGAGTGACAAAAATATTTTTACGTTCCCATTCGCTTAAGGTGTATTTTTCTTCATCCATTAAAATACCCGTTACCTCGTTAGCAATTTCTTTATTTTCATGATTAATTAAACTACTAATTTCAATCTTTTCGTGCTGACTGATTTGATTTATCAACTCATAATATACCAATTGAAAAATAGCATTGGTAAACTCAATTTCATCTTCCTGAAGGTTTAAATACAGTTCTTTATAAACTGGAGAACTGTATTTTTCTATTTCTTCGCCTTTTTTTCCGTCTTCATCTTCGGTTTGCACAATATGTGTAAAACTTACTTCTTCGTTTCCAAACAACAATAAAATTCTAATAATTTCTTTTTCTAATACATATAAAGGATCCGTTTTTACTTCTTTTGTTGCCTCTTCTTTTACAACCTGAAAAATTGTTTCTCTTTTATGTGTAGATTTAAATGCTTCTTCATTCCCTTTTTTAAGCATTTGAGCCAACTCACTAAACAATACACGTTCAGAAATTTCCATAATACGTGCACATTCTTGCACATAAACTTCTCGTTGAATATTGTCTGGAATTTTAGAAATACTCATTACAATATCACGAATTAATCCTGCTTTTTTTACAGGATCATTCTGAGCTTCTTCCATTAAAATAGAAACTTTGAAATTGATAAAATCTTGAGCAGAATTTTCTAAATATTTTTTTAACTCATCATCTGAATGCGATTTCGAAAAACTGTCTGGATCTTCTCCTTCAGGAAAAGTAACCACTTTCACATTCATTCCTTGTTCAAGAATTAAATCAATTCCACGAATGGAAGCTCTTAAACCTGCTGCATCTCCATCAAAAAGAACAGTAATATTTTGCGTTAATCTTCTAACCAATCTAATTTGATCTGATGTTAATGCAGTTCCAGAAGAAGCAACTACATTTTCTATTCCAGATTGATAAAAAGAAATTACATCTGTATAGCCTTCGACTAAAAAACAATTGTCTTGCTTGGCAATCTCCTTTTTTGCCTGATAAATTCCGTATAAAATTTTACTCTTATGGTAAATATCGCTTTCAGGTGAATTTAAATATTTTGCAGCTTTTTTATCGTTTGTTAAAATTCGCCCACCAAATCCTAAAATTCTTCCAGACATTGAATGAATTGGAAATAAAACGCGTCCTTTAAAACGGTCAAATTGTTTATTCTCTTTTACAATTGTAAGCCCCGTAGATTCTAAATATTTTAAATCATACCCTTTTTTAAGCGCCGATTTTGTAAAATTATCCCATTCATCTTTACAATAACCTAAATCAAATTTTTCAATAATATCGTCTCTAAAACCACGCTCTTTAAAATAGGAAAGTCCAATTGCTTTTCCTTGCTGGGTATTTAGCATTAAATCATGAAAATATTCTGCTGCAAATTTAGACACCAAAAACATACTTTCTCGTTCGTTAAGCTGTTGTTTTTGTTCGTCTGATTGCTCAGTTTCTTCAATCTCTATATTGTATTTTTGCGCTAAGTATTTTATGGCTTCTGGATACGAATAATGTTCGTGCTCCATTAAAAAAGAAATGGCATTTCCGCCTTTACCTGTACTAAAATCTTTCCAGATTTGCTTTACAGGAGAAACCATAAAAGAAGGTGATTTTTCGTCAGTAAACGGACTTAATCCTTTAAAATTACTTCCGGCTTTTTTTAATTGCACAAACTCACCAATCACTTCTTCTACTCTTGCTGTTTCAAAAACACGATCTATGGTTTCTTTAGATATCATAAAACAAAAATAGAAAAAAGAACAACACAAGGTGCTTTAAACTTCATCATTAAAACAATTGTCTTAAAATTTTGTTAATTCGTTTTTTTTTTAGATTTGATTACTTTAAGCAATTACAATTGCTAACAAAGGAAGAAATTTTATAAAAATTGCAAGTTTAAATTTCTTTATTTTTTTTCGGACAATTAACATAAGTATGTCAACACTTATGTATGACTTCAGTTATTGTATTTCAATAACTGAATTAAAAAATTATTTAAAAATAAAAAAAAAGCTATGAATTTAAAAAGACCAAAGTTTATCTCAATTTTAGGAGTATTCATTCTGTTTATTTCTTGTAATCAAGAAGGTATTTCAACACACGATTACCAAGAAGTTGAGAGAATAAAATCAGAAATAAAAAAAGACATTGATTTTAACCATATTATATCTAAAAATATTAGATTTACTGAAACAATTTTCGAAAAATTGCGCGAAAATAAATTTTTAGGCAAAAAGAATTTTTCATTAAAAAATTTAGATGAAAAACAAATTTTAGTGAAGTTAGGAATGGATAAAATATTTGAAAATCATTTAAATGAAATTAATCAACATATTTTAGCTATAAAAAGTAGATACCCTAATATTAATATTTTAGCAGAAGATGATTTATTACCTATTTACGAGAAGGTTAAAGAAAGTATAAAGCCTAATTTAAACGGCAATCTGATAAGAAGAGTAGATCCTTGTGATGAAGCATTTGAAAGTGATTTTCACACAATACATGCTAATTATGATACTGCAGTTACGTGGTGCACGCTTCTTTCCGTTCTTTCATTAGGCGTGGCTTCACCTTGCTACTTGTATGCTTATGGGAATATGATTACTGACGTGGTAATATCTATAGAAAAATTTGCAAACTGTAAAGAAAACTTATAAAGATGAATAGTAATTTATATTTAGCTCTCATAATAAATTTAATTACAATTTATTATTTATATATTTTTTTTAGAAATAATAAAAATGTAATTAATACTATTAAGTTTGGAAAAACACTGTTTTTTTTAACCTGTTTATTGATAATAGTATCAGGTACAGCTATTTTTTTTGATGCATTAAATAAAATTTTGCTTATTTTTCTAATTCCTCTATTATTAACTAGTACTTGGTTTAGTTATAAATTTTATAGAATAAAGAACTCATTACAAGATTATTTATATGTTGGAGTAATCGTTATTTATTCATTAATTATTTTTTACAATTTATACTATTAGTAAAATAATGCTATTTGTAAATGTATAATTAATAACACTAACAAGCTTTTAACTTGTTAGTGTTATTAAAATAAAAAATTTAAGAAGCAACACTCAATTTCTTCAATGCTGTCTTTGTTAATTTATTTTCTGCGTACTCTTTTGTTACTTTAAATTCTTTTTCATCAGAACTTGGCATTTCGAACATTGCATCTGTAAAAATTGCTTCACATAAAGAACGTAAACCACGAGCTCCGAGTTTGTATTCAACTGCTTTATCTACAATGTACATTAATGCTTCTTCTTCTATTTCGAATGTAATATCATCCATAGAAAACAACTTTGTATATTGTTTTATAATTGAGTTTTTAGGCTCCGTTAAAATTGCTCTTAACGTTTTAGCGTCTAACGGATTCATATAACTCAACACAGGTAAACGTCCAATAATTTCTGGTATCAACCCAAAAGCTTTTAAATCTGAAGGAATGATATATTGTAATAAGTTTTCTTCATCAATTTTATCTTCTGCAACAGAAGCCGAATATCCAACAGCTTGCATATTTAAGCGCTTGCTAATAATTCTGTCAATTCCTGAAAAAGCACCACCAGCAATAAATAAAATATCTTTGGTGTTAACTTCAATAAATTTCTGATCTGGATGTTTTCTTCCTCCTTTTGGAGCAACATTTACAACCGAACCTTCTAATAATTTTAATAATGCTTGCTGAACTCCTTCACCAGAAACATCTCTAGTAATTGAAGGGTTGTCTCCTTTACGAGCAATTTTATCAATCTCGTCAATAAAAACAATTCCTCTTTCTGCTTTAGTTACGTCATAATCTGCTACTTGTAATAATCTACTTAAAATACTTTCTACATCTTCTCCAACATAACCTGCTTGTGTTAAAACTGTAGCATCTACAATAGAAAATGGTATATTTAGCATTTTAGCAATCGTTTTTGCAACTAATGTTTTTCCTGTTCCTGTTTCTCCAACTAAAATGATGTTGCTTTTTTCGATTTCAACATCGTCTTCTTCTTTTTTTGATTGCAATAGTCTCTTATAATGATTGTAAACTGCAACAGAAATCGACTTTTTAGTTTCTATTTGCCCAATAATGTATTGATCTAAAAATTCTTTAATTTCTAGTGGTTTTTTCAACATTAAATCCTTAGACAATCCACCTGACTGCTTTTCTGTAACTTCCTCTTCTAAAATACCTGTTGCTTGTTCAATACATGTATCACAAATGTGCGCATCTATCCCAGCAATTAATAAATTAGTTTCGGATTTTTTACGCCCACAAAACGAACATTCTAAATTTTCTTCTTTCGACATTTTATCAGCTTTTACTATATGTCATTACGAGGAGAAACGACGAAGCACCCTTTTTTTAATCAATAAAGAGATTGCTTCACTTCATTCACAATGACGTTAAACCTATTTCCTTTTTAAAATTTCATCAATCATACCATATTCTTTAGCTTCTGCTGCAATCATCCAATAATCTCTGTCAGAATCAGCGTTCACTTTTTCAATGGTTTGTCCTGAATGATTTGCAATAATTTCGTACAATTCACCCTTTAACTTCAAGATTTCTCTTGTGGTAATTTCTATATCAGATGCTTGTCCTTGAGCTCCACCTAGAGGTTGGTGAATCATAATTCTTGAATGTGGCAACGCAGAACGTTTTCCTTTTTCTCCTGCACACATTAACACTGCTCCCATAGAAGCTGCCATTCCTGTACAAATTGTTGCTACATCAGGTTTTATGAATTGCATGGTGTCATAAATACCTAACCCAGCATAAACTCCACCACCAGGAGAATTGATATAAATTGAAATATCTTTTGAAGAATCTACACTTTCTAAAAATAATAATTGTGCTTGAATAACATTAGCTACTTGATCGCTAATCCCTGTTCCTAAAAAGATTATTCTATCCATCATTAAACGAGAAAAAACATCCATTTGAGTGATATTCATTTGGCGTTCTTCCATAATATATGGCGTTAAACTACTTGTTATTTCACCTATATATGTACTGCTTATTCCGTGATGTTTTGTTGCGTATTTTTCGAACTCTTTTCCGTAATCCATTTCCTAATTATATTTTAATGTTTGAATTGTAAATATAAGAACTATTTTCTTACTATTTTGTTACAGTTTGTTGCTGAAAAAACTCCTTTACTAATTAAAGGAGTTCTTATTTTTTGATTTAAAAAATGAGATTTCTCTACAAGCTTGAAATGACATTCTTTATTTCATTTTTACTTATATACTTCTTTGATGAAGTCTTCATATGAAACTTCTTTAGTCTTAAATGTGATGTTTTCTTTATAGAAAGTCAACAGTTTATGAGAAATTAATTGCTCTTGTAAACGCTTTGCTTCATCTTGGTTTCCTAAGATTCTTGCAGCAATATCCTCTAATTCTTTTTCTTCTGGGTTCATATTGCCAAATTGTGCCATTTGCGTTCTAATAAATCCTTTTGCATACTCTACCAATTCTGTATAATCTAATTTGATGTCGTTATCTTTCATAATCTTTCCTTCGATTAATTGATAACGTAATCCTTTTTCTGATTTTGCGTATTCTTCAGCAGCTTGTTCAGAAGTCATTTCTTTTTCTCCTGCAGTTGCTAACCATTTTTGCAAGAATTCAGCTGGTAAATCAAATTTTGTTTTTTCTACTAAATACTCTGTTACAGCATTTAATAATTGTTGATCACCTTGGGTTAAGAATTGCTTTTCTGCATCTTCTTTAATTTTATTTCTTAAATCTGTAACAGATTTTACGCTTCCATCAGAAAATAATTTATTAAATAATTCTTGATCTAAATCTGCTAATTCTGTTACCGTAATTTCTTCAATACTAAAAGAAACAGTAACGTCTAATCCATGAACATCATCATGAGAAACTCCTAATGCTCCTTGTAATTTATGCTCGTCGTTAAATAAGTTTTTAGTTTTTAGTTCTAAAACATCACCTACTTTAGCATCAATAAAGTTTTTTAAGTTTTCTTTCCCTTTAATGTCTGCTAAAGAAATAGTAGCTTTTTTATTGATTTCTTTTTCTTCGTTCACAAAAGTTCCGGTTACATTTGCTTCCTCTGTTACTGCATCTACAGTATTCATTTTTCCGTAACGAGATTGTAAGTTTTCTACTTCTTTATCAATTAAAGAATCATCAGCAACAATATTATATTGCGTAATTTTCTTTTTTGCAGATAAATCAACAGTAAATTCTGGAGCAATTCCTAATTCGAATTCGAAAGAAAAAGTTTCTGTATCCCAAGAAAAACCATCTTGAACTCTAGGGATTGGATTTCCTAAAATATCTAACTTTTCTTCAGTTAAAAATTTATTTAAAGATTCTTGTAGTAATTTGTTTACCTCATCTATCATTATAGATTTTCCGTATTGTTTTTTTACCATTCCCATTGGTACATGACCTTTTCTAAACCCTGGGATATTCGCTTTTTTACGGTAATCTTGTAAAACTTCTGCTACTTTAGTTTGATAGTCTTCAGCAACAATATCTACTTTAACAACTGCATTTAATGCATCTACGTTTTCTTTAGTAATATTCATAATATCAATTATAATCTTAAAAATTGTCTGCAAAATTAGTGATTTCTACCAACTTTGCAAAGGTTTAAACTGTTCTATTTCGGTATTTTTCTTAGTTATTTTATTGATTTTTTATCTTCTTTTAACAATAAAAATAATGCCGATCTAAAAATGGACAGTGAAACACTAAATAATAAGGCCGCGAAAAAACCAGAAACAGCAAAACCATCTATTAATTTATCTGCCAACAAAATAATGCATGCATTAATTACAAAAAGAAATAACCCTAAGGTAACAATAGTTGCGGGTAATGTAAAAAAGACTAAAAGCGGACGTACAAACATATTCAATAAAGAAACTACAACTGCAACTATAATTGCAGAAACGTACCCATCAACAGAAATACCGGGTAAAAAATTAGCTAAAATAATTACTGCTAAGGCCGTTAATAAAATTTTTAAAAATGTTTTCATGCATATAATTTTAATATACATGCTAAAAAGCTAAAACTATACCAAATAAAAAAAACTGCTCTTTTGGCAGTTTTTTAATAATATAGGTTGTACTGTTGTATTAAATACCCATTATGAAAAAAATATTTAAGAGTACTCTTATTTGCTTTTTAGCTATATCTATAACAGGTTGTGCAACTATTCTTGGCGGACCAGTTTCTATACACCAAAAAACGAAACCTCTTCCAGGTGAGCCACAAAGAGAAGTTAGAGTTTTAGCCTTAATTGCAGATATTCTATTGTTTTTACCAGGAACAATAGTTGATTTTGCCACTGGAGCAATATACATACCAAAGCAATAATATTATTGATATTAAAATTTTAGAAAACTTTCTAATGTGTTTAAAAAATCCGTTGGATTTTCTGCATGCAACCAATGCCCTGCATTTTTTATGGTTACAATTTTATTGTTCGGAAAATGTGCATTAATAATTGGTTCTTCTTCTGAAGAAATATAACCAGAATTTTCACCTTTTAAAAATAATGTTTCTCCTTCAAAAACTGTAAAAGAGGGCAAAGCAACTCCTACCTCATCATTATTTTCTATTAAAGAATGTAAATTAAATCGAAAATCTAATTGTCCTTTTTCTTTCCAATACACACTTTTCAATAAAAATTGACGAACTCCAATTTCTGGAATTAATTCAGCGAGCTTTTCATCTACTAAAGTTCTAGAAGTTTGAACTGTAAAATCTATAGAATTTAATGCCTCTAGAATATCGTGATGATGTGGCGGATACATTCTTGGAGAGATATCTGCAACTATTAACTTCTCTACCAATTCTGGATATTCTACTGCAAACAGCATTGCCGTTTTTCCGCCCATAGAATGACCTAAAAGATGGACTTTTTCTAATTGATGATGCTTAATATAATTGTGTAAATCTTCAACCATTAATTCGTAATCAAACTCATCTGAATGAAAACTACGCCCATGATTTCTTTGATCTATTAAATGGACTTGAAAAGTATCTGATAATTTAATGGTAATTGATTTCCAATTATCTCCATTACCAAAATAACCGTGTAAAATTAATAACGGGTTTCCTTCTCCGATTATTCTAGAATGTAAAATTTGCATTTGTTGTTTTTGAATTAGGGCTCGACTCCGCTAGTCCTGACATTTTACTTTTACCTTTTTACTTTAATTTATGAAGATACATGTTCACTACATTTTCTAATCCTAAATATAAGGACTCAGAAATTAAAGCGTGTCCAATTGAAACTTCTGCTAAATTTGGAATATTATCTTTAAAAAACTTAATATTTTCTAAACTTAAATCATGTCCGGCATTAATTCCCAATCCTAAATCGTGTCCTAAAATTGCTGCATCTGTATATGGTTTTACAGCCTTTCTATTTCCTAAATCGTATTGTGTAGCAAATTCTTCTGTATATAATTCTATTCGGTCTGCTCCTGTTTTTGCAGCAGCTTCAATCAATTTTAAATCTGTACCAATAAAAATTGAAGTTCTAATTCCCGCTTTTTTAAATTCAGAAATTACTTCTTGCAGATACGATTGATTTGCAATTGTATCCCAACCAGCATTTGAAGTTAACGTATCAACACTATCTGGAACTAACGTTACTTGAGTTGGTTTAATTTTTAACACCATCTCCATAAATTCTGGAATAGGATTCCCTTCAATATTATACTCTGTAGTTACAATTTTTTTTAAATCATATGCATCTTGATACCGAATATGACGTTCATCTGGTCTAGGATGAATTGTAATCCCTTCTGCTCCAAAAGATTCGATATCGCTAGCAACTTTTACAAGATTTGGGATATCTCCGCCACGAGAATTACGTAACGTGGCAATTTTATTTACATTTACACTTAACTTTGTCATACTTAAAAAAACTAAACAACAAAAGTACTGATTTCATTAAAAATTAGTATCCTTTTTTATCTTATATTCGTAAAATATGAACATTACAGAATACATCTTAAATGATTTTAATCCTTTAACAACTCAAAGTACTGTTAGGGAAGCATTAAAACTTTGTGAAACGCATCAAATTACACACATTCCTGTTGTTATTGATGAAGATTATATTGGTTGTATTTCTCAAACTGATATTTTAACAATTGAAAACAAAGATGAATTACTTGAAGAATCTGTAGATATATTTGAGTATTTTCAAACAAACAGTACTGAATCTTTGTTAAATGTATTAAAGATTTTTGCTGATAACTACACCAATCTTCTTCCGGCAATAACAAATCAAAAATATCTTGGTTATATTGAACTTAATGATGTTTTAGGGGCATTTTCTCAAACTCCTTTTTTAAATTCTGAAGGGGTTATTTTGGTCATAAAAAAAAATACAAAAGATTACACAATGAGTGAGGTTTCTCAAATAATCGAGGCAAATAACGGAATTCTATTAGGATGTTATGAATCTAAAAGATCAAATGAAAAAGTAGAAATTACACTTAAAATTTCATCACAAGAAATAAATGAAATTATTCAAACTTTTAGACGTTATAATTATACTATAATTACCGAATATAAAGACGATATTTATTTGGAAGAATTAAAAAATAGGTCAGATTACTTACAAAAATTCTTAAACACGTAAGCTATGAAAAAAGTAGCAATTTACAGCCAATCTTACAATACAAGTTCAATTAATGAAGTATTGCTTTTAGTTGATGTTTTGCAAGAAAAAAACATTGTTGTCTTTTTTGAAAAAGAATTTTATGCTCTTTTTCAAAAAGAAAAATTATTACCAAAAAAATATCCAACATTTTCTCATTTTAATGATTTAAATAATTCATTTGATTTATTTTTTACAATTGGCGGAGATGGAACAATATTAAGATCTATTACTTATGTCAGAAACCTAAATATTCCTGTTCTAGGTATTAATACTGGGAGACTTGGTTTTTTAGCAACCATTCAAAAAGAAGAAATAAAACACGTAATAGAATTGTTGTTGTTAAAAGAATACACAATTCAAGAAAGAACCCTATTAAGTATAAAAACAACTCCTAAAACAGCAGAAATTTCTGAAATCAATTTTGCATTAAACGAAGTTACAGTTGCTAGAAAAAATACAACTTCTATGATTGGAGTTAAAACTTTTTTAGATGATGAATATTTAACCAACTATTGGGCAGATGGGCTTATTGTTTCTACTCCAACTGGCTCTACCGGATATTCTTTAAGCTGTAACGGACCCGTTGTTTTGCCTAATTCTAAAAGCTTTGTAATTACACCCATTGCTCCACATAATTTAAACGCAAGACCTTTAGTTATTTCAGAAAACACAAAAATAAAACTCGAAGTTAGCGGTAGAGAAGATACTTTTTCAATGTCTTTAGATTCTCGAATTTACACCATAAATGATACGACTCAAATTTTTATCGAAAAAGCTGCTTTTACGATTAAAACAATTGTATTAAACAATCAATCGTTTTTAAAAACCTTAAGAAGTAAATTATTGTGGGGAGAAGACACAAGAAACGACTTTAAACAACCTTAAAACACTGCAATATTTTCCTAAAATAATAGTTATTCAAAAAAGACAAGTTATTAACTTTATAAAGCAAATTGATTTAACTATATTTGCACGCTATTTTTTAAGATGAAGAAACAACTTTTAGCAATAGTATTTATTTGTATTACAAGTATTTCTTGGAGTCAAATAAATGAAATTGGAGTGTTTATTGGGGGAAGTAATTATATTGGAGATGTAGGAAAATCAACTTATATTTTTCCAAACAATATTGCTGCTAGCCTTATTTATAAATACAATGTAAATCCAAGAATTGCTTTAAGAGGTACTTTAAGTTATTTACCAATTAATGGTGATGATTCAAAATCATCTAATTTAGTTCGGGTAAATAGAAATTTTAATTTTAAAAATTCAATTAAAGAAGTAGCAGTAGGAATTGAGTATAGTTTTTTTGAATACAATATGGCTTCTGAAGATAAAATATACACACCATATATTTTACTGGAAATAGCTGGTTTTGGTTATAATAGTGTTGCCTCTGAGATTATTCCTGGACAATACAATTTAAAAACTAAGATTTCATATGCAATTCCGTTTGGGTTAGGATTTAAAGGAAAATTAATAAATAATATTGGCTTTTCATTAGAAACAAGAGTACGATATACGTTTACAGATGATTTAGATTATACAACAAGTAAAATACCATCATTAAATTTTGGAGGAAACTCTAACGATTGGTATATGTTTACTGCAGTTTCTTTAGTATATGCTTTTGGAAGACCTGCTTGTTATACAGATTTAAGATAATTTATGGATAAAAAACTACACATTAATTTACAGAAAGTACCACAACATGTTGCCGTTATTATGGACGGTAATGGTCGTTGGGCAAAAGGTAAAGGAATGGAACGGATTTTTGGACATAGAAATGCTTTAACAGCCGTTAGAGAATCTGTAGAAGCAGCTGCTGAAGTTGGCGTAAAAGCAATTACATTGTATGCTTTTTCTACAGAAAACTGGAATCGTCCAAAAATTGAAGTAACCGCTTTAATGAGTTTATTAATTTCTTCACTAAAAAAAGAACTACCAGATTTTCAAAAAAATAATGTGAAAGTTAATGCAATTGGGTATATTACTAGTTTACCTAAAAAGGCGCAGAAAGTATTATCTGAAGTAATAGATGCCACAAAAACAAACTCAAAAATCGTTTTAACTTTTGCTTTAAGTTATGGCTCTAGAGAAGAAATTGTTAATACTATCAAAAACATATCTAAAAAAGTTGTTAATAACCAGCTTCTAATCGAAGAAATTGACGAAAAAGTTATTAATAATCATTTATATACATTTAATTTGCCCGACGTTGATTTAATGATTCGAACTAGTGGCGAACAACGCATCAGTAATTTTTTATTGTGGCAAATGGCATATGCCGAATTATATTTTACCCCTGTGCTTTGGCCAGATTTTAGAAAGAGCGATTTTTTTGACGCAATAATTGAATATCAAAATAGAGAACGACGCTTTGGAAAAACAAGCGAACAAATTGAAACACCAAATGAGTAAATATACTATTGTAGTACTATTTTTATTAAGTTTTTTAACCGTAAATGTTAATGGACAAACCAATAATACATCTTCTAAGGATACTATTCCTTCACAAATATCTTATGTAAAAGGGCAAGAATATGTCTTAGGAGGAATTACAGTTACTGGTTTAAAAAAGTTTAGCGAAGAAACAGTAAAAATATTTACTGGTTTAAGAAACGGACAAATGATTAAACTTCCCGGAGATAAATTAACTAGCGCTATTAAAAAACTATACGAAAGTAAGCAGTTTAGTGATGTTGATGTGTATATAGCAAAAATTGATGGAAATACAGCTTATTTACAATTTAACGTAAAAGAATTACCTCAGTTAAACGAAGTTGTTTTTACTGGTGTTAAAAAATCTAAGAGGAAAGAATTAAAAAAAGATACCGACCTTAAAAAAGGAGCCATGGTAACTGACAACTTAATAGTTACCTCTACTAATTATTTTAAAAAGAAATTTACAGACAAAGGATTTTTAAAAACGAAAGTTTCTATTAATACAACAAAAGATACTTCAGATATTAATGTTGTAAATATGGATGTTCTTATTGATAAAGGAACCCGCATAAAAATAAAAGACATTTCTTTTAAAGGAAATGAAGAGTTTTCTAATAGAAAACTTAGAAAAGAGATGGCCAATACCAAAGAAAAAATGTTTGGTAGATTTTGGAAAGCATCTAAGTACATAGAAGATAATTACAGAAAAGATTTAGAAAGTATTTTAGAAAAATACAGCAGACAAGGCTACAGAGATGCTCGTATTTTAAGCGATAAGTTAGTTTGGAATGAGGACAATACAATTAGTCTAGAAATTGAGGTAGAAGAAGGAAGACAATACTATTTTAGTGATATTAATTATGTTGGAAACAAAAATTTTACAATAAATCAATTATCAAGGATACTTGGTATTGATAAAGGTGATATTTATAACGGAACAGTTTTAAAAGAACGTGTTAAAGGAGATAATACCCCAAACTCACAAGATTTACAAACCTTATATCATAATAATGGATATCTGTTTGCTGCTGTAGATGCGGTTGAAACAAAAGTAGTAAACGATTCTATTACTGTAGAAATTAGAATTCGTGAAGACGAAAAAGCAACCATTAAAAAGGTAACAGTTATTGGAAATGAGAAAACAAATGACCATGTTATTTATCGAGAATTAAGAGTAAAACCGGGTGATTTATTTAACAGAGCTGAAATCATACGATCTATTAGAGAAATTGGTCAATTAGGGTTTTTTGACACAAATGTTACTCCAGAAGTAAAACCAGATTGGCAAAATAAAACTGCTGATATCGATTTTACAGTTACAGAAAAAGGGGGTAGTCAAATAGAATTACAAGGTGGTTATGGTGGTGGAGCATTTATTGGAACATTAGGTTTATCGTTTAATAATTTTGCCATCAGAAATATGTTTAAAAAAGAGGCATACAAACCTTTACCAACTGGTGATGGTCAAAAATTATTTTTACGTTTACAAGCAAGTAGAACATACAGTACTTATAGTTTTTCATTTACAGAACCTTGGTTAGGCGGTAAAAAACCACAATCATTTTCATTCTCAGTTTACAATTCAAATCAATATCAATACGATTATAGAACAGGGATTGTAGATAAAGATCAGAATTTAAGTATTGTTGGAGTTACTTTAGGTTTAGGAAGAAGACTTCAATGGCCAGATGATTATTTTCAACTTTCTCACACTATAAGTTATCAGAATTTTAGTTTAAATAATTATGGGTTTAGAGTTGGTACAGATATTTTAAGTAATGCCAATTTAAACAACTTATCTTATGAAGTTAAGTTAATGAGAAACTCAGCTGGGCCATCATTAATTTTCCCAACTTATGGTTCAGAATTTAGTATTGGTGCAAAATTAACACTCCCTTATTCTTTATTTAACAACAAAGAGTACTCTAATATTAGTTTAGCTGAAAAGTATAAATGGATGGAATATTACAAATTAAGCTTTAACGGAAAATGGTACACCGCATTTACTGACAAGCTAGTTTTAATGATGAATGCTGAAGGAGGGTTTTTAGGTAACTATAGCAGTAAAGTTGGTGCTACACCTTTTGAAAGATTTTTTGTTGGTGGTGATGGATTAGCTGCTTATCAATTAGATGGTAGAGAAACCGTTGGATTAAGAGGTTATGAAAACAGTCAATTATCTTCTATTCAAGGTGGAACAATATATAATAAATTTCAATTAGAGTTACGTTACTCTATTACAGACAAACCTTCTGCTTCTATTTATACATTAGGGTTTTTAGAAGCTGGAAATTCTTATGACAATTTTAGTAGTTATAATCCGTTTGAATTAAAAAGGTCTGCCGGTGTTGGAATTCGTATTTTTATGCCCGCTTTTGGTTTATTAGGGATTGATTTTGCACATGGTTATGATGCATTACCAATTTATAACAACTCACCAAATGCTCCTATTTCTGGCTGGCAAACACATTTTATTATTGGAAGACAATTCTAAAAAATAAATACTTAATTTGTGATGTATTCTATTTTTGGCATAGTTTTTTCAAAACAAAAACTATTAAAGATGAAAAAAATATTCGTATTAATCATTCTTTTGTTTACAATACAAAATAGCATTGCGCAAAAAGGACAAAACTTAGCATATATAGATATGGAATATATCTTAGAGAATGTTCCAGATTATGTAAAAGCTCAAGAAAACTTGAATATCAAAATTGAAACATGGAAAAGCAATTTATCAAAGTTAGAAAGACATATTGAAGTTCTTAAAACAGATTTAGCAAATGAAAAAGCTATATTAACAAAAGATTTAATTGAAGAAAAAGAAGAAGATATAACCATAAAAAAAGAAGAACTTACAAGATTAGAGTCATTATATTTTGGTCCAAAAGGAGATTTATTCTTTTTAAGAAAACAATTAGTAAAGCCAATACAAGATTTAGTTTATAATTCTATTCAAAATATTGCTAAAATAAAAAATTATGATTTTGTTTTAGATAAATCTAGCGAATTAGTCATGTTATATTCAAATAAAAAATACGATATTAGCGAACTGGTTTTAGCAAGTATTGTTAAAGACAGAAAAATACAAACTTCTAAAGATAATATTACAGCGAAGAAAACAGAGGCTCAACAAAAATTAGAAGCAATTAAGCAAGCAAGGCTTAAGAAAATTGAAGATCAAAAAAAAGTAACACAAGCTAAAAGAGATGCTAGAAGAAAATTACTTTTAGACAAAAAGAATGCTGCAAAAAAGAAAAACGAAAATAATAAATAATAAAAATAAATTAAAATTAAAACAAGGAGAAATGAAACAATTTAAAAAGTTATTATTAATAGCTGTATTTATGTTAGGTGCCGGAGGAATTGCTAATGCACAAAAAATTGGTCATATAGATACTGCAAAGTTAGTGCAAAATATGCCAGATACTAAAAAAGCAAACTCTGAGCTAGAGAAGATTCAAAAAACATATAAAGATGAAATTGAAACTAGTATCAAAGCATATCAAACTAAAGCACAAAAATATGCTGCTGAAGAAAAAGCTCAAACTCCAGAAACTAATGCCAGAAGAAAAGCTGAGTTAAATGGTGATGCTAATAAAATTCAACAAGCAGAGCAGTTTGCTACTCAACAACTAAGAGATAAAGAAATTGAGATGAAAAACCCAATTTATGAAAAAGCTCAAAAAGCAATTAAAGAGGTTGCTGATGCAAAAGGATTGGTATATGTGTTTAATTCTGCTCCAGGTGGAGGGTTAATTATCTTTGAAAAAGGAACAGACATTTACGATGCTGTAAAAGCTAATTTAGGATTCTAAAAAAATCTACTTTAATGTCCCGTCCTGAATAAACGATACAGATTATTAGACAATAATACTTAATTAAACACTTGTAAGAACATTCTTGCAAGTGTTTTTTCTTTTATAGGTT
>JBDNGO010000084.1:0-7805 GCA_041689245.1 Flavobacteriaceae bacterium | reverse complement strand
TTACGTTTTAAGTCGCTAATTAAAGCACTGGCACTTTTCTTGTTTTTCATCATTTAAGATTTAAAGGTTTGTAAAAATAATAAAACCTATCTCTTATATTAAAGTGATAACTAGTTCACTTTTTGCTGACGTTATACACTAAAGCCACATTAAAAAGTATTAAAAAGATTAATGTTGTTGCAATGCCTTTTAAAGATAATGCGAATGAAGTAGAAGCAGAAAAAGCACAATTAGATAAGATCTTAAAAGGAAAAGAGTATAAAAGTTTAATGCGTTTTACCGAAAAGAAGATGAAAGTAAGTTTGTATTATACTGGTGAAGGAGATGCAATTGATGAACTTATTGCTTTTGGATACGGAGCAAAACAAGGAGTTGGAGTTGCAAGAATTTTAGGAGATAACATGAATCCTTCTAAAATTATGAAAATGATGAACGATATAAAATTTGATACAGATGGAATCAATCTAGATCAGTTTAAAATGTTATTGAAATAAGAATTACAAAAACATTTCATAAAAGCCCAAAATCTAAGCTAGATTTTCGGCTTTTCTTTTTAACGAGCCATTAACAAGGAAATACCTTAATTTTCTTACTTTTGAAATCTTAATACCAATAGTTATTTATGAAACCTCAAAAGTTCACTTTTATAATTTGTATATTTTTCATTTCTCTCGTTTCTGCACAAGTTGATCCACAATCAACGTATAGAAAAGAGAAAGATAAAGTACACGCTTTAGAACACACAAAGCTTACTGTTTCTTTAGATTATAAAAACAAACAATTAAATGGCGAAGCATGGCTTAGGTTAAAGCCCTATTTCTACGCAACAAACAAAGTAACTTTAGATGCAAAAGCTATGATTATTCATAGCATTCAATTAAACAATAAAGATGTTGGTTACAATTACGACGGAGAAGAATTAATTGTAGAATTGCCAAAGGCATATACAAAAGATGAAGCTTTTACACTGTATATAAAATACACAGCAAGACCAGAAAAAGTAAAGCAAAAAGGAAGTTCTGCAATTACGCAAGCTAAGGGGTTGTACTTTATTAATGCTGATGAACTGGATACATCAAAACCAACTCAAGTTTGGACTCAAGGTGAAACAGAAGCAAGTAGCTGTTGGTTTCCAACGATTGATAGTCCAAATCAAAAAACTTCTCAAGAGTTATATATTACGGTTCCTAACAAATTTAAAACCTTATCAAACGGAACCTTAGAAAAACAAACAAACAATCAAAACGGAACAAGAACAGATTATTGGAATTTTAAGCAAAAACACGCACCTTATTTGTTTTTTCTAGGTGTTGGCGAATTTGAAATTATTAAAGATTCTTACAAAAATATTCCTGTAGACTATTATGTAGAAAAAAAATACGCTCCGTATGCAAAAGATATTTTTGGCTTAACTCCAGAAATGATGGAGTTTTTCTCAAAAATTACCGGTGTAGAATATCCTTGGAGTAAATATAGTCAGTTTGTTGGTAGAGACTATGTGAGTGGGGCGATGGAAAATACTACCGCTGTAATCCACGGAGAAAAAGCGTATCAAATGCCAGGACAATTAATTGATGAAAATGTGCAAGAAAATACTATTGCACACGAATTGTTTCATCATTGGTTTGGTGATTTGGTTACCGCAGAAAGTTGGAGTAATTTAACATTAAACGAATCTTTTGCAAATTATAGCGAGTATTTATGGAGAGAACATAAATACGGAAAAGACAATGCGGATGCTCATTTATTAGAAGATGTAGAAGCATACAAGCAAGGACAAAATTTCGATAAACATCTAGTGCGATATTTTTATGGAGATAAAGAAGATATGTTTGATGCTGTTAGTTATAATAAAGGTGGAGCAATTTTACACATGCTAAGAAATTATGTTGGAGATGAAGCTTTTTTTGCGAGTTTAAAATTATATCTAACAGAAAATGAATACAAAACAGCAGAAGTACATCAATTGCGTTTAGCGTTTGAGAAAATTACAGGAAAAGATTTAAATTGGTTTTTTAATCAATGGTATTTTTCTAAGGGTCATCCAAAAATTCAAGTTTCTTATGATTATAATACCTTGGAGAAAAAAGTTGCTGTCAATATTTATCAAACAGAAGGCGAGTTTCAATTTCCTTTAGCTATTGATATTATAGAAAATGGTAAAGCAATTCGTAAAAATGTTTTTGTTGATGGTAAAGATGCTTCTTTTGTTTTTTCGTATTCAGAAATTCCAGAAAATATACTAATCAATGCAGATGGAGTTTTATTAGCAGATTTTACAGAAGCAAAAACAACGAAACAATATTTAAGTCAGTTAAAATACACAACAAATTATGGGCATAAAAGAGAAGCTATTTTAGAAATTGTAAAGCTACAAGATGATAAAAAAGTTTTTGAAGCAATTTCTACCGCTTTAGATGATCCGTTTTACAAGATTAGAATTTTAGCAATAGAAAGTATCGATTTATTTGATAAATCCTCTAAAAGAGATGTTATTGACAAAATAAAAAAAATAGCTTTACAAGATAAAAAAACATTGGTGAGGGCAGCAGCTATAGAAACTTTAGGAAAATTAACCGATCCTGCAAATTTACCAATATTTCAAGAAGCTTTAAAAAGTAAATCATATAGCGTTTTAGGAAAAACGTTGGTAGCTATTTATTATATAGATAAAGCCTTAGCAATAAAACTATCAAAAGAATTACCGAATGATGTTAGAAAAATTATTGCAACACCATTAACAAGAATTTTTATTGAAGAAAATGATGAAACAGAATTAGAGTTTATAGCACAAAATGTGTTGGCAGGTATGTTTTTAAATAATGACGCAAGAATACAGTCGCTTTATAAAAGTGCTTATGAGAAAATAGCTAAGAGCAATAATACACAAGCAATTCAGAATTTAGTTGATGATATTATAGCGAAAGGAATTCTGTTTAAGCAATTTAATTTTGACAAAACTGCTATCAATTTACTGCAACAAATGGTTGATTTTCAAAAGGATAGTGGCGCTTCTAATAGAAATAAACACATACAGATTATTAGGACTGGTTTGACTCAGTTAGTAAACTAGTAAGAAGTCAGATTTATAATTAAATGACTTTGTTTGTTCGAGCCTTTCAACTACGCTCATGATAAACTAAAGTAGAGAACTCATAAGATTAACTTCCAATTATGCACCTCAACTGCGCTCTATGTGACAATCTTAGAGTTTTAATATTTTTTAGACAGTCTCTTATTTCTTATATTCATCAAAAGTTCCGTCAGAATAAAATACAACAATACGTTGTATTTTCTTTCCAACTTCGTTGTCGTCTGCTTGTTTCACTTCAAAATGAAGGGTAGGAGTAGTTTCAGTTTGTTTTTCTACTATTTCTTTCGGAAAAGTTCCTTTACCATTTAGCAACCAATAAATATCTACATCTTTAAAGGTATTTGTTACTTTTAAAATAAAATCTAGGCTTGGTTTATTTCTGCCAGAAATAATATGAGAGATACTAGAACGCTGCACATCAATTTTATCTGCGAATAATGAAGCTGTTAAATGATGGTATTCCATCACTTTTTTTAGCCTTGTTGTAAAATCATTTACGTTTACCATTGTAAATTCAATATTTATTTACAAATGTAAACAATTAAATTGAATTGTTATCATTTCAATTTAATTATTTATAATATAACAATTATTAGTTGAACTAAAGTTTTAATTAATTATATTTAAAATATTATATTTTAGCATTTTACAATAAAATTATAAACACTATTTATAGTGTTTATAATTAAATTGAGTTTCGTACTTCACCTAAGGAGTAGTTGTTAAAATTATTATTACAATTGTAGCATAATAAAACAATAACACAAATTACAATTGTAACAATCATTAAGTTTACTTTTGTAAAAAAATAAGGAACAAGCTCAAACAGAATTTGTATTTTTGTGAGATATTTTTACAATGGAAATTTTAAATACACATGTATTAGAAACAATATATAGTTCTAAAAAAGAAACTACTCTTTTTGGAAAATGGATTCATTATGCACATATTTCTCCTTTGTTATCGAAATTATCAGAAAAAACAGCTGTGTCAATAATTGGATATTCAGAGAATAAGGTTCCTATTCATTCTGTACAATTTGGTTCTGGAGCTAAAAAAATCCTTATTTGGACACAAATGCATGGAAATGAAAGTACGGGAACCAAAGCATTGTTTGACTTTTTTAATTGTATTTCAACTTCTGATAATCCTGTTTTTAAAAGCATCTTAGAAGAATGTACCCTTTTGTGTATTCCGATGTTAAATCCAGATGGATCGTTAAACTACACGCGTGTAAATGCTCAGAATATAGATTTAAATAGAGATGCCGTAGATAGAAAAGCTGTAGAAAGTAATTTATTAAGGAATGTTATAGAATCGTTTAAACCCGATTATTGTTTTAATTTACACGATCAGAGAACAATTTTTGGAGTTGAAGGAACACAAAATCCGGCTACAATATCATTCTTAGCACCATCAGAAGAAGAAACAAGAAAACTTACAGACGGTAGAAAAAAAACAATGAACGTAATTGTCGCAATGAATAATTTGCTACAGAAAGTAATTCCCAGCCATATTGGTAGATATACAGATACGTTTTATCCAACAGCAACTGGTGATAATTTTCAAAAATTAGGGTTCAACACGATTTTGATAGAAGCGGGTCATTTTCCCAATGATTATGATAGAGAAGAAACAAGAAAATTTAACTTTTTTGCTTTAGTTCAAGGCATTTTTCATATTGCTACTGCTAATAATTACAAGGAATACTTACCCTATTTTGACATTCCTAATAATCAGAAAAACTTTTTTGATATTATAGAAAAACCAGTAAACTCATCTGTTGGAAAAGGATATTTATATGTAGATAAGGTTATTAATAATCAATTTATAACTGAAGTTAAATTAGAAAAAGAAGGCAACCTTGATAACTTTTTAGCGCATGCTACTAAACCTTAGTTTTATAAATATTTTTCACTATTTTTCTTTTTCTTTTAAATATAATTCATATTTTTGACCTATTAATTGAATAATATTTAAAAAAAAATGAAAAAGTTTGTTTTAGATGAAATAGATCATCAAATACTAGATGTATTAATTGAAAACGCCAGAACTCCATTTACAGACATTGCTAAAAAATTGTTAGTTTCTGCAGGAACTATTCATGTTCGTGTTAAAAAAATGGAAGATGAAGGAATTATACAAGGTTCTACATTAACTCTTAATTACGAGAAAATGGGCTATTCTTTTATTGCTCATGTTGGTGTTTTTCTAGAAAAAACATCCATGACTCAGAATGTAATTATTAAACTGAGAACAATTCCTAATGTTACTGTAGCCTATGTAACTGCAGGAAAATATAACATTTTTTGTAAAGTAAGAGCTAAAGACACCAACAATGCAAAAGACATTATTTATGCGATTGATGATATTGATGGTGTAACTAGAACTGAAACAATGATTTCTTTAGAGGAAAGCATTAATGATAAAAAAAGAATGATGCATGCAATTTTTAAAGAACTGTAAAAAAACATTCACAATATAATCCGAATCCTTATCAACGTATGATAAGGATTTTTTTATTTTAGACACTTATTAAATACGTTTTATGAAACATTATTCAAAACTTCCAAATTTAGAAACTACCATTTTTACAATAATGGGTAATTTGTCTAAAAAACACACCGCAATTAACTTATCTCAAGGTTTTCCAAATTTTAAAAGCGATCAGAAATTAATTGACTTGGTTTCAAAAGCAATGAATTCTGGTTACAATCAATATGCGCCAATGCTTGGCGTACTAGAATTAAGAGAAGCAATAGCTCATAAATTTGATGATTTATATCAATCAACCTACAATCCAGAAAACGAAATTGTTGTTACTGCTGGAGCAACACAAGCTATTTTTACCATTATATCAGCATTCATAAAACCTTTAGACGAAGTTATTTTATTTAAACCGGCGTATGATTGTTATGAACCTGCAATTGAGTTAAATGGCGGTAAAGTTGTTTCAATGCAATTAAATTATCCTGAATATAAAGTAGATTGGAATAAAGTAAAAGAGGCAATTTCAGAAAAAACTAAAATGATTGTTATTAATACACCACAAAATCCAAGTGGAACTCTTTTTTCGAAAGAAGACATGGAGCAATTGGAGTTGATAACAAACAACACAAATATTATTGTTTTGAGTGATGAAGTTTATGAACACATGGTTTATGATGGATTAAAACATCAAAGCGCTTGTTTATTTCCGCAGTTAAAAGAGAGAACTTTTATAACGGCATCATTCGGAAAAACGTTTCATAATACAGGCTGGAAAATGGGGTATTGTTGTGGGCCAAAAGAATTAATGAAAGAGTTTATAAAAGTGCATCAATTTAATGTGTATTGCGTAAATCATCCAATCCAAATTGCTTTTGCTAAATATATTAGCGAATCCAACAATTACAAGCAATTGAATTTGTTTTACGAGCATAAAAGAAATACTTTTTTAGAAGCTATTAAAAACTCAAATTTTAAATTTACTCCATCTAAAGCAACTTATTTTCAAGTATTAAATTATAGTGCCATTTCAAACGAAAATGATCTAGATTTTGCCAAAAGATTAACCAAGGAATTTGGTGTAGCTTCAATTCCGCTTTCGGTTTTTAACGCAAATAATTTAGATGAAAAAGTATTGCGTTTTTGTTTTGCTAAAAAAGAGGAAACATTATTAAAAGCAGCAGAAATTTTAAATAAATTATAATTAATATTACTAATAGAGTAATGCATTGTACGTCACTTTTTATTTTTAAATTCGCAGGTACAATTAACCAAAATAATACATGATTGCTCAAATAAAATATACAAAGACTTCTCTAGAAGTACCAAAGCTTTTAGAATTGTATAAATCGATGTTAAAACCTAGATTAATAGAGGAGAAGATGTTGATCTTATTACGTCAAGGTAAAATTTCTAAATGGTTTTCCGGAATCGGTCAAGAAGCTATTTCTGTAGGTGTTACATCTGCTTTATTAAAGGATGAATATATATTGCCAATGCATCGGAATTTGGGTGTTTTTACTACTAGAGAAATTCCTTTATATCGATTGTTTTCACAATGGCAAGGAAAAGCAAACGGATTTACAAAAGGTAGAGATCGTAGTTTTCATTTTGGAACGCAAAAATATAATATTGTAGGAATGATTTCGCATTTAGGCCCGCAATTAGGAATTGCAGATGGAATCGCTCTAGCACATAAAATTAGAAATGAGCAAAAAGTTTGCGCCGTTTTTACGGGTGAAGGAGGAACAAGTGAAGGAGATTTTCATGAAGCACTAAATGTAGCTGCAGTTTGGAGTTTACCTGTTTTATTTTGTGTAGAGAATAATGGCTACGGACTTTCTACGCCAATTTCAGAGCAGTTTAAATGCGAGCATATTGCTGATAAAGGAATTGGCTACGGAATGGAAAGTCATATAATTGACGGAAATAATATTGTAGAAGTATATACCAAAGTTTCTGAAATAGCAGAAAGTGTTCGACAACATCCAAGACCCATTTTATTAGAGTTTAAAACTTTTAGAATGCGTGGTCATGAAGAAGCAAGCGGAACAAAATATGTTCCTCAAGACTTGATGGATGTTTGGGCGGCAAAAGATCCGCTAGAGAATTTTCAAGCCTATTTAAGAAAAGAGAAAATTTTAACAGAACAAGATGAAGTTCAGTTTAAAGAAGATATCATACACGAGATTAATGAGCATTTGCAATTAGCCTTTGATGAAGA
>JBDNGO010000083.1:0-14704 GCA_041689245.1 Flavobacteriaceae bacterium | reverse complement strand
ATATATAATAACAAAAGACCTCATTTGAATCTTAAAATGAAAACACCTAACTTTATACACAACAAAAAACCAGAACAAATAAATGTTCTGGCTTAATTTTATCTATCAATAATCGTCAACCTATTTTAGGACGACTCAGTATTTTGTCTATTTAATCTTTGGGTTCAAATAATCTGGTAATGTAGGATTCGTTGGATCACTAAAATCATTTCTTGGATCACCATCTTTATTGGTATCTTCTTTTATTGTTGGCACACCATCATTATCATCATCAGCATCTTTAAAATTTGCTATAAAATCACCATCAGAATCTACTTTTGTTGGATCTGACTCAACAGATGCATCAGCTATTTCTAAATATGAAGCTAAACCATCATTATCATGATCTGTATTTTCAACAAAATCTAATAACTCAACTCTAAAAACCAAACAACTATTTGCTGTAATATTACCACCTGTTTCTAAATTTCTATATGCCATACCAGAAGGAATAAATAAAAACCCTTTTCCTGAATCTTGATACGTAATTGGACCGTTAGTTGTACTATTTTTACCTCCTTTAAAATGAGTAAAACCATAAGACCAACCTTTAATAACAGCATCTAACGTAAGCCAAACAGGAGTTTGTTGTGTTTCAAAAACTTCAGTAAATGATGTGGTTGTAATCTGTGAACCTTGGTATTTTGTTAAAACAGAATCCATAATTGTTGGATTTCCTTTAACTGGATTAGGAATTCCTTGTTTTACTATATAATAGTATAGTTTATAGTCTATATCATCAAAATTTACATCTTGAGTTTTTAAATTTGCATCGTCTATTAAAGCAGTTTTTCCAGTTGCAATTGGCTTAATAGAGTCTATAACAGCATCATAATAATGATTTGATAAATATTTTACCAACGTATCATTGTCCTTTAAAGCTTGAGCAGCATGATCAAAATTATCTATTAAAGGATTACTAGCACTACAAGCATATATTAAAATAGATGCAATTGCTATTATTAATATATTTTTTATTTTTATCATCTAACTACTAAATTTAAGGTCGCAATTTACGATTTTCATACCTTTGTAAAAAGAGAATAATGAAATTTTAACTTTTTATATGAGAATTGATAAATATTTGTGGTGTATTCGAGTGTTTAAAACAAGAAGTATTGCCTCTGAGGCCTGTAAGAAAGGGCATATAAAGATAGATGACGCTAATTGTAAACCTTCAAAAGAAGTGTACGGAAATGAACTAATTCGTGTCAGAAAGAACCAAATTAATTATAAAATTAGAGTTTTAGACATTCCAACCAGCAGAGTTGGTGCAAAATTGGTTGATTTATACCGAAAAGATAATACTCCGAAAGAAGAATTTGAAAAAACTGAATTGCTAAAATATTCTAAAGAATATTATAGAAAAAAAGGTGCAGGAAGACCCACAAAAAAAGATAGAAGAGATATTGATGGATATTATGATGATGCTTCTACTCCAACTGAAAATTAATTTTAATATCTTTGTTTTATAAATTAGTAAGTAATGACAGCAGAAAAGAACATCATTTTAACTTCTCAACAAATTCAACAAAAAATAAAAAGAATTGCGTATCAAATTTTAGAAAGCAATAGCAACGAAAAAGAGATTGTGTTGGCAGGAATTACTTCTAACGGTTTTTTGTTCGCTAAAGAAATAGAAAAAGAATTATCAAAAATTTCTGATATTTCAATTCGTATGTGCGAAGTTATTATTGATAAAAAAAATCCTCTAAACCCAATAAGAACATCTATTACAAGCGACTCTTACAAAAACAAATCTTTGGTATTGGTTGATGATGTTTTAAATTCGGGAGCAACTTTAATTTACGGAATTAAGCACTTTTTAGATGTTCCTTTAAAAAGATTTAAAACTGCTGTTTTGGTGAATAGAAATCATAAAAAATATCCTGTAAAAGCAGATTTTAAAGGAATTTCACTTTCTACAACGTTGCAAGAACATGTTGTGGTTGAATTTACTAAAAACAAAGCGATTGCTTATTTAATGTAATTGTGCCAAAATACCGCAATAAATTTCTTCAGTAGATTTATTTTCTACTAGAATTTTAAAGTCAGATTGCTCATAAAAAAAAGCTCTTTCAAACAAATGTTTCCCAATATATTCTAGCAATTGTTCATCGTTTAAATTTTTAATTAATGGACGGTTTATTTTTCCATTTTTTAGTCTTTCAGCTAAAAAAGGAATACTTGCTTTTAAATAAAAACTTGTAATATTACTCTTACTGATTAGTTGCATATTGGTTCCATAACAAGGTGTTCCACCACCAAGAGCTAAAATATAATTAGATTTAGAATCTACTATTTCTTTTAAATAAATTCCTTCTTGTTTTCTAAAATAAATTTCTCCTTTTGTAGAAAATAGTTGAGAAATAGACATCTTTTCTTGCTCTTCTATATAAGCATCTAAATCTATAAAAGTTGCATTCATTTTATCAGATACAAACCTACCAATAGTAGATTTTCCACTTCCCATATATCCTAATAAAACTATTTCCATCTTCTATAATTATGACATGACAAATATCGATAAATTTATGTAACAATTCTTCTATTTTTTAAACAATAGGTAGTATATTTGCACTCGCTTTTAATAAAGCAAGACCTGGTAGCTCAGTTGGTAGAGCATCTCCCTTTTAAGGAGAGGGTCCTGGGTTCGAGCCCCAGCCCGGTCACTAAAAAAGTTAAGCTCTGCTTAACTTTTTTTATTTAAATACATTGCACATATGGCGGAATTGGTAGACGCGCAGGCTTGAGGGGCTTGTATCCTTACGGATGTGCAGGTTCGACTCCTGTTATGTGCACAAATTACTTTGTTATTTCACAGAAAATTAACTACACTAAATAGATTAATTAGTAACTTTGTATTATGCAAAAAAATATACTACTTCTTTTATTTGTAGGAATGTCTTTTTTAGGCTTTTCACAAACAAATACAAAATTAAAAGGTCAGATTGTTAATGCTCAAGATAATAAAGCGTTAAGTGCTGCACATGTTTTAAATCTAAATTCTGTTGTTGGTACTATTACTAACCAAAATGGGTCTTTTGAAATAAGTACAATAGCAAACGATACTATTTTAATTTCGTATTTAGGGTTTCAGTCTATCAAATTGAAAGTTACCAATGATTTACTTAAAGGAAATGAATTGGTAATTGCTTTATTAGAGAAAGATAATGAAATTAAAGAAGTTGTTATTAGATCTACGAAACTTATTGGCGTTTTAGAAATTGATGTAAAACAAGTACCTAAAGATCGGTTTACAAGAATACGTATTAATGGTTTGCCACAAACGTATGAAGTTGGAAAAGCTGTATCTCAAAACTTAAATTCGCCTGTTGCTGCATTGTTTCAGCCCGTAGATTTTCTTTATAATTTATTCGGAAAAAAACCTAATCAACTTAAAAAACTTCAAAAATTAAAGAAAGAAGACGATTTGCGGAAAATGCTTAGTGGAAAGTTTGATAGAGAAGTGATGATGGAATATCTGCAAATGGACAAACAAGAACTAAGTAAATTGTTAGTAGATTGTAACTATTCTGATTACTTTATCAAAAAAGCAAGTGATCTACAAATGATTGAAGCTGTGTTAGATTGTTACGAAAATTACAAAGCCATAAAAAATGGTAAAATAGAACGAGACGTTTTACCAGCAAGAAGAAAGAATTAAAATTCAAAAAGGGTTACAAATTAAATTTGTAACCCTTTTATCAACTATTAAAAACTAACTAATTACGCTATAACTAAAATACAGAAGTGATGTATTTATAGTTATATTTTCTTTTACTATTCCAAGAAACTCTTTTAGAATAAAAATTTGTTACTTGGTTGGTTTTTTTTTCTTCTTTTAAATTGTTATTTGTTGTCATTTTTTATGTTTTGAATATTTTTATTTCAATTTATTTACACCTATAAGACGACAGAAAAGTAGATTAGTTACACTTAACTTTAGTATTTAACACATCTTTAAGAAATAAAAAAAATCAGTCTAAAAAGACTGATTTTTAATTTTATACTAAAAGTTAATCGCTATTGATAATTCAACAAAAAAGCAGGATTTAAATTATCAACCTAGCAAAGATTTATTGGTTACCAAGTATAATTGGCAAACCATTTTTTCCTGATCCAATTACAATAACTTTACTGTTTGGAGACTTAGCTAACTTAATTGTAGCTTCAATTCCTTTGTCTTGTAAAATTTTATCTGTTAAAGAAGCACTTAAAATCTTATTTGCATCAGCTTTACCTTTTGCTTCAATAATTTGCTTCTCTGCCTCTTTTTGGGCAGTAACTAATCTAAATTCGTATTCTAACGATTCTTGTTCTTGTTTTAACTTACGTTCAATTGCTTCTTTAATTGTTGGTGGCAACGTAACATCTCTAACCAAAACAGCATTTAATTGAATGTATTGTGGGCCTAAAATCTTTTTAGTCTCTTCAAAAATTTCTGTCTGAATTGCATCACGCTTTATAGAATATAATTGCTCTGGTGTATATCTACCAACTACACTTCTAGTTGCAGAACGAATTGCAGGAATAATTACACTTTGTAAATAATTATCTCCTCTTGTTTGGTGTAACAAAGCAACTGTTTCTGTTGTTGCTTGATATAATACAGATGCATCTAATTGAATTTCTAATCCGTTAGAAGACAATACAGCCATCTTTTTCTCAAATAACTCTTGTTGTCTTACATTATACTTAAATACTTTATTCCAAGGCATTACAAAGTTAAAACCTTCGTCTAATGGTGGTTGATTTGTAACAACTCCTCCAATCCATTTATATAAAACTCCTCTTTCTCCAGAACCAATGGTTACTGCAGATTTAGAAATCAATATAATTGCTATAACTGCAATTACTATAAATAAAATTCCGCCTTTTGGAAATTTAATGTCTAATTGTTGATTACTCATAATTTATAATTTTAAAGTTCCTTCAAATTTACGATAATGCTTTCTTAATTACAATTTATATAGCCACAATCTTCTGAAATAGATTCTAATTCTAACGTTACATGTTCTAATTTAAAATTATCATGCAGCAGTTTCTTTATTTTTTGTTTTACTTCTTTAGACTTTTGCCAACTAAATTCTTTATTCCTTATAGTTATATGAATCGTTGCAATATGATATTCTCCATCTAACGTCCAAATATGGCAATCGTGTATATTTTCTACTTCATCAATGTGCAACATAATTTGTTTTTTTATTTCATCGGAAGAAACTTCATTGGGCACACCTTGTAAAATAATTTTAAAAGCATCTTTAATATTTCTGTACACATTAAACAACACATAACCTGCAATAGCTAATGACAAAATTGGATCTAAAATTGGAACATCCCAATATTGCATTACAATACTTGCAATTAATACTGCAAACCAACCTAAAACGTCTTCTAATAAATGTAGAGAAACTACTCGTTCGTTAATAGATGAACCTTTATTTAATTTTAAAACAGCTGCACCATTTACAATAATCCCTAAAATAGCAAGCCACATCATCCCCGTTGCATTTGCTTCTTCTGGATTGATAATTCTTGGAATTGCTGCTGATATAATAAAAAATGAACCAACAATTAACACAATAGAATTAATGATTGCTCCTAATAAAGAAAATCGACCATAGCCATACGAGTATTTTTTATTAGCATCTTTATTAGATAATTTTTGAAAATACCAAGACATTCCTAAACTTAAACTATCACCTAAATCGTGTACTGCATCAGACATAATAGCTAAACTATTTGTGTAAAATCCACCAATAATTTCTATAATAGTAAACGCAAGGTTTAAGAAAAATGCCGTTTTTATATTTCCTTTTGTATGATGATGATTGTGATGATGTCCCATTTTTTAAAGTTTAATCAGTATTGATTAATTTTACCTTATTATTAAAAATTTACAATTTTATTAATATTCCAGCATTAAAGACAAATCCATCTGTTGGTGCCCATAAATCTGTAAAAGACGGATTATTGTGTGGAGCCTGAATCATAGATTGAAAATTAGATTGTTTTGTATCTGTAAAGTTTTCAAAATTTGCATACACACTTACTTTATCAAAAGTTCTCATTGCCATTAAACCCATCGTCCAATAATTTGGTGTTATAGATAAATCATTTCTAAATTGAGAACTTTTATAATATACTTCATAACCAACTCTCCATTTTTCGTGAACTTCATACATTAACACACCTCCAAAGCTATGTTTTGGTGTTAATACTTTTTGTTGATCATTTATGCTAACATTATTAAATGCGTAATTAGTAAATAACACAAAGTCTTTATATTTTAATTTTAAATTTGTTTCAAACCCATAACTATCTAAAGGGTTTAAAGCATTCATAAACTTATAATTGTTTCCTTGTTCCTCTAATATTAACGTGTTTTTTAATTTTGTATAAAAGAAAAGCTGATTAAACGAAACCGAAATATTATCATTAAAAATTAATGTTTTATAATTTACATCAGCATTTACACCAAATGAATTCTCTGCTTTAAAATTTTTCGGATTTATCGCTAATACATTTTGATATGAACGCAGCTCAGATTCTTCTGTGAAAATTGTTGGTATTTTATATCCCAAACCACCACCAAACCTAGAAGACACTGCGTCATTATATTTTACAAAAAGGGAGACTCTTGGTAAAACAAACAAACCGTAATTTGTTGCATAATCTGTTCTTAACCCTGTTTCTAAAGTTATATTTTCTTTCAAATTCCAACTACCTTGTACAAAACCTCCTAAAATTTCTTGCTTATAACTTCTATCTAAAGTAGAATTTAGTTTTTCTGTAAACTTTTCTGTAATTAAATTAGCGCCAAAAACCCAGTCTGAATCATTCTTAAGTAAATTGTAAGTTATTTCTGTAAATGTTGCTGTTTGATTTCCTAAAAATTGATAATTAAGCAATGTTAAATCTCTTTTAAAATAGCTTATACTATTTTTAATACCGAACGATTTAGTTTCTGATAATTCATTTTTATATGTTAATTGTAAAGCATATCTGTTCGTTATATTTTCTTCATAAAAGTTCTGTTTTGGATTTGGGTTTTTGTTTATAACGTCAATATCACCCCCTATTCTATCTTCGTAAGATGCAGTTAGTCCAATTTTCCATTGCTCTTTCTCGTTTGGGTAATAATAAAAAGACGGATTTAAATTGATACTTTTAACTTTTGGTATATCAGAAAAATGATCATTATTAACATCAGCTTCTTTTTGCAAATGACCAGAACTATAAAAAGACATTCCAACTTTTGTATTTCTCTTACTGTAATATATATTAACTGTATTACCGTTTCTAGAAGTTTTATCGAACATAAAAGTTAATTCTCTTTCTAATTTTGGTTGTTTAGAAATTAAATTCACCAAACCAGCAATTGCTCCAGCTCCATATAATGTTGAAGAACTTCCTTTAATTATTTCTACTTGTTTTAAATCTAATGGAGGTATTTGCATAATACTTAATCCGCTTGAAAAGCCTCCAAATAAAGGAAATCCATCTTTTAACAATTGAGTAAACCTTCCATCTAATCCTTGAATTCTGATACTTTGGTTTGCAGAAGTTGCAGAAGTTTGTTGCATTTGAATTCCTGTGCTTTCTCTTAATAGCATTGCAATATTTGCAGAATTCATTACTGCCTTTTCCCCTAATTCCTCACCAGAAATTACTTCGACTCTTGTTGGTATTTGCGCAATTGATCTTTTGCTTCTTGTTGATAAAATTTCAACCGTTTCTAAAGTAGATTCATCTTCATGTAATTCAATAATAATAGTGTTCTTTTTTAAAGGGAAAAGATACATTTTTTCAATAGTTTCAAACCCTATAAAAGAAACAACTACTATCTGTTTTCCATTAGTTATATTATTAATTGTTGCAATTCCTTCTAAATTTGTTGTACTCCCTTTTGTTGTATTTTTAATATAAACTGATGCTCCAACAATTGTTTCTTTATTCTCTTTTGAAAGTACCTTTACTGTAATTGTATTTTGAGCAATTAATACTTGTGTAAACACCCAAAAAAATAAGGTTAATATGATATTTTTAATCATTATCAATATTTTTAGATAATTATAATTATGTTATAATAGATGACGCCTTTTATAATAAAAAGATGCAGTCAAAGGCGAAAAAAAATAATTAAATTCGTGGAGGTTCTTCAAGTATATCTATTGTACTTGATGAATTCATTTTATCATAAAAAAGAATTATCTCTTTTCTACTTAAATAAAAATGAACTTGAATTTTACTTTCGATAAAACTAGAAACCATGCTTTCAACAGAACAATGATGGTGGTCCTTTGCTTTTTTATTTTCATTAGTATCGTTTTTATGATATTCCTTTTCATGAGCAACATCTAAATGATTTTCTATTGTATCTGCAATAAAAATAGCATCTGTATGAGCTTGAGTCGGCGGAACAAACATTAATAAAACAAATATAAAAACACCAAATTGTTTCAAAGCTTCTTTTTAAGAATACAAAAATATAAAGTTTTAATGTAAAAACTTACTTTTTTAATCGATTTCTAACGTATTCTACTTCTGTTTTTCCATGTTTTAACGGAGCACCATTTTCATCTAAAGAAACCATTACAATTTTATCTATCTCTATAATAGTTTTGTGCGTTAGTTTATTTCTAACAGAGCATTTTAATGTAATTGATGAATTACCAAATGCCAACACTTCCATTCCAATTTCTATAATATCACCTTGTTTTGCAGAACTTACAAAGTCTATTTCTGACATAAATTTGGTAACAGTTCTAGATATTTCTAATTGTATGATTGCATAAATTCCCAATTCTTCGTCAATCCATTGTAGTAAACGACCACCAAACAATGTTCCGTTTGGGTTTAAATCTTCTGGTTTTATCCATTTTCTTGTATGAAATTTCATAAATTATTCTTTTTAAATTCTATTAAAATCTAGCATTATTACTTAGATATAACTAAGGTTTGTAATTGTTTCTTTATATTTTACAATAACTAAACACAATACTATTGTTCTATATTTATTGCTTCAAACCCTATTAATAATTCAGATTCAAAATTTAAAGTTACTTGAATCGGATTGCAACATACTTCACAATCTTCAACATACGTTTGTTGTGTTACACTACTATCTAATAGCATTGATATATTTTCCCAACAATACGGACATTGAAAAAAATGTTCTATCATAATAATTATATTTTTCCAATATATTTTCTAACAAACCATTCAACCGCAAAAAACAAGATACTAAGTATTAATATAAATTCCCAATCAATGAGTTGCTCACTAACAGTCTTACTTCTTTGAGTCGTTACATAACGCCTATCAGCTATTAAATCATTTATTATTTGTTTATTTTCTGATGGATAATATACTTTTCCTTCAGTATTATTAGCTAAAAGCTTTAACTCTTTCTGATTTGCATTTGTAAACTGTTCTTCTATTTGATAGGATGTTATTTTAAACTGTCCTGTTTTACGAATTGGTTGATTTTCAACTGTTACTTCAAAACGATACTCTCCAAAAAGCAACTCTTCTAAAACTGCTTCAAACGAATTATTTAAAAGAGAAAAAGATACATTTTGAGTAACATTTGTTACTGTATTTATTAATTTTAAATTCAGTTTTGCTCTTGCATCAAATTGATAATTTTTATCAACATAAAAAGCATTGATAGAAATCGGAACGTTTGCCGAATGCAACGCATCGTATTGTAACGTTAATCGTTCTCGCTTTTTTGTTGATGCCAAATACTGAATCATACTTGCTAAAAACTCGTCAAAATCTTGAAAAGAGCCAGAATTCATAAAACTTGCTGCTCTCCATTTCCAAATTCCTTCTCCAAATAATACAGCGCTTTTTTGAGAATCATTTTCAAAAGTTGCCAATAATGGTGTTTTTGTTTTAAATCCTACAATATTTTGAAACAACAAAGCATCAAATTTCGACATCATATTTACACTTCCAAATGCATCCTCTAAAGGTGGAAAAGATTCGAAACTGATGTCTTTTTGTCCGAAAGTTAAAAATCCATTATTAAAAATAGCTCCGAATTCTTCTGACTGATTTGCTACATTTTTATAATAATTCGATTGTATTTCATTTAAGAAATTCCAATTGGTGTTAATCCCTGTAATTACAAAATAATTTGCATTAGTTTTTTGAATCAATTTAAAAAAAGGCTTAAAATTAACTGTTGGTTGATACAATATAACTAATTGATAATCTGCTAATTCTCCTTTAAAATTATTGGTTAAACTAATCGTTACTGAACGTTGCTTATTGGTTTCAATTGCTTTTTTTAGTACTCCAATATCTGGGTGTAAAACTGAAGTAAGCAATAAAATTTTGGTTTGTTCATTTAAAACTTCTACCGAAAAGGTGTTAGAATTATTTTCTAAGTTTTCTTCGTTTTCGATTTTTTTTACATATGTTTTATAATATTGAACGCCTTCTTTAGTTGATTCAACTGTTGCAGAAACGGTTTCTACTGAATTAGTTGGAGACAGTAATAAATTTTTTCTAAAAACAATTATCCCTTTATGTTCAATTGTAAATTGTGTTTTAACAGCTTTACTTCCATCATATATAATTCTGGCTTCAACCGGAAATCTGTTTTTTAAATAACTGTATTTGTTTGCGTTTATTTGAGTAATTCTAACATCACTTTTTGGAATAGTATCTCCAATAATCAACGGGAAAACATTTTTTTTTGTTTTTATAAACGGATATAAATTACCGGTAGTTTGGTTTCCATCAGTAATTAAAAGTATTGGAGCAACAGTGTTTTTTTGCAGTGCTTCTACTCTACCAATTGCTTTGTAAATATTGGTTTGATTTTCTAAAAATGATAAAGAATCTAGAATGCTAATATTTTCACCAAATTTAAAAAACTGAGTATCAAATTTCTTCTTAATTGCTGAGTTTTTTCTAATCTGACTGATAAAATTTGTAACATTTTTTTTGCTTTTAAAATGTTGTACAGACAAAGAATTGTCAACCAAAACAGACAATATTGGTTTTTCAGTAATCAGTTCTTGACGTTCTATTGTTGGGTTGATTAAAAGCAACAACAATAAAAAGATACTTGTTCCTCTTAATGAAAATAGAAAATAATCTATTTTTATAAACTCTTTTAATTTGTAAAAATACAACAACCAAGAAACCGCTAAACTAAAAAGTAAAGCTCCTAAAATGTATATGATTGATATTATTTGCAAGAATAAATTTATGAAACGTAAATCTACTTAAATTATCTTTTCAAATCAATTTATAATAAAAAAACCTGTAACGCTTGTAGTGAATTTATTTCAGTAACTGTTACAGGTTTACTATTTTATATAATACTCTTTCTTAGTTCATTCCGCCATCAACAGACAATGTTTGCCCTGTAATATAAGAACTCATATCAGACGCTAAAAAGACACAGGCATTTGCAATATCTTCTGGAGAACCACCACGTTTTAAAGGAATAGAATCTCTCCAACCTTGTACAGTTGCTTCGTCTAATTTCCCTGTCATTTCAGTTTCAATAAAACCTGGTGCAATTACATTTGATCTTATATTTCGAGAACCTAATTCTAATGCAACAGATTTAGAAAAACCTATAATTCCTGCTTTAGAAGCAGCATAGTTTGCTTGTCCGGCATTTCCTTTTAAACCAACAACAGAACTCATATTTATAATAGAGCCATTACGCTGTTTCATCATCGGACGAATAACTGCTTTGGTTAAGTTAAAAACAGATTTTAAGTTTACTTCTATAACCTTATCAAAATCATCTTCAGAAATACGCATCAACAAATTATCTTTTGTAATTCCCGCGTTGTTTACTAAAATATCTATAGAACCAAATTCTTTTACAACATCCGTAACCAATTCTTGAGCCGCATCAAAAATAGCAGCATTGGATTGATATCCTTTTGCATTTACTCCTAACTCTTTTAATTCATTTTCTAAAGCAATTGCTGCATCAACAGAAGAATTATACGTAAAAGCAATATCTGCACCTTGTTGCGCAAACATCACTGCAATTCCTCTTCCGATTCCTCTTGTAGCTCCAGTAATTATAGCTGTTTTATTTTCTAATAATTTCATATTCTAAGTTATTTGTTTTCTATTCGTGATTCAAATATACTATTCTTTATCTTTTTATAATAATCAACCTTTTATGTAAAAGAAATTCCCATAAAAACTGAAATAAAATCAGCATAAACGAGAATTTATTTATTAAATATATAAGCTTTTAATTACTTTTTTAAAACTCTAGCAATCATTTCTCCTATTTTAGCTGGAGATTCTACAACGTAAATTCCGTTTTCAGCTAAAATCTTCATTTTTGCTTGTGCAGTATCATCAGCACCACCAACAATTGCTCCAGCATGTCCCATTGTACGTCCTACAGGTGCAGTTTGTCCAGCTATAAAACCAACAACTGGCTTTCTATTTCCATCAGCTTTAATCCATCTAGCAGCATCTGCTTCTAATTGACCACCGATTTCTCCAATCATAACAATTGCTTCTGTTTCTGTATCGTTCATTAATAATTCAACAGCTTCTTTGGTTGTAGTTCCAATAATTGGATCTCCACCAATACCAATTGCTGTTGTAATTCCGTAGCCCTGTTTTACAACTTGATCAGCTGCTTCATAGGTTAATGTTCCAGATTTAGACACAATTCCAACACTACCTTTTTTAAAGATAAATCCTGGCATAATACCAACTTTAGCTTCACCTGGAGTAATAACTCCTGGACAGTTAGGGCCAATTAATCTACACTCTTTGTTTTCTAAATATGCTTTTACTTTTACCATATCAGCAGTAGGAATTCCTTCAGTGATACAGATAATAACTTTAATTCCTGCATCAGCAGCTTCCATAATTGCATCTGCAGCAAAAGCTGGCGGCACAAAAATAATTGAAGTATCTGCTGCAGCTTTTTCAACAGCATCTGCAACGGTATTAAAAACTGGTTTTCCTAAATGTTCTTGACCGCCTTTTCCTGGAGTTACACCACCAACTACATTTGTTCCGTAATCTATCATTTGACCAGCATGGAAAGTTCCTTCGCTACCAGTAAAACCTTGTACTATAATTCTTGAATCTTTATTTACTAAAACGCTCATTTATTTTTTATTTAATCTAAATTATATATCAATTGGAAACCAATTGTTTTATTGCCACAAAAATAGTTCTTTGCTTTTATCAAAAAAATATTTTCATCACAAATTATTTGTTTTTTTGCTCTTTTAAGAATCGTTTCATCTGGGCTATTTCCTTTAGTTTTTCTCTTGACTCTGAAACAGGTGTTCCAAAATAACTTTTACCTCCTGCAACAGATTTTGTGACCCCAGTTTGACCTAGAATAATTGCTCCTTTACCGATTGTAATTCCGCTATTGGTACCTACTTGCCCCCAAATAGTAACCTCATCTTCAATAATAACACAACCAGCAATACCGGTTTGTGAGGCTATCAAACATTTTTTTCCAATTATCGTATCATGTCCAATATGTACTTGGTTATCTATTTTTGTTCCTTCTTTAATTGTTGTATCTCCAGTAACTCCTTTGTCAATTGTACAAGAAGCTCCTAAATCTACATTATCTTCTAAAATGACTCTACCACCAGAAAGTAATTTATCGAAACCGGTTTCTCTATTTTTGTAATAAAAAGCATCAGAACCTAAAACAGTGTTTGCATGAATTGTAACATTGTTTCCAATAATACAATTATCATAAATTGTAACGTTTGGATGTATTACACAGTTTATACCAATTTTAACATTATTTCCAATAAATACATTGGGTTGAATCACCGTATTTTTTCCAATTATTGCTGATTCTGAAATACTTACTTTGGATGCTATAAACGGATTAAAATGATTGGTTATTTTATTAAAATCTCTGAAAGGGTCATCAGAAATTAATAGTGCTTTTCCTTCTGGGCAATCAACTTTTTTATTGATTAAAATGATTGTTGCAACTGATTTTAACGCTTTATCGTAATATTTTGGGTGATCTACAAAAACAATATCTCCTTTTTCTACAACGTGAATTTCATTGATTCCAAGGATTTCAAAATTTTTATCCCCAACAAAATCTGTATCTATGAGTTTCGCAATTTCTTGTAAGGTTTGAGGTTTGTTGAATTTCATTATTGGCTGTTGGCTGTTGGTTATTAGCAAAAGGCTAACTGCTAAAAGCTATTACTCTTTAATACGTTCTTGATACGATCCTTTTGTAGTTTCTATCTTAATTTTATCTCCTTCGTTAATAAATAAAGGGACGTTAACTATTGCTCCGGTTTCTACAGTCGCAGGTTTTGTAGCATTTGTTGCTGTGTTTCCTTTAACTCCAGGTTCTGCATGTATAACTTCTAAAATAACACTTGCAGGCATTTCTACTGAAAGCGGCATATTATCTTCTGAATTGATAATTATCGTAACAATTTCTCCTTCTTTCATTAAATCTGGGGTGTCTAATGCGGATTCTAACAAACGTATTTGTGTATAATCTTGCTCATTCATAAAATGAAAGAATTCACCATCATGATATAAAAACTGAAATTTGTGTGTTTCTACACGAACATCATCAATTTTTCTTCCAGCAGGAAACGTATTATCAATTACTTTACCATTGGTTACACTTTTTAATTTAGTTCTT
>JBDNGO010000082.1:0-2536 GCA_041689245.1 Flavobacteriaceae bacterium | reverse complement strand
TCTTTTGTAATGTCTTTGATATTTACTCCATCAATATAAATAGCTCCAGAATTTACATCATAAAAACGAGTAATTAAATTTGCTAAGGTAGATTTTCCACTTCCCGATTGCCCAACCAAAGCAACCGTTTTGCCTTTAGGAATTGTTAACGAAAAATCTTTTAAAACGTATTCATCTTTATATTTAAATGAAATATTATCAAATACAATTTCGCTATCAAATGTGGTTTTTATTTGTGGGCTTTCTATGTCTGAAATAGTATTTTCTGTTTCTAAAATTTCTAAAACTCGTTGTGCAGAAGCATCACCTTTTCTAATCCCATAAATAGCATTTGAAATTGATTTAGCTGGAGTTAAAATATTATATGCAAGTGCCATAAAACCAATAAAAGCACCACCAGAAATAGTTTCGTCAATCAAAACCATTTTACCTCCGTACCATAAAATAATAACGATTACACTTACGCCAAGAAATTCGCTTGTTGGAGAAGCCAAATTCTTTTTATTCATTAAACTATTCATAGTTCTGAATAACTTATTGGTAGAATTTTGAAATTTCCCTGTGAATTGTTTTTCAGCTGTAAAGCCTTTAATTACTCGAAGACCAGTTAAGGTTTCTTCAATTAAAGACAAGAAAAAACCATTTTCTTTTTGAGCAACATCAGAATCTGCTTTTAATCTTTTTCCTATAAAACCAATAATCAAACCAGCTAATGGTAAAAAAATAAAAATGAATAACGTTAATTTTGCACTGATAGAAATCATTGCAATCAACGTGAAAATTATGGTTAACGGATCTCTAATTATCAATTCTAATACCATTAAAAAAGACCATTCTACTTCTTGAACATCAGAAGTCATACGTGCAATTACATCGCCTTTTCGTTTTTCTGTAAAATAAGAAATAGGTAGCGTTACAAGTTTGTTATACAGCGCATTTCTAATATCCTTTATAATTCCGTTTCTTAAAAAAGTAATAAAAAACAAGGCAGCATAATTAGCAATATTCTTTAAAAGGAAAAGTAAAATCATTGCGCCACAGATATAACCCAATGCAGCTATTTCTCCATTTAGTTCTATTTGATGATTTAAAAAGAAATTTAAAGATTGCTCTAAATGCTCTTTATAACCACTAATTCCGGTAGCATTATCATAAATAGGTTTTACAGTTATTTCTTCTCCAGTTTGTTTAAATAGAATATTTAACATCGGAATAAAAGCAACAAAACTCAACGTGCTAAAAAGTGCATAAAAAACATTACTGATAGCATTTAAAATCGCATATTTTTTGTATGGTCTTGCAAATCGTAATATTTTTTTAAAGTAATTCATTATAGATTTAATTCTTTTATAATTCGCTGAATCTTAGCATCCAATTCATTTTCTACTTTAACAGCATTTTCAACAGCATCTAATTTAGATTTTACGCTAAAATAGAACTTTATTTTTGGTTCTGTTCCGCTTGGTCTTGCAGCAACTTTTGTTCCGTCTTCTGTTTGATATATTAATACGTTAGATGTTGGAATATCAATTACAGTTTCTTTGCCAGTAATTAAGTTTTTTTGAATTGACGATTGATAATCAAATAAGAATTCAACCTTAGAACCATCCATTTCTGTAAATGGATTATTGCGTAAGTCAATCATCATTTGTTTGATTTGTTCTGCGCCATCCATTCCTTTTTTTACAATCGAAATTAAATGCTCTTTGTAAAAATGATTTTTGGTGTATAATTCTAATAAGTCGTTATAAAAAGTACTTCCGTTTGTTTTTGCATTTGCTGCAATTTCACAAGCAAGTAGCGTAGCGGTTACTGCATCTTTATCTCTTACAAAATCGCCAACCATATAACCAAAACTTTCTTCTCCGCCACCAATAAATTCTTGATTCGGGAAATCTACAATCATTTTAGCAATCCATTTAAATCCGGTTAAACCAACTTTGGTTTCAACTCCGTAACTCGCAGCAATTTCGTTGACTAAGTTTGTTGATACAATGGTAGAACCTACAAATTGTTTTCCATTTAATTTGCCGTTTATTTTCCATTGTTTGATTAGAAAATCGGTCATCATACTCATCGTTTGATTTCCGTTTAACAATTTCATGTTTCCTTCTAAATCTCTTACTGCAATTCCTAACCTGTCAGAATCTGGATCTGTTCCAATAACAATATCTGCATTTACTTTATTGGCTAAATCAACAGCCATTTGTAATGCTTCTGGTTCTTCTGGGTTTGGTGATTTTACAGTTGGAAAATCTCCGTTTGGCTCTGCTTGTTCTTTTACAACATGAATATTTGTATAGCCGGCACGTTTTAAAACTTCAGGAATTAACGTTATTGAGGTTCCGTGTAACGAAGTGAAAACAATTTTTAAATCTTCTCTTCCTTGAACATCAAATGTTCCATTTTCGATTGATGCTTTCCAAAAAGCTTCATCAATTTCTGCTCCAACGGTGGTAATTAAATTTTCATTTGCATTAAAGTTGATTTCAGAAAACTGTAAACTGTTTACTTTATCAATGATTTTTGAATCGTG
>JBDNGO010000081.1:0-19252 GCA_041689245.1 Flavobacteriaceae bacterium | reverse complement strand
TTGTAAATGCAATTACAATTAAAATAAGTAGTTTTTTCATTCTGTTTTTATATATATAATTAGGGGCTAAATATACTATCAATTATTGATTTATTTTAAGATTCTTACAAAATAAAAACGCTTGGAAATTCCAAGCGTTTTATTAATCTATCTATACGTTATTTTTAGAAATCTTGATTTATATCCCAAGCTTCCAACGTTTCTTTTAATGTTTTAATAAACATTCCGCCTAAAGCGCCGTTTACAACTCTGTGATCATAAGAATGTGAAACAAACATTTTCTGTCTAATTCCGATAAAATCTCCATCCGGAGTTTCTATTACTGCAGGAACTTTTCTAATTGCCCCTAATGCTAAAATTGCAACTTGAGGCTGATTGATAATTGGTGTTCCCATAACAGAACCAAAACCACCAACATTTGTTACCGTATAAGTTCCGCCTTGAATTTCGTCTGGTTTTAATTGATTCCCTCTCGCTCTTCCAGCTAAATCATTTACAGCTTTTGTCATACCAACTAAATTTAGTTGATCTGCATTTTTTATAACAGGCACAATTAAGTTTCCATCTCCAAGAGCAGCTGCCATTCCTAAATTTATATTCTTTCTTTTAATAATATTGTCTCCATCTACAGCAATATTAATCATTGGGTACTTTTTAATCGTTGAAGCTACAGCTTGCATTAAAATTGGTGTAAAAGTTAACTTCTCTCCTTCTCTTTTAAAGAAGGCGTCTTTAACTTTGTCTCTCCATTTAACAATATTTGTAACATCAATTTCTATAAAAGATTGAACATGTGCAGAAGTTTGAACTGAATCTACCATATGTTTGGCAATCAATTTACCCATTCTGCTCATTTCTATTATCTCATCTTCTCCGTTTACAGAAATAGGAGCTGCTTTAGAAGTTTCTCTTATAACTTGTGGTTTTGTTGGCACTGCCTTTGGCTGCTCAACAATTACTTGTTTAGGTATCGAAGATCTATTTTCTATATATGATAAAATATCCCCTTTTGTAACTCTACCCTCTTTTCCATTTCCAAAAATAGATTCTAATTCTTCCATAGAAATACCTTCTTTCTCGGCAATATTTCTAACTAAAGGAGAATAGAACTTACCACTTTCAGAAGTTTTTGTAATTGGGGCAGAAACTTGTTCTTTTGCAACCTCAACAGTTTTTGCTACTTCAGAAACGTGAGGTTTCTCTATAGTACTCAAAGTTACATTATTTTGTGATTTTTCAACTGCTACATCTCCACCTTCAATTTCTATAATAGCAATTGTAGTACCAACTGCAACAACATCATCTTTATCAAATAAAATTTCAACTAAGGTTCCTTCTACTTCACTTGGCACTTCAGAATCTACTTTGTCTGTAGCTATTTCTACAATTGCTTCATCCAATTCTATCGCATCACCAACTTCTTTTAACCAAGATGTAATAGTTGCTTCTGCAACACTTTCACCCATTTTTGGAAGTTTTAACTCAAATCTAGCCATTATTTCGTTGTTTTATGGACAGCGAAAGTACTAAAAATTGAATGATATTTCAATATTTTTTTTAACGATTTACGTTTTTAATTTAAATTAGATATTACGAAATGTGTATTTATAATTAAATAAAAACGAAATATATTGAGCATTTAATACAAATAATAATATTTTTATAAATTATTCGTAAATTTAAATATGCCTAATTTAATTTTTTAACTTCAATTTGCTTCATTACTTCCTCTGCTTCTGCCGTTTTTTTATCTGATGCAGATCTATTTGATTTTGAGAGTATAAATGATTCTTTCATTAAATTTTCATATTTGTTTTGTAATATTTCTAATTTTGACTTCTTCTTAAATAATCCAAGCATACTTATATTTTTAAATTTACTATTCCACAATCCATTTCAAATACTTGACCAGAAAATGCTAACGCTTTATCTGAAATAATAAAACTTGCCATTTCTGCAACCTCTTCAGGTTGTAAATATCTTTTTAACGGATGTCTTTCTGCACTCATTTCTTTTAATCTATCATTACGCAATAATTTTGACGCCAAATTTGTATCTGTCAATGTAGGTGCAATAGCATTTACTCTAATTAACGGAGCTAATTCTGCTGCTAAAGACTTTACCAAACCCTCAACAGCTCCTTTTGAAGCTGCTACACTTGCATGAAATGGCATTCCTATTTTAACAGCAACAGTGCTAAACATCAAAATAGTTGGAGTTTTAGATTGTTTTAAAATTGGTAAATATTCTTGAATAACTTTAACAGCCCCTAAGACATTAATTGAAAAATCATTCAAAAAATCTTCTTGCTTCAGCCTGGAAATTGGTTTAAGATTAATACTTCCAGGGCAATACACCAAAGCATCAATTTGCTCAAATTTTGGCAACTCATCATGTAAAATATCACAAGAGAACTCTTTAAAATTAGGATGTATTATTTCAGCAGAAGTTCTGCTAATTGAAGAAACCTTTGATGTTTCTAACAAAATATTTACCAAAGATTTTCCAATTCCACTACTACCTCCAATTATAAGAACCGATTTCATTTTTATATCTGTTAAATTAAAAGACAAAGATATAAATTAGAAATTATGGAACCTAAAAAAGAAATAAATGAAATTAAAATAGTATCAAAATATATTGATACACTTTTAAAAACTGGAGTTAAACCTGTATCAATATACACTTTTGCGAAAGAATTGGAGATTGATGAACGTGACTTTTACAAATATTTTAGTTCTTTTGAACACTTGGAAAAAAAAATTTTTACACTATTTTTTGATAATGCCACATCTTTACTCGAAAAAAATAAAGACTTTAAAGAATATGATGCAAAAAATAAATTATTGAGTTTATACTTTACATACTTTGATATTTTAACAGAAAACAGATCGTATGTTTTGCTTGCATTAGGTGACAATAAAAATTCATTAAAAAATTTACAAAAACTTAAAGAGCTCAAAAAATATTTTAGCAATTTTATTAATGCCTTACACATTGATAAAATTGATTTTAAACAAGAAAGCATAGAGAATATTCAAGATAAAGGAATACAAGAAGGCTTCTGGATTCAATTTTTAATCATACTAAAATTCTGGATGAATGACACTTCTTCATCTTTTGAAAAAACAGATGTTTTTATCGAAAAAAGTATACATGCTAGTTTTGACCTCATTAATACAAAACCTATAAAAAGCATTATAGATTTAGGTAAGTTTTTATTCAAAGAAAAAATGGATTTTAAACGTTAAGCTTCAACTATGAAAACTATAGATCGCATCCCGACATCAAAAATTCAAAGAGCCACCAAATTAATTCAAACTGGAGCAAAAGTTGGTGTTAATTATGTAAAATATTATGGTGAAAAACTGATAAAAACAGAAGAAAAAGCAAAAGAAAACCTAAATAAAGCAAATGCTGAAGACATCTATAATGGATTAAAAACCATGAAAGGAAGCGCTTTGAAAGTTGCCCAAATGCTGAGTATGGAAAAGAGTATTCTACCAAGAGCTTATGTAGAAAAATTTTCACTAGCACAATTCTCTGTTCCTCCGTTATCTGCGCCTTTAGTTGTGAAGTCTTTCAAAAATTATTTAGGGAAACATCCATCAGAAATTTTTGATACATTTAATTTAACGTCTGTAAATGCTGCAAGTATTGGACAGGTTCATCAAGCAGAGAAAAATGGAGTAAAACTTGCTGTAAAAATACAATACCCTGGAATTGCAAAAAGTATATCATCAGATTTAGCGTTGGTAAAGCCTATCGCTATGAAAATGTTTAATATTAGAGGAAATAATTCTGAGCGCTATTTTAAAGAGGTGGAAGAAAAGCTAACTGAAGAAACAAATTATACCTTAGAATTTGAACAAAGTGTAGAGATTGCATCAGCCTGTAAACAGATTCCTAATTTAAAATTCCCTACATATTATAAAGAATTTTCCTCAGAAAGAATTCTTACCATGAGTTGGATGGAAGGAATTCATCTTTCTGAATTCACAAACAAACCTTTAAATCAAAAAATCTCTAACAAACTAGGGCAAGCCTTATGGGATTTTTATATGTTTCAAATTCATCATTTGAAGAAAGTACATGCAGATCCACATCCTGGAAATTTTTTAGTGAATACAAATGGAGAATTAATTGTGATTGACTTTGGTTGTATGAAATCAATTCCTGATGAATTTTACATTCCTTATTTTGAGTTAGCAAAAAAAGAAAACATCGAAAATCCTGATTATTTTAAAAAGAAATTATACGAATTAGAAATTTTAAGAGAAGATGATTCTCCAGAGGAAATTATATTTTTTAATAAACTTTTTCATGAAATGTTGAGTTTATTTACACAACCTTTTCATCAAGATACATTTGATTTTTCTGACGCAACATTCTTTGAACAAATTGCTGATTTAGGATCTAAATACGCTAAAAGCTCTGAACTAAAAGGAATGAACGGAAACAGAGGTTCAAAACATTTCATTTACATAAACAGAACCTTTTTTGGCTTATATAATTTAATGTTTGATTTAAAAGCAACCAACGTAAAAATCAATAATTACAGTTCTAAATTATGATTTCATTTGATAAAGCAGCAATTGAAAACCTTGCTCATTTAAACAAAATTAATTTAATAAACTCTGCAGTAGGCTATAAATCTGCCAATTTAATTGGAACAAAATCTAAAGAAGGTGTTTCTAACTTGGCCATATTTAGTTCAGTAACCCATTTTGGATCTGACCCAGCTATTTATGGCTTTGTATTGCGGCCAACAACCGTTCGAAGAAATACCTATGACAACATTAAAGAAATGGGGGTTTTTACTTTAAATGCAGTTTTTGAGGGGGCAATTCCTCATGCCCATCATACATCTGCAAAATATCCTGCTGAAATTTCTGAATTCGACAAAACAACTTTTAACGAAGAGTACAAAGAAAACTGGAATGCTCCATTTGTAAAAAACGCTCCGCTGCAAATAGCAATGAAATTTATAGAAGAAGTTCCTATAAAAGCAAATGGAACGCTATTAATTCTAGCATCCGTAGAAAAGATATTTGTTCGTAAAGGGATGATTTCTGAAGATTATTTCATCGACTTAAGCAAAGGGAATATTGCTACAATAAATGGACTAGATGGCTATGCCGTTCCAAAAGAAATCAAAAGATTCCCTTATCAAAGGCCTATAAAATAAGAGTAAAGTTTACACCCAATTTTTAGGTGTTGCTAAAACAGCTAAGAGTTTTGCTTCTTCAGAGTTTTCTGATGGCTGCTGATTATATACCCATTGGACAGTTGGCGGTAAACTCATCAAAATACTTTCGATACGTCCATTTGTTTTCAACCCAAACAACGTACCTCTATCATGTACTAAATTGAACTCTACATAACGCCCTCTTCTAACTTCTTGCCAATCTTTTTGCTCTTTGGTATATGCAATCTCTTTTCTTCTCTCAACAATCGGCACATAGCTTTCTAAAAAGCTGTTTCCAACCTCTGTAACAAAATCATATCGATCTTGAATAGAGAATTCATCCGTTTCTTTTAAGTAATCAAAAAACAAACCTCCAATTCCACGTGCTTCATTTCTATGGGTATTCCAAAAATACATATCACACGTTTCCTTGAACTTTGGATGAAATCCTAAATTATGTTGATCACATGCCTTTTTACAAACCGAATGAAAGTGAACCGCATCTTCTTCAAATAAATAATATGGAGTTAAATCTTGACCTCCGCCAAACCATTGGGTAACAATATTTCCTTCTCCATCATACATTTCAAAATAACGCCAGTTAGCATGTACTGTTGGTGCAAATGGATTTCTTGGGTGCAACACCAAGCTTAATCCACAAGCAAAGAAGTCTCCTGCTTCTACTCCGAATTGTTTTCTTAATGACTTTGGTAATTCTCCATAAACTTTTGAAATATTTACGCCGGCTTTTTCAAAAACAGCACCATTTTCAATCACACGGGTTCTTCCACCACCACCTTCTGCACGTTTCCAATTGTCTTCTTCAAACATTGCTCTCCCGTCTACTCCTTCTAATTTAGAAGTAATGGTATCTTGTAAGTTTTCTATATATGCGTAAAATTTGTTCTTCATTATTACCCTATCCTTACTCCTTTCCGAAGGAAAGGAAACTCTTACTATATAATTCCACAAACATTTCTTCCCTTTGGGAAGATTAAGATGGGACTTTATATTCTTTTACAGCATCAATAAATGCTTTTGCATTTTCTACTGGAATGTTTGGCAAAATACCGTGACCTAAATTCACAATATATCTATCTTTTCCAAACTCATTAATCATTTGGTTAACCATCTTTTTAATTTCAGCCGGTGGCGATAATAATCTTGATGGGTCAAAATTTCCTTGTAATGTAATCTTTCCTCCAGATAAATAACGTGCATTTCTTGCAGAACACGTCCAATCTACACCCAAAGCAGATGCTCCAGATTTTGCCATATCATTTAAAGCAAACCAACATCCTTTTCCAAAAGCAATTACTGGCGCCTCGTCTTTTAAAGCATCAATTATTTGCTGAATATACTGCCAAGAGAACTCTTGATAATCTACTGGAGACAACATTCCTCCCCAAGAATCAAATATTTGAACAGCATTAACTCCTGCTGCAACTTTTGCTTTTAAATATGCAATAGTAGTATCTGTAATTTTTTGTAATAATTGATGAGCAGCAATCGGATTTGTAAAACAAAATTCTTTTGCTTTATCAAAGTTTTTAGAACCTTGACCTTGCACACAATAACATAAAATTGTCCAAGGAGACCCTGCAAATCCAATTAACGGAATGTCATCATTCAACTTTTCTTTCGTTGCTTTAATTGCTCCCATCACATACCCTAATTTTTGATGAACATCTGGAACAATTACATTATCAACTCCTTTTTGATCTCTTACAGGGTTTGGTAAATAGGGTCCGAAATTCGGTTTCATTTCCACTTCAATATTCATTGCTTGCGGAATTACCAAAATATCTGAAAATAAAATAGCTGCGTCCATTCCAAATCTACGAATTGGCTGCACTGTAATTTCTGAAGCTAATTCTGGAGTTCTACAACGTGTAAAAAAGTCATATTTCTCACGAATTTTAATAAACTCTGGTAAATATCTTCCTGCTTGACGCATCATCCAAACTGGTGGTCTATCAACAGTTTCTCCTTTTAATGCTCTTAAAAATAAATCGTTTTTTATCATGATTTAGCTTTTGGCTATTGGCTCTTAGCTTTTGGCTTTGGCTTTTAGCTATTTTTTATTGTATTTATTAATCCGTTAATCATTTTACCTTCTTTTTCAATTAGTTGAAAAATAAAAGACAACTCTTCATTATCAATTAAATTTAATTCTTGAATAATTATTAATTGTGTTTCAACTTCAAATAAAGAACCAATTGCAATCTCTAAAAACCTTTTAAATTCAATTTCACTATTTCTACTTGAACCTTCAGCTATATTTGAAGGAATAGAAACTGCAGCTCTAGTAATTTGACTTTTTAATCCAAATTTTTCTTCCGAAGGTAATTTTTGTGATATTTTGTAAACCTCCTTTACAATCTCTATACCTTGTTCCCAAGTTTTAAGTTTTCTAAAATTTCTCATAACTAATTACCTAAAAGCAAAAGGCTAAAAGCTTTCAGCTACTTTTTTCATTCCTGCATCAATTGCTTTACTTATTTTTTCAAAATCTTTTTTGTTTAAAGCTGATGATAAAAACCAAGCTTCAAATTGAGATGGTGGTATAAACACACCGTTTTTTATCATTTCCCAAAAGAACACCGCAAACTTTTTGGTGTCGGAATTTTGCGCTTCTTCAAAGTTGGTAACTTCTCCTTTTTTAAAGAACGGATTAATCATAGAACCAAATCTATTTACAACTATATTTATATCGTGTTTTTTAGCAGTTTCTAATAAAATCACTTCTAATATACTTGCAAACTCTTCAATTTTCTCATACGGGTTTTGTTTCTTCAATTCCGTTAATGTAGCAATTCCTGCTGCCATTGTAATCGGGTTTCCACTTAACGTTCCTGCTTGATACATTTCGCCTAAAGGCGCAACCATTTCCATTATTTCGTTTCTTGCTCCATATGCCCCTACAGGAAAACCTCCGCCAATTACTTTTCCTAAACAAGTTATATCTGCTTCAACTCCTAAAACTTCTTGCGCTCCACCAAATTTAGAACGAAAACCTGTCATTACTTCATCAACTATTAATAACGCTCCTTTTGTTTCTAAATATTTTTTTAATTCTTTTAAGAAATCATCTTCCGGAAGTACAACTCCCATATTTCCTGCAATCGGCTCAATAATTACGCCAGCAATATCCGTATGTTTTTTAAAGTGTTTTTTTACACTCTCTAAATCATTGTATTCAGCTATTAAAGTATTTTTCACAGCTCCTTCCGGAACACCCTTTGATCCAGGTAAACTTAATGTTGCCAATCCAGAACCGGCTGCAACTAATAATGCATCTTGATGTCCGTGATAACAACCCGAAAACTTGATTATTTTATCTTTTCCTGTAAACGCTCTTGCCAAACGAACTCCGCTTAAAACAGCTTCTGTTCCTGAATTTACAAAACGTACTTTATCCATTCCTGGAAAAGCATCACAAACTATTTTTGCTAATTTGATTTCGTTTTTATTTGATGCGCCAAAAGAATATCCTTTTTTTAATGCTTTGGTAATTGCTTTTTGAACTTTTTTATGTCGGTGACCCAAAATCATTGGCCCGTAAGACAAAACTAAATCTACGTATTCATTTCCATCTACATCGGTAATTCTACTTCCTTTTGCTTTTTTAATAAACAATGGATTTCCTCCAACAGATGAAAATGCTCTTACTGGAGAGTTTACTGCTCCTACAAGATTCACTAATCCTTTTTCGTATAGTTTTTGTGATTTTTCGAATTTCATTTTTTTAAAATTTTCTGTCATTGCGAATGAAATGAAGCAATCTTTTAATAATGAGATTACTTCGTCATTCTTCCTCGTAATGACGTTATTTTTTCAACAATATTCTAGCCGCCTCTTTAGCAAAATACGTAATGATAATATCTGCTCCTGCTCTTTTCATAGAAAGCAAACTTTCCATCATCACTTTTTCGCCATCAATCCAACCTTTTTCTGCAGCAGCTTTAACCATTGCATATTCTCCACTTACATTATAACATGCAATTGGTCGGTCAAAATTATTTTTTAAATCTCTGATAATATCTAAATAAGACAGTGCTGGTTTTACCATTAAAATATCAGCGCCTTCTTGATCGTCAAAAGTTGCTTCACGGAGACCTTCGTCTCTATTTGCTGGATCCATTTGATAGGTTCTTCTATCACCAAAGGTTGGTGCAGAATCTGCTGCATCTCTAAAAGGCCCATAAAATGCGGATGCATATTTTACCGAATATGCCATAATTGGCAAATTCACAAAACCGGTGTTATCAAGAGACTCACGAACCATAGCAATCGTTCCATCCATCATTCCAGATGGCGCAACCATATCAACGCCAGCTTTTGCATGAGAGATCACTTGTTTTGCAATATTTACTAACGTTGCATCATTATCTACATCGTTATCATGAATAACTCCACAATGACCATGAGACGTATATTCGCAAAAACAAACATCTGTAATTACATATAAATTGGGATACTTTTTCTTGATAAAACGAATTGCTTGTTGCATAATTCCGTTATCATTCCAGGTTTCTGTTCCTTCTTCATCTTTTGTTGAAGGAATACCAAATAACAATACTGCAGAAATATTTAGAGCAACAACCTCATCTAATTCTTTAGAAATTCTATCCAAAGAAAAACGTTTGATTCCTGGCATCGAAACAATTTCTGTTTCAATTCCTGTTCCTTCTTCTATAAATAATGGATAGATAAAATCGTCAACAGATAAATTGGTTTCTCTCACCAATCTTCTGATTCCTTCTGATTTTCTAAGTCTTCTTGTTCTAAACATTTGTTTTATTTCTTTCTGTCATTACGGGGAACAAAGTGACCTGGTAATCTTTTAAACAGATTCCTTCGCTTTGCTCGGAATGACGTTACTCTTTTACATAATGCAAGCTCACTAATTCCAACACACTTTCTACCGTTGGTAAATTGGCAACTTGTACGTTTTTGAAGTTTTTTCTAGCTTCTTTAGCGGTACTTTCTCCAATACAAAATGCAATTTTATCAGTTGAATTATCTTGTAAATAACTTTCTATTGTTGATGGACTATAAAATAATACTCCAGAGAATTGCTCTCTAACATTTACTGGACTATACATAGTTTTGTATGCCTCAATTTCGTTAACAATAATTCCGTTTTCTGTCAATACAGTTGGCAAAATATCTAGGCGTAAATCACTACAGAAATAAGTTACTTCTTGTCCTTTGATATTCTTTAAAAGATATTCAGCTAGTTTCTCTGCATTCTTTTCTGAATGTGAAACGGTTCCAATATTTTGCTCAATTAATTTTTTGGTTCTTCTACCAACACAATATATTTTTTTGAATTGTAATTCTTGTTTAACAAAACTGTTTAACAGAGATTCTACTCCATTTTTACTAGTTATAATAACATTTTCAATTTCGTTTTTAACTACTTTTGGCGGAATTCTATTAAAACGTATTTTAATAAAATCACTGTCTTCAACAGCAACTGTTTCTGGTAATAATCTTTTTTGAATTTCAGAAAGTTTTTTGGTAGAATAGACTGCAAACTTTTTATCTTGATTTCCTTTTAAAGAAGCCATAATTTCTTTTCCACCTCTATTCAATACAAAATCAGCACATTCTTTTGCTATATAACTGTGTCTTCCAATTTTTTCTTTAGAAGTAACTTCAATTCTTTTTGTTCCTTCAGGATTTAACAATACGCCCTTAAAATATACTTCATCTTCTTTTACATAAGCCAAAGCACCTATTGGAGCTGAACATCCACCTTCAAGAATACTTAAAAAATCACGCTCTACTTTTGCAAGCATTTCTGTTTCTTCGTCATTCAATTCTTTACAGATATCTATGATTTCTGTAGATTCAGATAACACCGTAATTGCTACAATTCCTTGAGCTGGAGCTGGCGTCATCCAACTTAAACTAATTGCGTTATCTGGTTTAATTTTTAAACGTTCTAATCCTGCAGCTGCAAAAATTGCTGCATTCCAATCATTATTTTTTAATTTTTCTAATCTAGTTTGCACATTACCTCTTAAACCAACAATTTGATGTGTTGGATGACGATGTAACCATTGTGCTTTTCTTCTCAAGCTTCCTGTAGCGATAATGGCATCTTTTTGTGTCAAAAATTCTTCATTCTCTTTAAAAACGAGCATATCATTTGAATTTCCTCTTTTTAAGACAGCAACTTGAACAATACTTTTTGGTAATATTGTTGGTACATCTTTTAAAGAATGAACAGCAATATCAATCTCATCATTCATTAGAGCAATATCTAAATTTTTAGTAAATATTCCTATAATTCCTATTTCGTACAAAGGTTTGTCTAAGACTAAATCTCCAGTAGATTTTACGGTAACTATTTCTGTTTTATGGCCTAAATATTCTAATTGTTGTTGTACTGTTTTTGCTTGCCAAAGTGCTAATTCGCTGTCTCTTGTACCGATTCTAATGATCTTCTGCATGTAGTTTTTCTAATTCAGTTTCAAACATTTTACTTACCACATTAATACTTTGAGAAACTGATGTTTCTTCGTCTTTTAAATGTTTAACAAACTGTGTTGTTATTTTTTGAATAAACCTTGATGTAATGATTTCTGCTTGTGCTTCATCAAAATTCTTCAATTTCTTTTTATGAAAAGCAATCTCTTCTTGCTGAATCGTTTCTAACGATTGTTTCAACGCATTAATTGCTGGCGTAAATCTACGATGATTTAACCATTCATTGAACTCATTTTTATGAGTTTCTACAATTGACTCTGCAAGAGGAATTTCTTGTTGACGAATTGCCAAGGTTTTATCCGTAACTTTTGATAACTCATCGACGTTAATAAGTGTAACATTTTTTAAGTTTTTTACCTCAATAGCTACATTTGATGGCATTGATAAATCTAAGATTAGAATCTCTTTATCAGTAGAAATATGCTCTAACGTTATTGTTGGAGTATTTGCTCCAGTAGAAACAATTAAGACATCAGCCTTTTTTACTTCTGATATTAAATTCTCTATGGTTTCTTTTCTGATTGACTGATGCTCTTTAACAAACTCAGTTGTTTTTTCTTCAGTTCTATTAATTAAACAAATCGATTTATTTTGGGTATATTCAGCTAAGTTTTTACAGGTATTTTTTCCCATTTTACCCAAACCAAAAACCAACATATTCTTTTGATTATAGTTTAATATATTGGTTATAATATATTGAATTGCAGCATAAGAAACCGATGTTGTTCCAGAGCTTAAACGCGTTTCATTTTTTACGCGCTTGCTTGCTTGCATTACATGATTTAGAAGTCTTTCGAAATAAGAATTTGTAGTTTTATATTTTTTAGCTTGTTTAAATGAATTTCTTAATTGACCTACAATTTCATAATCTCCTAAAATTTGGCTATCTAAACCTGTTCCCATTCTAAATAAATGTGAAATTGCTTGTTGATTTTTATACACATTAGAAACAACTGCAAATTCTTCTACGGTTCCCTTAGAGTATTTACACAATAAATTAATTAATTGAAAAGGATGTTCTGCAAAACCAGTAATTTCTGTTCTATTACAGGTTGATAATACAAAAATACCATCTATACCATTTTCTTTCGCTTCTTTTAATAACTTAATTTGAGCTTCTTTGGTTAACGAAAATTTACCTCTAACATCAGCTTCTGCTTTTTTATAGCTAACTCCAATATTGTATAAATTCACTTGATGATTTTTGGTTGTCATGTATGTTTTTCAAAAAGTAGCTCAAAAGTAAATACTTCTTTACAATAAAAGTATCGCTAAAAGAACTATTAATGTCGCTATGCGTTTTTTAATTATTTAATATTAAAAAAATGAAAAAAAAATGTATTTTTACGTAAAAATAAGGGCTTCTATAGTTTTTTATATAGAATGATTCTAAATAGAATAATTTCTTTTTAAATTTTAAAAATGATAAAAAACAACGCAAAAAGTACTATTCAAGAAATTAGTATTGAGAATCAATTTTTTTTATTGCATTTTGAAAATGAGAGTACAAAAACGCAACGATTTGAAAGAGACATAGATAGCTCTTTTATTCAATTGCATTTTTGCATAAAAGGAAATTCTAAATTCTTATTTAATAATAGCAATTATACTTTTAATGTTTTAGAGCAACATTCAATTTTACTATATAATCCTCAACAAAAATTGCCGATTAATTTAGAAATTGAACCAAAAACATCTTTGGTTTCTTTATTGATTTCAATTGAAAAATTTCATTCGTTGTTTTCTAAAGAAGCAAATCATATCCATTTCTTAAGCAAAGAAAACATCAATAGAAAATATTATAACGACGATATTATTAAACCTTCTGTGTTAATTGTATTACAACAAATCATTAATTCTAATGTAAATAACGCTATAAAAGAATTGTTTATCAAAGGAAAAATTTACGAATTATTGAGTTTGCATTTTCAAAAAGAAGACACAACAAATGCAGATTTTTGTCCTTTTTTAGTTGATGAAGAAAATGTGCTAAAAATTAGAAAAGCAAAAGACATTATCATTTCTAGAATGTCAGAACCACCTAGTTTACAAGAGTTATCAAACGAAATTAGTTTGTCTTTAAAGAAGTTAAAAGAAGGCTTTAAGCAAATTTATGGCGATACTGTTTATGGCTTTTTATTAGATTATAAAATGGAGCATGCTAGAAGGTTATTAGAAAGCAATAAATACAATGTAAATGAAGTTGGTTCTAAAATCGGCTACAGTACATCGAGTCATTTTATAGCTGCATTTAAAAAGAAATTTGGAACCACTCCAAAAAAATATGTAAGTTCTCTACAAAATAATTAGATGAAGCAACTACATCACACAGAAATAGAAAACAAACAACAAGAGTTTCCTATTACTATTGTTTGCGACGCGATTAGAACTCCTGAAAATATCGGAATGTGTTTCAGGGTTTCAGAAAGTTTTGGTGTGCAAAAAATCTATTTACATGAAACTTCACCGTCAATAGAAAATAAAATTGTAAAAAAAACAGCAAGAAATACAATAGCTCAAATTAAATATGAAACCTATGCTGATTTTAACAACCTTATCAATCAATTAAAAGCAGAAGGAAACATAATTATTGGTATAGAAATTACTAATGAAAGTATCAATATTGAAAATTTTGATTTTAAAAATCATCAAAAAATCGTATTACTTTTGGGAAGTGAGCGCAACGGAATTTCAACTATAAATTTAGTAGACAAAACAGTTGCGATACCAATGTATGGAAGAAATTCTTCTATGAATGTGATTCATAGTTTATCAATCGCACTTTACGAAGTAACAAATCAATTAAAAAGAGAAGTAAACAAATAGCATAATGTCAGTTCGAGTAAATTTATCAAGAATGAATAAATTTGTATCGAGAAGTTTTTAAAAGACTTCTCGATACATTTTCTTGTCGATTTTCATCTCTAAGAAAACACTCGAAATGACAACGAATAATAACTAAAAAGATACTGAAACAAGTTCAGCATACATATGAAAGGAGTTTTATTAATCAACTTAGGGTCACCAGATAGCACAAAAACAAAAGATGTTCGTAAATATTTAGACGAATTTTTAATGGATGAACGTGTAATTGACATTCCGTATTGGAAACGTTGGTTATTGATAAAAGGAATTATTTTAAACGTACGACCAAAAAAATCTGCTGCTGCGTATAAAAAAATCTGGTGGAAAGAAGGCTCTCCATTAGTTGTGATCTCTGAGCGTTTTGCGAAAAAAATTGCTAATAATACAGAAATCCCTGTTGCTTTGGCAATGCGTTACGGAAGTATGAGCATTCAAAAAGGGTTTCAAGAATTAGCAGATAAAGGAGTTGATGATCTGTTAATTGTGCCATTATATCCTCATTTCGCCATGTCTTCTACAGAAACAGTTTTAGCAAAAGCAGAGGAAGTAAGAAAACAGTTTTTTCCGAATATAAAAACATCTGAAATACAATCGTTTTATAACGAGCCAAGATATACCAAAGTGATGTCTGACAACATTAAAAATCACTTAAAGGATTTTGAGTATGATTATATATTGTTTTCGTATCACGGAATTCCTGAACGTCATATTTTTAAAACCGACCCAACAAAAAGTCATTGTAAACTCGATGGTTCTTGTTGCGAAAAACCATCTAAAGCACACGAAACCTGTTATCGTCATCAATGTTTTGAAACCACTAAAGAGATTGCAAAAACATTAAATTTAAAAGAAGGAACGTACAGCAATTCTTTTCAATCTAGATTATTAAAAGATCCTTGGTTAAAACCATACACAGATTTTGAATTTGACAGAATTCCGAAAGAAGAAGGAAAACGAAAAATGGCTGTTGTCACGCCTGCTTTTGTTTCTGATTGTTTAGAAACATTGGAAGAAATTGCCATGGAAGGAAAAGAACAGTTTTTTGAAGGCGGCGGAACCCATTACAAACATATTCCGTGTATGAATGATAATGAAGATTGGGTAAAAGTCATGAATACTTGGATTGATGAATGGAGTGAACGAGAAACAATTATCAATGAACAATAGACAATGAACAATTATCAATGAGCAATTATCAATAAAGTTGTCATTGCGAGGAAGTATGACGTGGCAATCTTAATAAAATCAATAAATAGCTTCCAGTATTCAGTAACCGTTTGCAGTCTGTCATTTTGACAAAGAATGAGGAAAAATCTCAACTTTGCAGCTTTGCAACTCTGCTACTTTGTAACTTTACAACTAAATTAAAAGACTATGGATTTTTTATACGTAAAAGCATTACACATTATTTTTGTAATTACTTGGTTTGCAGGTTTATTCTACATTATTCGCTTGTTTATTTATCATGTAGAAGCTGAGGATAAAGAAGAACCAGCTAGAAAAATTTTACAAACACAATACAAAATCATGGCTAAAAGACTGTGGTATATTATTACATGGCCATCTGCTGTATTGGCGAGTGTTTTTGCTTTTTGGATGCTGTATGACAATCCTTATTATTTGCAACAGCCTTGGATGTTGGTGAAATTATCTTTTGTGTTGGCACTCTATTTTTACCACGGTTCTTGCCAGAAAATTTTTAATCAATTACAAAACGACATCATTAAATACTCTTCTTTTAAACTGCGAATTTGGAATGAAGTTGCAACCATCATCTTATTTGCAATTGTATTTTTAGTAACCTTAAAAAGTGCAATTAATTGGGTCTGGGGTGTTGTTGGAATTATGCTCTTCGGAGTTTTATTAATGCTCGGAATTAAATTGTATAAAACTATTAGAGCTAAAAAAGACTGGGATTCTTCAAATAATGAAGATGATGACGATTATTATCTTGAAGAGAATTTGGAAGATTAACCTTTTATACTTTGCTCAAAAGGAATTCTATTTACAATACTCCTTCCTAGCGTAATTTCATCTGCATATTCTAATTCGTCGCCTACAGAAATTCCACGTGCAATCGTAGAAGTTATAATCTCAAATTTTTCTATTTGCTTAAAAATATAGAAGTTGGTTGTATCGCCTTCCATTGTAGAACTCAAGGCAAAAATCAATTCTTTAATTCCTCCTTTAGATACTTTTTCTACCAACGATTCTATTTGTAAATTATGAGGCCCAATTCCTTCAATTGGAGAAATTTTTCCGCCCAAAACATGATACAAGCCTTTAAATTGAGAGGTGTTTTCTATAGCCATTACATCACGAATATCTTCTACAACACAAACAATTTCTGGATTTCTGTTTGGATTATTACAGATTTCACAAATTATAGTATCAGAAATGTTATGACATTTTTCACAGGCTTTCACATCGTTACGTAAATGCAATAAAGCTTCAGATAAAAAACCCGTATGCTCTATTGGTTGTTTTAACAAATGCAACACCAAACGCAACGCAGTTCTCTTACCAATTCCTGGCAAACGAGAAACTTCGTTTACCGCATTTTCTAATAATTTTGATGAAAAATCCATAGTCGCAAATGTACATTTAAAGAGAAAAAAGAGCAAAGAAAAAAGAGAAAAGAATTAGTGGGCTTAGATTTACCTGTCTTTCCTCTCTTATCTATATTCTATACTCTAAAAAAACCTATATTCGTAACTCATAACGAATCACTCAATATTTACACCTTACAATGCAGCCACTTCACATTATTTTATTAATCGTCGCCTATTTTAGTGTCTTAATTCTCATCTCTTACATCACAGGGAAATCTGCCAATAACGAAACATTTTTTAAAGCAAACAATTCATCTCCTTGGTATTTAGTTGCCTTCGGAATGATTGGCGCTTCGCTTTCTGGAGTCACATTTATTTCTGTACCAGGCTGGGTAGAAGGACAATCTATGGCATATATGCAAATGGTGTTAGGGTATGTAATTGGATATGCAATTATAGGATTGGTATTATTACCTCTATACTACAAACTAAACCTAACGTCTATCTACACCTATTTAGAAGATCGGTTTGGGCGCTATTCTTATAAAACGGGCGCTAGTTTCTTTTTATTATCGAGAACTATAGGCGCTGCATTTCGACTGTTTTTAGTTGCCAATGTATTGCAATTATTATTATTTGATGGGTATGGAATTCCGTTTTGGGTAACTGTTTCTATCACTATTTTATTGATTTGGCTCTATACATTTAAAGGCGGAATAAAAACCATTGTCTGGACAGATACACTACAAACATTATTCATGTTAATTGCAGTTGGTGTTTGTATTTACACCATTTCAGATGAAATGGACATCTCTAATATTTTTAGTTATGTTGCCGACAGCGACTTGTCTAAAACCTTCTTTTTTGAGGATGTAAATGCCGGGAATTATTTTTGGAAACAGTTTTTAGCCGGCGCATTTATTGCCGTGGCAATGACAGGACTGGATCAAGATATGATGCAGAAAAATTTAACCTGTAGAAACTTAAAAGATGCACAGAAAAACATGTTTTGGTTTACCATTGTATTGGTAATTGTCAACTTTTTCTTTTTAGCTTTAGGAATCTTATTAACCGATTATGCACAACGCAACGGAATTGACGCACACAAAGATGAATTGTTTCCGATTATAGCAGCCAAAGAAACCTTAGGCTTGGCAACTCAAATATTCTTTATCTTAGGATTGATTGCCGCAGCATATTCTAGTGCAGATTCTGCATTGACCTCTTTAACCACCTCTTTTAGTATTGATATTTTAGAGATTAACAAAAAGAAGGATACAAAAGAGCAAGAGAAAATTAGAAAAATAATTCACATACTATTCTCTTTTGTATTGATAGCAACCATCTTAATTTTCAAGTATTTTATTGCGGATGCAAGTGTTATTGCGAAGATATTTACGTTTGCTGGCTATACCTACGGACCTTTATTAGGATTGTATGCTTTTGGTTTATTCACCAAATTAAACGTAAAAGACAAAGCGGTGCCATTTATTTGTTTGGCTGCACCAATTCTAACCTATTTGATTAGTTTTTACTCTAAAGAAAAATTAGGCTTTGATTTTAGTTTTGCATTATTGGTACTGAATGGAGCGTTGACATTTTTAGGGCTGTTATTAGTTAAAAGGAAATAATTTAACTTGTTTCTAAACGCATTTTTGGTAACTTCGCTACATGTGCTGAACTTGTTTCAGTAACTAACGTTATAATTTATCAAAACGGAACCATATCAAGCTATTACCATTTTTAAAAAACAAACTCTATGAATATCAAAAACCTTTTCATTCTTGCCTTATTGGTACTGACTACTAACAGTTTAATTGGACAACAGGAATCCACCAAATTAATCTTTAATATTTCAGTTAAAAAAGAACTCAAAGCTTCTTTTAAATCTAATGGAAGATTACTGATTTATATTTCAGGAGTAGATGGCGTTGAGCCTAGAAACTCCTCCGCTTTTAATGGAAATGGATTTGTTTTTGGTAAAAACATCAAAAACTGGAACAAGAATGAAACCAAGAATTTCAATGGTAACGAAGGCTGGACAAAAACTGGCAATTGGAATTTTAATTCGATTCCTCATGGAAATTATAATATACAATTGGTTTGGAGTCAAAATGGAAATTCAGAATCACAAATTAATTCACCC